>CAYFXN010000004.1:0-14590 GCA_964347065.1 uncultured bacterium | reverse complement strand
AGAAGGTGAACCGGTGATGGTCGATGATGACCCGGAAAAGAAATTCATTCTAGGAGAGCTGGCCCAGAAGATTGCCGAGAAGGGGCTGGTCTTCGGGAAGCTCATTTCCATGTGTCCCCTCGCGTGGATGACCGAGGAGCGCATGTCGATGGAGATCATCCAGGCTGCCATCGATTCCTGCTTCTTCCCCCTCTACGAGGTGGAGGACGGTATCACGACGATCAATTACGACCCCGAGGAGAAGGGAAAGAAGGTCCCCGTCACCGAGTGGCTGAAGCACATGGGGAAGACGAAGCACCTGTTCAGGCCCGAGTGCAAGCCAGAGCTCGAAGAGTTCCAGTCGGAGGTCGACCGGCGGTGGATCCGACTCAAGGAGATGCACAAAAATCCCTACCTATAATTACATGGTACATATCTCTACAAAAAAGGCAGGTTCTCACCTGCCTTTTTTTATGAAAGATGGTTCGTCCAGAATCCCGAAAAACCAGTCCATAGTCCGTAGTCCAGTGTCCATAGTCAAAATTTTATGTTTGTAGTCCGTAGACCAAGGTTAAAACTAATATGAGCAAAAGGTCTGAAGTTGGAAAGTTCTGAAACCCCGAACTGTATTTATTCCCCGTTCCGAATTACCATTAATTGCCATTGTTCGGCTATCTGACGTTCTGTTTTTTGCCTTCCTCTGGACTAGGGATTATGGACTATGGACAGACAATTCAACTTCTTGTTTCCCGGAGCTTCGGATGCTCGGGCCGCCTCATTGATTATTCCATATCCGTATCCAGATCCTGCCCCGCCAGCGGATCTTCCGAGGACACTTTGATGATGGTTTTCACGTTCCCGCGGGGATGGAAATCCCCGTATACCTGGAGCTTTCTCGGTTTCAAAAGGTCGAAGAGATCCTGATAGATCCTGTTCGTGGACTCTTCGTGGGAGATGTGTCTGTCCCGGTAGGCGTTCAGGTAGAGCTTCAGGGATTTGAGTTCCACGATCAGCCCGTCCGGCACGTACTCTATCCGTATGGTGGCGTAATCGGGGTACCCCGATCTCGGGCAGAGGCAGGAAAACTCGGGGAAGGTGATTTCGACGGTGTAGTTTCTCTCCGGAAAGGGATTTTCCCACGTTTCAAGTTTCGCCTCTTTTATTTCCTTTTCGCCATACTTCATCTCTCTCCCTCACAGGTTTTAATTCCCGTCTGTTTTCAAAGTATACTATACCCTATTTCGGCCATTTCCCGCAGTGGTGGGGGATAAATCTGAAAATCGATAATCGCCTATAATATCGAAGGGTTGTCGTAAATATTTAAAAGGAGCATTACACACCGCAGGAGAGGCTCGCAGCCATAACGGTTATGTACGAGATCAAGGGGTCCACAGGGTGGCCGGTGATTGGATCCGGGCCTGGTATGGCGCAGGTGGATCGGCTCAAAAGGCCGGAAGAGTTGACGGCTGCCTCAAATGCCACGGCGCGAAAAAGGACAACGATTACCTCTTCACCAGGGGATTCGCGCAAGAGCGAAGAGGGGGATACGGATGCTGGGTATCTCTTCATAGTATCGAATGCCCTTGATGTCGCTTCACCGAGGGTATATAATTTTATTCTGCTCGAATCTGGTGGTGAGTGTAGCTCAAAGGCAGAGCACCTGGCTGTGGCCCAGGTGGTTGGGGGTTCAATTCCCCTCACTCACCCCATTTATTTTGTCTATTGTCGGGATTCCCTGCAAACATATATGTGTTGATCCTTGCTTGTTCAGAGTCCAGAGTCCATAGTTCAGAGTCCATAGTTCAGAGTCCATAGTTCAGAGTCCATAGTTCAGAGTTCATAGAAGGGCATTTCAATTATGCGCCTTCGTCTGGATGGGCTCCGGGTGAAACTCCCCCTGCGATTATTCATCAAAGTTTAATCGAAGCAAACAGTGGGGAGGATCGTATGATGAGAGTAATCGGAACAATTTTATTGCTGCTTATGACTGCCGTTTCCGCCCATGGCGAGGTGCGCGGGGGGGCGGTGGAATACACTTCGGGCGAGGCGACGTTGAAGGGATATGTGGCCTACGACGACAGCTTTTCGGAGAAACGGCCCGGGGTACTGGTGGTGCACGAGTTCTGGGGACTCAACGAGTATGCCAGGAAGCGGGCACGCATGCTGGCTGAGCTGGGCTACGTGGCCCTGGCGGTGGACATGTACGGCGACGGCAAAGGGTCCGAGCATCCCGACGAGGCCAGGAAGTTCGCGACGGAGATCAGGAAGAATATGGATCTTGGCCGCAGTCGGTTCCTGGCGGCCGTGGATGTTATCAAGGGGCACAAATATGTCGATCCCGATCGCATCGGTGCCATCGGCTACTGCTTTGGCGGTGGAATCGTACTGCAGATGGCGCGCGACGGGGTGGACCTCAAAGGCGTTGCCAGCTTTCACGGCGCACTGGCCACGTCGGCACCAGCGAAGGCCGGTTCGGTAAAAGCGAAAATTCTGGTTCTGCACGGAGAGGATGACAATTTCATCACGCCCGAACAGGTGGAAGAATTCAAGAAGGAAATGGAGAGCGCCGGCGCCGATTTCCGGTTCATTTCCTACCCCGGAGCCACCCACGGCTTCACCAATCCCGAAGCGGACGAAAACGCGAAGAAATACAACATGAAAATCGGGTACAACGCGGAAGCGGATGCCAAGTCATGGGCCAAGATGAAGAAGTTTTTCAAGAAGGTATTCAAAAAATAGGCTTGGTGAACATCGTGTGCTTCGCCATCGGGTGCGGGGAACCTTGTCCGGCCTGCCCGCACGGGTTCACGGCAAGCCACGGAACTCCCCGGAAGGCCGGATCAAAGATCATAGCGACCCGTTCAACACTCCTCTCCATGATCACGTTTTATATTCAGAACCCGCGTAACGGGCGAAACCTGCGCGAGGGGGGATATGCGGCCGATAGTTTTGTGCGGCGATGGCTCTTTTGGCATAATCAAATGAGGTGTTTTCATTGCGCCACGGCCCCGGAGCGCGGCGCGCATGCAACGTGAGTCCCAGGGAGGACGAAAAAAGTGATCGGACGTTTTTCCCGGCTCGGTGTTCCCAGGGAGCTGATAAAAAAGTTCGACTTTTACCGCATATGTCTTGGAGGTGCCTTTGCCCTTGCGGCCTACCTGTTTGAAGGAAAGGCCGCCCTCGATACTCCCATTGGGATTTCCCTGGCCCTTGCATCCGTCATCCTGAACGGCGTGCCGATCCTCAAAGGCGCAGTCGAGGGCCTCATCAAGAGGAGGGTCAACGTCGACGAGCTGGTGAGTATCGCCGTGATCGCGAGCCTGGTCGAGGGGGAATTTTTAACCGCTGCCGTGGTGAGTTTCGTGATGGTCCTCGGCTCGCTGATCGAGCAGGCCACGAGCGAGTCGGCGCGTCACGCGATCAGGTCACTCATGGAAATATCCCCGAAAACTGCCACCGTCATCGTCGACGGAGAAGAACGAATCGTAAACATATCCGCGGTTAAAAATGGGGACAGCCTCCTCGTGAAACCGGGAGAACGGGTTCCCGTCGACGGCTCCGTTATCGATGGGATGACCGCAGTTGACGAATCGCCAGTAACGGGGGAGCCGATTCCCGTGGAGAAGAAGGCTGGCGATGAAATATATGCCGGCACGCTCAACCAGACAGGGGCCATCAGGGTGATGGCGACGAGGGTGGGAGAAGACTCGACCCTCGGCCGTGTCATTAGGCTCGTATCGGAAGCCGAAGCCCATAAACCCCGTGCGATACGTCTCATCGACCGGTACGCCCGCTGGTTTACCCCCCTCATTCTCACCTTTGCAGGTGCAGCCTGGATTCTCACGGGAGATACGAGCAGGGCGATAGCCGTGCTCATCGTGGGGTGCCCCTGTGCCCTCATTCTGGCAGCTCCAACGGCTATCGTCGCCACCATCGGCCGCCTGGCACGATCGGGAATTCTGGTAAAGGGGGGGCTGTTTATCGAAGTGATGAGCAAAGTCGACGTAATGCTCTTCGACAAGACCGGCACCCTCACCGAGGGAAAGCCCGAAGTAGATGAGATCGTATCCGCCGAGGGCTTCCATACCGATGAGGTTCTTGCCCGCGCGGCAAGCGTCGAGAAAAACAGCAACCATCCCCTGGCAAGAGCCGTTCTCGATGCCGCAAACCGAACCGGAGTTCGCTTTCGGGAAGCCGAAGGACTCATGACCAGGGTCGGGCTGGGCGTGAGCGGCCGGGTTGACGGAGCCCTCGTCGAGGTGGGGACAACCTATCTTGGGGGAGGCACGATCAATCTCCCGCAACGGTTGCGCCGGAACCTGGAGGTATTCAAACAACGGGGGGCCACGCCCATCGTGGTCTATCAGGACAGCAGTCCCATAGGGATTATCAGCGTGTCCGACCATGTGCGAAAAGAGGCGAAACAAACGATCATGCGGCTTCGATCGATGGGGATCTCACAGACCGGTCTTCTCACCGGTGATCACGAGAAGTCGGCCCGTCTCGTGGCTGGCTCGGTGGGTCTTTCAGACGTATGGTACGGGCAGAGCCCGGAAGAGAAACTCAAGAGGATACGATCTTATCAGGAGGAGGGAAGCATCGTCGCATTTGCCGGCGACGGGATAAACGATGCCCCTGCACTTGCCACGGCGAACGTGGGAATTGCCATGGGTGCCGCGGGGACCGACATCGCGCTCGAGACTGCCGACATTGCCCTCATGATGGATGACATATCGAAAATCCCCTTTCTCGTGGCCCTGAGCAGGAGAATGCTGAAGATTATCGTGCTCAACATAGTCTTTGGCATGATCTTCAATCTCGTTGCCGTCCTTGCAAGCGGCATCGGGGTTCTTACGCCCATCATGGGTGCCGTGGTGCACAACATCGGATCCGTGCTGGTGGTTCTGTCCTCAGCCAGCCTCTCTTTCGTCAGAGAAAGTAATGGGAAAATTGACCCACCGGAAACATCGTGAGAGGGATGCAATTTTCCTCGAATCCTCAACAGGTCAGTTCAGGGTTTGAGGTTCAGTGGTCAAAGTTAAGTTCCATAGATGAGTTTATTTAAATTTATTTGACAATTGCCAAAATCAGGATTATAATTTTAAGTTAGGCTTAAGAAAGTGGAACAATGGCCTATCCCGCCACACAGGTTATTCGACCTATTTCTTAGCACAACAATAGAGACAAGAGGACACAATAATAGTGCGGAACCCAACAACGCAAAACCGCGTGGAAATGAAATATGAGGATTTGTCTTACCAAGACGTTTTTGGGAGATGCACGAAAGGGTAATCTATTTCACCGGGTTCAATGTCGAAAGGTGTTGTCGCGGTGAATTGGATGAACCACCCACACAAATTGCTTGCCGGTGCGGGTGGGACATTTATACAAGGAGGTTTATCAAGATGGTAGAAGGTAATGTAAAGTGGTTCAGTGAGGCCAAAGGTTACGGGTTCATCGAACAGGAAAACGGTCCGGATGTTTTTGTCCATTTCTCTGCACTTCAGATGGAGGGTTTTAAGACCCTGTACGAAGGAGACAAGGTGGAGTTTGAAATTTCCGAAGGCCCAAAAGGACCTCAGGCTACCAATGTTGTAAAAGTTAGCTGAGGCAAACGAAATAATGGACTGAAAAGCCCCGATAATTTTCGGGGCTTTTTTACTGCCTCTTCGTTTTTTTTCTTCCCTTTCATATGAATTCAGCGTGCTGCAGGAGCATGTCACCATTTTCCTGCAGGAAGCAGCCCATGCGTTCAACTGCCTGATCGAATGGTTTGATCGGCGAAATTGTATTCTTATTCTCTTGTATCGGTTTGTCGGTGATTAGTAGCGGCGGCCTCCCCCTCGTCCTCCCCTCCCTTGACGGCTGTCGGGGCGGGGTCGCGCCTCATTCACTTTAAGGTTTCTTCCCTTCAGCTCTTTGTCATTGAGGCCATCAATCGCAGAACGGGCCTCGTCCTTGGCGGGCATCTCGACGAATCCAAAACCCCTTGATTCACCACTAAACCTATCCTTTAGAATGTTTACCGATTCAACCTTCCCGAATTCTTCAAAAGCCTCCCGCAGGTCATCTTCGGTGACCGTGGGTGATAAATTACCTACGTAGATGTTCATTGTGCTCTCCTTTTTGAAACATATGACAACTTTGTATAATGCCTGCCCCTGCTTGTAGTGCAGCCGTATGTATTATCATACCCGCATATCCAGCAGTATGGTAAATATGTTTGTCTCCAGAATCTTGTGAATGGCTATTGACCTCAACGTCCTTAACTGTTTCCCCCCCTTTCATGATCGCTGCTTGTGATTTGAGCGGCAAACTTTCCCAAATCGGTTGGGGAAGAGATTTCGCTTCTCGCTAATCAGGCAGAAGAAGGTATCTTTCTGCTATCTGCTTTCTATTCTTCGTATTCTCTCCATCGGCAGAAAAGCTACGATGTCCCCCGGCGATTTATAAGGGCGAAGTATCTGTAGAATTTCAACCAACACTTTTTACAATCTTCACTCAAGAAAAGATCTCTGTTCATCTGGATGAAGATGCGTGTTAATGGATCATGACGATCTAAAACGTCCATACATCGAACCCTCCCATTTGTTTATGGAGATAGTTACCCCTGTAAAGGATTTTTTTCCTCGTGTACCATTCGGTCTTTATTGTCTGTATATATGAAGGATACGGCTTTATGTTTATTACAATTTTTTATTTTATACAACATGAAAATGGACTTATCTTCGAAACCACCCGGGTCAGTTCCCATTTCCTCATGTCGAATGAGCGATATGAGATAAAAATCTGAGGGAATGGGAAACGACCCCCAGAACATTACTTCCGATCTTCTACGCTTAACTCCATGACTATATTTCCCCAACCGCCGCACTGCACTCCCACATCAAAGCAGCCGACTCTTTTAAATCGCATCTCGTTGGGATCGACGCCGGCATAGAATAGCTCATTCGATGCGAAGATTAATTTAGCTGCCGCACTCAAAGCGTAGACACAGATCCTCGCCGGGTTGAGTTTCGTGATGAGGTTTCCTGCACCATCGAAGTAGAGCTTATCACCCACCTTGTGTTGACTATTACACCCCTGTGATTCCGCAACCTCAAGGACGATCGTCTTCCCCATAAGGGCGAGCCCCTTGTACAGGACATCTTCATTTCTTGGATTTTCCCGGAATTTCTCCATCTCCGTATCGTTGTACCCCAGGTGTTGCTGAATAAATTTCCACATGCTCTCATCGATTTTCATCGCGTCTCTCCTTCATTTTTAGTCCTCGGGGATATAATCTAATACCGCATTCATGGGGTCAAGCCCTGCTTTCTGACGTTCATGAAAATTAAAATGAAGCACAAATGGCAGGGCTTGTCCCCCCCACATCCTTTCATTTTGGGAAAAATGTATTAGAATAAACTATGACCGATTCCACTCTGGACTTCCATACTATCTACGAGGCTTACCGTTTCCGGATAATCCGCTACCTGACGAGACTGGTCGGACCGAGCGAAGCTGAGGATTTGACTCAGGAAGTATTCGTGAGAATAAGCAAGGGTCTCCGGGAATTCAGGGGAGAAGCGAATCTCTCTACCTGGATCTATCGCATCGCAACCAATGTGGCAACTGACAGGCTGCGCAGCAGATCGTTCAAGGAAGCACGGACGAGCACTTCAATTTCCCAGGATGGAAGACCTATCGAAGATTTCGATCTTTCGACGGGGGAGAAAAAACCCCCCATTGAAAAGCAGGTCATGCGGGGGGAAATGAGTTCATGTGTTCATGATTTCATAGGCAGCCTTCCGGAGAATTACCGCGCAGTTGTCACGCTGAGTGATGTGGAAGAGCTGAACAATCAGGAAATTGCTGAAATTCTGGGACTTTCCCTGGAAACCGTCAAAATCAGGTTACACCGGGGCCGGGCGAAGCTGAAAAGCGTCCTCGAATCCGGGTGCAGCTTCGACCGTGATGAAGATGACGTCCTGGTGTGCGATCGAAAGCCCGATCCCGAACATCCCGAGTAAGAGATACTAATAATCAGAACGAGGTGTATCCTTTTCCGTCCCCCATCTGTCTATGTGGTCAGAAAGGAGGTGAGCCGGATGGAAAGTCTTACGAGTTTATGGGATTCCTATTGGTGGATATTTCCCCTGTCTCGCTCATCCGACAAGAGGATATGTGAACGGACCCCCAGGAGCTTACCCGGTATCAGTATTGCCTGCGATGAGGGCTTCTTTCTTCTTCCGCGGCCAGCGCTTGACCTCTGCCTCCCGTTTCAGCGCTTCTGAATATGTTTTGAAAGTCTCCGAATAAACTAACGCATCGATGGGATCGGAAGTGGTGGTCCTGCACGCCTTCTTTACAGAATGCTCTCCCATTCGCCTTTGAATGTCTTTCGTTGCTCCGCAGTAGAGCCTTCCGGATCGCAGGCGGAGTATGTAGAACCATGCGGGCATTCTCTCTAATGTAACAAAATGAACGGACCCGTGACAATTGCCATCGTAAAGGCCCGGGGCAGGCAGCGGTGGGAGGGGATACCGGGAAAAAATGATTGCATGCAGGCATAAGAAATCCCGCATGAAATAATTTCAAAATCCTCACGAAGATTTTTTTTAACAGGTCAATTTTTTCCCTTGACAGGGGAATCAGTTATTGTTATTTAATGAATGAATATTCATTCATTAATACTGTTGCGGGAGGGGAAGTAAATGAACATTACAAGGATGCAAATAATCGGGATGCCTATTGTATCCTTCGTGCTCGGTCTGACCATTAACCTCGTGCCTGCTAGCACCGCATCGATAGCAGAAGCAGGGGTAACAAAAGGTTCTGGACAGATCGTGTTCAGGGGTTATTTAAGCGGAGCGGGGGGATCGTACCTGGCGGCTGATCCTGCACCCGATATTTCCGTATCGAAGGAAAATTATGACTGGGGAAATTTGTGGGTTGGTTTTTCCGATTCAGAAGAGGTGACCATAACGAACGGGGGAACGGATATACTCAACATATCCGGTATAACCCTCTCAGATACGGAGAACTTTATCTTTTTAGCGAATGGAGGAACTGATCCCTGTGGAGACCTGCCGATAACGATAGAAGCCGGCACCAGTTGCACATGCCTCATTAAATTCTACCCCCAATCAGAAGCAACCTACAGCGCAGCCCTTACGATCGACTGCGATGATCCCGATACCCCGACTGTTGATATCGCGTTAATCGGCACGGGGGTTCCCAATGACTTCCCTTTTGATGGTGATGTCAATTACTCCGCCACCGTCAGCGGATGTTCCATCGTCCGCGAAGGGGTGGATAATATTGAAGGAGTGGGTGCTTATAGTCTGCTTATTCTCGCTGCGCTGTGGTTCGGAATCCGGAGAAAGAGGAAGGAGTGAAACCGGAAGCGGGGTCAAGACCGGCATTTTGTCTTCAATGTAATTTTTTCGGGAAGGCATAAAACAGGCCTTGACCCAACACGTGACAGGTGAACCTTGTGCTGCTAATTCGTGAATAATAATCATTTATTAAAAGTAATGAAGGAGCAGGGAATGATCCGGGTATTGGAAAATAAAATGGTGAGGAGGATCATAACAGCAGCGGCTGTACTGATCTTCTCTATTACGACATCAGCAGGATTCGCAGAAGATAATTTTTACGTTGATCTGCGCGCAGCTCTAACACACCTTCAAGATGCTAATCATAATCCAACGGCACTCGGCGAGAGCCTCGAGAGTGATACCTTTCCCGGATTTGGTGTGGGAGGATCGCTTGGCTACTTTATCAATGAGAGGTTCCGCGTCGATGGGCAAATTTTTTACCAGCGCTACGTTTTTGGGGAATTTACCCGGGCCGGCGTGGATGAGGGGGGAGACGGCGATGTCGATTCCCTGGCCTTCATGGCGAATGTTTACTACGACATCGGATCAGGCGGGAAATGGACTCCCTATGTGGGCGCCGGCATTGGATGGGCTCTTATAAGGTATGATGTCGATGCATTCGGTGGCCCGTTTACCGATGCTCCCTTCATTGATGACGAGGACGGGGTCTTCGCATATCAGCTCATGGCAGGTGTTACCCTCAATGTGAGGGACGGTATGGCTATGGTTTTCGGCTATCGCTTCTTTGCAACGGCAGACCCGGAACTGTCGGACCTGACGGGAAGAAGATTTGATACGGAATACATGAGTCACAATATCGAGGTCGGTCTCCGGTTTCGATTCTGATAGTATGTGGACTCCCTTCAGATCCCGGAAGGCACGTTCAAGGTTCATACAGAAAGGGGGTCAGGCCCTGCCATTTGTCCTGGAAGGTTATGTATATTGTTTATGCGTAGGGGCGGTTCGCGAACAGCCCCTACCATTCCTTTGCTTATGGTTTAATAACCGAACCCTAGCAACAGGTTCTCGTCCTCCGGTTTTGGTTTAGGGTTTTAACTATGAACTCTGAACAAACTATGATGCCCGCGTTGAGCAACCTCTAACCTTTTAGGTGCCAGAACGTAATCAATCAACTCGTGAAAAGATGAGAACGGAATGTTTCCATCATGGAAACAATCTTTTCGATTTTTTCATCACCCACTGCCAGTTCCAAAAGCATGAGCTCGTCATCGTAAACATCTTCGGGGATGTGATTTTTCATTTCAGGCTCGAGAACGTGAAACACTTTCAGGTTAAGACATTGTCCTGCCAGAGCACCGGACCAGCTGGGGTCTCCATCGATAACGGTCCTGGAGCCGACTTCGAGATATTGTTCATTGGTGATTCCCCACACCACGAAGAGATTTTCCGTAGAATGTTCTTCGGCTGCTTTTTTGATCGCCTCTTGACTCTCCAAGTCAAGTGCCAGAGCAGCCGTTCAGACGAAACAGGCTTCCCTGACCAGGATGACTTGCGCTCCTGCGGCTTCCAGACACTTTTTTAACGATTCTCCCTTGATTTCCTGGCCGTCTCCGAAAGCGATCACCTTTTTGCCATCGAGCATTTTTCCCCTCCTCACTGTTTTTCGGGTTTTCTCCGAGAACAATGGATAAACCGTCGGACAAATTCGTCATTCGGGTTAAAAACGGGCTGCCCTTCGCCACGATCATGATACGTTTTTTCCTGCCTCCCAGGATTTCCCTTATTCCATGGGCAATATAGGGAACGCCGGCGGGAATGTGCCCCTGTGTCGGGGCAAAGCCGACCAGTCCCCGCTTTTCGATGAACTCACTCATCTGGGACTTCTCGATCTCTTTCTGCTGAACTGCCAGGGCCGCGATGAGCCGGTAGTTTTTCAGGGGAATGTCATCCTGCCCGATCGGCAGGGTGATTTCGGGGTTTTGCAGTTCGGTGGCGTAGCGGTCGATGTCCGTTAATTTCAAGCCCCCGGCTTTGAGCGGTTTCAGGATCAGGCTTTCCTGAATGCGCTGCTGTGAGCCGCCTGCCCCTATGGGGTACTTTCCGAGGAGATCGAGCCTGAGGATTGGTGAGTACCCGTCATCTTTCGTTACCAGAAACGCCACGCCGCCGACCACGTCCTCCAGAATGGGCATGTTTTTCTCGAGGTGTCCCTGGAACTTCATGCCCAGTTTTGTGAGCGAGCCCCCGGCCACGACGGCCACATTTTTAAACAGTCCTGCTTTGACCAGAGCCGCTGCATGCAGAATGGCATAATGGGGACCTACACAGAACGATTTGACGTCGCAGGAGGTGGCGTTGTAACATCCGGACATTTCGCCGATGGCGCGGGCCATATTACCGCCGCCCCGCTGGTACCTGTCGCCCGCCGCCTCTTCGGAACAGCTGATGATAAAATCGATGTCCGACGCATCTATGTCTGAGCCGCGAAGCAGATGTTTCAGCGCTAAAAATGCCGAGGCCTTGGTGATCAGATTTTCCATGAGCACATCGGCCTTGAGCGATTCGTCTTCTTCGTGATGTCTTTGAAAACAGCCGATCAGGTTATCGTTATGATAAAGGGGAAGCGACTGGTCGCGGTCTATTTTTTGATGGATTTCTTCTATGCTTTTCCCATTTTGCAACTTCTGCAGCAGATCATCGCAGTTACACAGGGCGTGTTCTTGTATCGCCGGGAAAACGGTATCACGTAAAAAATTTTTTTCGAGCCAGACCAGGTCATAGGAGGATTCATCCGTTGAGCCTTTTAAAAGAGCGTAGAACTCTTCCTGGGACATGATTTCTCCGAAGGGGCCCGACCTGCCGAAACCGTCTTCGCTATTTACGAGATTATGGAACCATGGCTGGTTCACTGATCTGAGCCTGTCAGGTTCCATATTACCGATGAAAACCTGATTGGGAGCATAGCCTACCGCTTCTTCCATACTTCTCAGGTGACGGGTAATTCTCCCTGTGAGTTCTGGGTGCTTTTTGATTTCTCTTGACGGTTTGGATCCGTGACGGACGAAATCGGGAAGATGAACGAGGATATTGGAACATTTTTTGATGATTACCTGCCTTGAATTCATGTTACATCTCCTCTATTTTTTTCAACCCATCTTCTATCCTTTTTTCCGTTGAGGTATCAAAACCATCGATCCTCAAAACATTTTGTCCCCTCATGAAAAAAAGGAGCGCCGGAACACCCACGATTTTAAACCTGGCGCAGAGGTTTTGATTGTTCCATGCATTGATTTTGAAGAATTTGATGTTCGAAAATTTTCCGGCCACTCTATGTAGAACGGGTAGAAGAGCCCTGCAGGGTGCGCATGGAGGAGTGAAAAAGTCTACCACTACGGGAATATCTGAGGACAACACATCTTCATGAAAATCGACTTCATTGATTTCAATGAGATGGTCTCCACGACTCATTTACGTATCCGTATCAAACGTGTCCCATAGGTATCACATTATTGATCATGAAAAACGGTCTGTTCTTCGATGGGTGTCTGTAGCGCATCGAACGCTTTTTTCAAAAGGTTCCGTCTCAGGTCTTTTTCTTCATCCGCCGAGAGCCCGGGGTTCCCCAGGGGATGGGGTATGGCAATGGCCGGTATGATCCTGTTGGCGCCCACGGTCTGGGAGATGGTGATGATGGAACAGATGTGGGCCACCGGGATTCCAGCGAGCTCTATCTCTTTCGCTATCGTTGCCCCGCAACGAGTGCAGGTCCCTCACGTGGAAGTGAGGATGACCGCCGAAACGCCGTCCCGGACAAGATCGACGGAAATCTCTTCCGCAAATTTCTGGGCGCTGTCCACCGAGGTTCCGTTGCCCACGGTAGAGTAGAACCATTCGTACTGTTTAAAGCCCATGTCCTTTTCCAGTTCCCGCATCATGTCGAGGGGCAGGACCCTGTTGGGATCTATGTTGGCATAGGTATTGTCATATCCGCCGTGAGCGGACTGATGGGTCCGGGCATCCAGTTTTTCCAACCCGGTAAGCGTATATCTTCCGTATTTGGAAGCGTTGGAGCTTTCTATGTGGTCCGGATTTCCCGTAGGCACGATACCGCCGGATGTGATCAAAGCAATCGTTAACCCTTTCAGGTCGGCAATGGCCGGCTGGGGCTCCACACGGTCGAAAAAGGGAATGGGATATTCGGTTTCAAATGATTCCCCCCGCACCTTTTTAAGGAGCATTGTGACGGCGCGCTGGTAGGCAGGCTCTGTATGGAAATAATTTTTTCTCAGTCCCTGTTCAAAACAGCCTTCGACCCTTGGGATTTCAATTTTCTCACCACGTAAAAGTTTCATGCCCAGGCGGACCATTTTCGAGGCGGCATCTTCCATGCCGGTGACACCGTCGGCACATTCGAGGATGAAAACCGACTGCCTGTACTGGTCAACGCCCGGGTTTTCTTTGTACATGGCAGTGATGGCGGGAATGCCCATCTGATTGAGGGTTTCGCAGATCGCGCCGCAGGCCATGCCGTATCTTCCGGCATTAAAAGCCGGTCCGGCAACGACCAGATCCGGACGGTATCCCTGGATCTCGGGAATAATCTCCCCGAGGCATTTTTCTTCATTTTCGGCGAAATAGCTGTCGCCGCAAATGACCGTGGCGACGATTTCGACTGTAGCATTTTGCTCATGAAAAATTTTTTTCAGCAGTTGTCCGGGCCCCTGCGGGCCCCGGATCGTGCGGGGTTCGCAGTACGCCTCCTCTTCGCCGCCCACACCACCGAAAAATTGATTGACGTAATGAACGATGCGATATTTTTTGCCTTGCGAAGTTTCGGACATTTATATGAACCTCGTGGAAGTTTTCTCATACCCCAATTGGTTGTTGGATCCGATCAGTACCTGAAGCTCGACGGCGACACTGCCGTCGGGGAGCCGGCATTTACTGGACCCGCCGGCCAGTTGCGTGATAACGCTGTCATCGCCGATGATTTTTTCCAGGGGCGGCAGAATTACCACTTCATTGGCGTTCCCGGTGGAGATGATGGCATCGGCGCTTGGGTGGGTGTCGACGAGCGACTGTGAGGCTCCCGCTTGTCCCGCAAATTCATCAGTTAAAAGAACCGTTTTTATGCCATACGCCTCGATCTTGGAGCAGTTCATCATGAGATCGGCATCGGGATTGCCAAATCCTTCTTTGGAAACGATGACGCCGTCTGGACGCAAAGAAGCGATGCGCTCGGCTGCCATCGTGGAATATTGCTGTTTATCCTCCATGGTAACGTTCTC
>CAYFXN010000003.1:0-83350 GCA_964347065.1 uncultured bacterium | reverse complement strand
AGAAATATCTGGACACATATGTGAGGGGAATGAGCGAAGAGGAGTACGTTGAAAAAGTGGGGAAAAAGTTCTTCGAGAATGCCCTTTCATGAATCGAACATAACCGTTGAGGAGTACCTTTCCTTTCTTATTTCAAGGGAGGTCCGGGACAGGGAGATAACGGGCGTGGGAACACTGTCTCCTGTGCCGCTTATGGGTGCACTGCTGGCAAGAAAAACCCACGCAACCCTGGGAAAGCTCATCGTGCTCGGCGATGAGGAAGCTGCACTCGTCGACGGCTCCAAAGAGCTCTTCGACCTTGCACAGAGGGGCAGGCTCGGTCTATTCTTTCTCTCCGGCGCTCAGATCGACGGGAAGGGAAACATCAACCTCACCTGCATCGGGGAATATGATGCCCCCAGAGTGAGGCTTCCCGGAGGAGCTGGTTCGGCGATGCTTTCTTACATGTCGAGGCGCACTATCCTGTTCGCTATGAACCACAATATCCGGGTTTTTGTTGAAAAACTGGACTTCGTTACTTCGCGGGGTGACGACAGATATCACTGGAGAAAAGGGAGAGTCACGAAGGTCGTCACTCCCCTGTGTGTATTCAGGTATAACCCCGATAGAGAGAGGCTGGAAGTCGAGTCGATTCACCGGGGTGTCACAGCGAGAGAAATAGAGAACAACACTGGTTTCGAGGTCTTCATACCTCAAGATCGACCCGTATCCCCCCTGCCCTGTGAAGAGACGATTCAGATCATGAGAAATGAGGTACTTATTGAGGCCGCAACCATTTATCCCCTCTTTGTAAGGAAACTCGGCATGAAAATATCGGCTCTTCGCTGAGGGTGCCTATCTGAGTAACTGTCTGAGCGAATCTGCTGCTAGCTGAAAAGATTCATTTCAAAAATGTTGATTCCGGTGATTGCTTTATGAGAAAGGCGCCCCTGATAGACCTATCAACCACGCTTATTCTTTTTCCATGTTCGAAAGCAGCTCAGGCACCGGTAAGAATTTCTAAAAAGCGGGATGGGAAATCCGAGAAAAATCCAGGAGAGGAAGAAAGCGCGCTTTGAAAACTGCGACCTGACCACGTTATCGGAACCGCATTCCAGGCACCGTAAAGCTTCATCACTACTTTGCGCTCGCTCGTCTGAAGCAAATTCAGGGACCATCACCATCTTCGCATTTTCCGAAAGAAGCAGCGAAGCCTCATTCAGATCTGATTCCCTGACTTTGAGTTTCACTCCGCCCACGGCAGCAGAGAGCATCCAGTTGATACCGATGATGTTCTCGTCCTGCATAAAACAGAAAATGCCCTCGGACTCGAGCATCGACTGAACTATCTTGGCCTCCAGGACATCTGAGAAGGTTGCCACGGTAACGAGTTTTTCTCTTAACACCTTAACCTCCTGCGGCTCCTTACCCCTGTGTCCCCCACGTTACCAGCATGAGAGCGAACCCTTCCCCACCTTTTAATTTTTCAGAAATTCTGACAATCCGCTGGCCGAGGAAAGAGCTGGTTGAAATTTTTCGTGTCATCTATCGGGGAAGCCGGACGGTATCGAGGTCAAATGGCACTATCTTGACAAATTCATCGAGGATTTGTTCGCTATCTTTCGCGAACCTATTCGTGAAGCGATCAAAGCCGGTCAAATACTGGTCCTCGAGTCCGGACTTTTCAAACACCCTGATAAAATCTGTAATTTCTCTGGCTAAAAATTCCCTCTCCGCTGCAACGCTCACCGATTCAACGAGCTTGACTCCGATACCAAGCTGCTCTTTCCTCACCGTGCCCCTGATAAAGGCAGCACCTGCTGACAACCCAGAACAGACGTAGTATCCGACGGGAAAATCGAGGTTAAAGATGTTCAAAAGGATTCCTAACCCTCCCTGGGCGTACTCCATGAAGTAGTCTCCCATCCCTTTATCGTAGCCGAGCCCGAAAACACCCACGGGAGGGACCCTTTCGTCCACTTCCTTTCTAAATCGTTCCAAATATTTTTCGAATCCGAGACTTTCGATCAGCGCCTTTCTCTCCTGGTATCTTCCGAGCAATTCTTCTTTGATTTCGTAATCGCTCAAAAACCGGTAATCTTCCTCTGCCTGCTTTTTCCAAACGGTGGGGAGGCCGGCCTTGAAAAGGAGTAAATTTCTCACACCCCCACCTTTCGCAACTCTGAATTTCCCCGAAACAGCGTAGGAGGCGAAAAGGTCGTTCACTCGGCCCGCTATATTAATCTCCCCCGGATTCGACGTGTTTCCCACCCCCACCTGGGCGTCTCCCGGTATGAGTGTTTGTCCCACCGTGGAGGGATAGGTGAAAACCTTTACTCCTCTCGTGAAGGCATATGAGTTGTTTCCGGAAAGTCCGTGCACATGGATCTCCTCAGCCCTGACTCCGACGCCGATGTACCTCTGGCCGCAGACGTTTTTTAAAGAGAATTTTTTTACGCCTCGTTCCGCAGCTTCTTTCATGGCGAGGTTGAGGGGGAGAGATCCGCATACCACATCTACTTCGATGTGAAGCTCATCGCCGCAGATATTTTCCAGGACCTTCTCGATGAAATCCTTCGTTTCGTGTCTTTTCTGAGATAGGGGCGCCAGGTAAAAAGCCTGTGCCCTCGAGAGGGGTTGCATTTCCACCTGTCCCGCAATCTCGCCCTTACCGAAATTCTCGAAAAGGAGCGGGTCTTGCCCATGATACCGAAACCGCCTGGCTCCCACCACGTCCTGATGGGTGCTCATGCCGAGCCCGGCTGAGAACCCCTCCATCTCTGAATGCCACGCCCTGTTCATTTCCGCTATTCTCTTTCCGCCGACTTCAGGGTCGATCCTGTGGCCGAATTTTCTCGTCGTTATCCCCCAGGCGCACTGGTCTGTGTGACAGCGCTCACAGAGCGTACATCCGATCGGGATAAACTGGGCCATGCCGACCCCGACAAAATCAGCCCCGGCGAGGAGAACAAGCATGGCTTCGAAGCCGTCTTTGACTCCCCCTTCCGCTATCACAGAGACTCTTTCCCTCAGTCCGGCCTCTCGGAGAGCCACATCAGCGATGTGGGCGAGATATACGATGTTCAGGCCCCTGTTTTTCAGATCCATCATGTGAGCGGCCCCCGTTGAACCATCGGCACCCTTAATGGTCATGTAATCGAAACCTGCCCGGGCGAGGGCCACGACTATCTCGGGAAAATTCCAGGCTGTTCCGTAAACATCTGCTCCGATGACCTTCTCGTCACCGAGAAGTGCCCGGAGCGTTTCAACCCGCATGGGCAGCTCTTCTATCGAATACTGAAGGTGCTGCGGGTTCGGCGAAGTGATGGGACGCAGCGCCTCCACACACCTGATCAGCGCGATCTCGAGGTCATTTTTCACTGCCGGGAGATGGCCTCCCTTTCCTTTTTTCGCGTCCTGGCCGTACTTCATGGAAAAACCGGCAAACTTTTCAAGATCGATCCAGGGACCCAGACCCCCAGATCCGAATTGAAGAATAATGTGCTTTGCGGCGCTCATCATATCGGGATGTACGTACCCTTCCCCGCTGAAGAAGGGTCTCCCCAATTCAATCGACGCGAGCAGGCGCGCTAGAACGGTCTCGTGAGCGTTGGACCCGTAACTCATATTGCAATCGAAAACGGGCGTTTTAACCGGGTATTTCGCCACTCTCTTGCCCAGGACTCCGTCTCGCAGCCTTCCCGCATATTCGAACCGGTGGTCCCGCTGCGGGCTCAGAATCTCCGCAGCGTCTATCATCCAGTGATCGCGCAGCCCCGTTCTTACCGGCCCGAGGTGGGAAGAATAGAGAAGGCTCTCTCCTCTCGACCTTGCGAGATTCTGGTTGATCACCTCGGCATCGGTCACCCTGTTTCCAATATCGGTGTAGTCAGGATTGTCGAAGACTTTAATGGAATACTGGGGGCAGTACCTAACGCACCTTTTGCAGTTGCAGCACTCTTCTTCGACAATATGGAGTATCTTATCCACAAAGAACACACCCGACTCAGGCTCTTCTACCCGATTCCCCTGCTCATCAACGGGAACCTCCTCCATCCAGAACACACCGTGTGGAAGCTGGGGGTTTTTGAGGTTGTGTGTGCACTCGAACACGCACGTGCTGCAGAAGACACACCCGTGGCCCGGCTCATCCTCCTCGGATGTAACAACCACCCGGTACCGAGGAGAGTAATTGTACATGCCAAGCTCCCTGGGGGGATCATAGACAATCTTACTCTGTCTTATTACCTTGGTTTTTTCTCCCATTTTCAGGCTTCCCTTTTCCACGAATAATCGAGCTTTTCGACCCTATCATCCCCAATCCGGTACCCGACAACTTTTCCGGCTTCCGGGGTGTGGAGCCTGACATTCTTGCCCAGTAGATGTGCCGCCGATATTATCGCCCTCTCCTCGCTTCCCATGATCACAATGTCCTCGCTCTCACCCACAGCGAAGGGCCGCAAGTGGTCCCTGTCGGTTATCCCCACAAGAATATCTTCCACGAGCACCATGGCGGTAGAGGGACCGCTCATCTTGAACTGGGAATAGACGGGATCACGGGTGAGATTGAGGTATCGGTCTCTCTCAGCCTCATCCATCAGCTGAACTTCTTCGGGAAACTTCTGTGCCATGATCCACTCGATGTCCCGGAGAGTAAAACCCTGTGATATGAGGTGGGTAATCTCAAGAAAAATCGCTTCCGAATCGGTACCCACCTGCATCCTCACTCCTATCTGCTCCAGCGCCCTGCTGTTTGCTCTGTCTGAAGAGAGATGGCCGTTATGAATCCCCGAAACGTTGTAGAGGGCTATCGGCTGCGGTCCCCACCAGAGCCCCCTGCCCGTGATCGTCGGCCATCTCATATGTACCTGAAGGGCACGTATGTCCTCATCTCCGTACTGCTCTATCTCGAAGATCTTTATCGTGTCTGAGAGCTCAAAAGCAGTGAGAAACGTTCCCGTACCTCTCCCGCTGGAAAATATCCTCGCGTCGTCCTTGAAAAGAGTGTTAAACTCTGAGACCCTTTCTATGACGAACCGGTTCTGATCATCGTGCCTTGCAAGTTCGAGCATCTCCTCTCTCGTCGGGGGTGAAACGATGTACCTGACCATGCGGGGCATATCGTACTCGTAATAGTACTTCCTCCTTACCATTTCTTCTTTATCCAGGAGGTGAAGCCCGTACCGGAGAAACCATTCCTCCAGCTCGCTCCTCTTGGAGTCAGTCCGGTACATGATGTGGAAGACAAAAAAGTTGATATTTTCATAAACACCTTTCAGCGTTATGCCCGCACCGGTCCTCGCCCTGTACTGGAGACAGGCAGCCGAATTGATAAGAGGCATGAGCGCTATATTGCCCGCAGCAGCCAGAAGCCCGCACGCACCATTCGGGATTCCTCTGATCCCGCCCGAAAAAGCCTCCACCGTCAATTCAGAGGGCCGAGAATAATCTTTGCCTCTCATGTGATTCCCCTCAAATGTACTGGTCTTCAATGATCGCCTCCCATTTTCCCTCATCAGGGACGATAGCCATTGTGTTTCTCGGACATGCCCAGACAGCCTCTTTTGTTTTGTCGGTAACGAGTTCCCCGATGAACTTGAAAAAGTGTGCATCCACGTCTGGGCTCCAAGGGACCATCAACTTTGCGACCGCCCCCCTTCCGTAATCATAGCACCAGTCGCACTGGGTGCAGATGCCGCAGAAAAAGCACCGCTTCGCCATTTCGATAGCCACTTCCCTGGGAAGGGGCAGTGTCGTCTCCTTGAAGTTAAATTGCCGATCCGCTAACGGAATCCTGGTCACGCGGGCTCTCGCCAGCTCCTCGAAGTATCGTACTTTCATCGTGGAGTAATACGCTATCTCCCTGTCCGATGTTACTGGGAGCGCCTTGCCGGACAGAACCCTGTGGACCTCGATTGCCGTATCCTGTCCCGAACCTATTGCCTCCACGATCATCCCGATGTTCGACGCAAAACCCGATCTCACATCGCCGGACAGAAAGACCCTGTCCGTTACGATCGGATTTCCCAGGTCAGCGGAAACCCTGTTTCCTTCAGGTTTTCCTCCGGGAATGAGATCTTCGAGGGTGGAACGCTCCCCGATCGCTGTTATTATCCTGTCAACCTCAACGGAAAAGTACTGTCCGGAGAGGGGGACCGGTCTCTTTCTTCCCGACTCGTCAGGGGGGCCGAGCTTAGCCCTCTGAAACGTCATTTTGAACGTTCCGTCACCGTTATTTACCACCTCAACGGGAATCGCCAGGAAGACGAAGCTGATTCCTTCCTTCTCCGCCTCTTCGATTTCACCCGGGTGGGCTGTCATCTGTGACGGGGTTCTCCTGTAGTACACCGTCACTTCCGAGCCAAGGCGGACAGCGCTTCTTGCCACGTCGAAAGCCGTATAACCTCCACCGATAACCGCCACTCGCCTGCCGGTGTTGAGCCGCACCGACAGTTCCCTGATCTTTCCCGAATCCATCTCCGGTGAGAGGTTTATCTCTTTCAAAAAAGAGACTCCCTGCCAGATTCCGGGGATATCATCTCCGGGAATCTCCATTTTCCTCTCCTTCAGTGCACCGGTGGCAATGATGAGCGAGTCAAAGTCGGACGTCAGACGGATCACATCAGAATCGGAGATCTTCGATGAAAGCTCAATCGCCACCCCGCTTCTCTCGATATACTCGATCTCATACGACGCAATGTCGTCGGGATAACGGTACCTCGGGATGCCGAACCTCATGAGGCCCCCTGCTTTCTTCTCTGCCTCGTACACGGTGACAGAATGGCCGAACCTTTTCAGAAAAAGGGCTGCCGTTAACCCGGCAGCTCCCGCGCCGACAACAGCTATCTTCTTCCCTGTTTTATCGGGAATCTTTTCTGGAAAAATCCCATTATCGAAACCGAAATCCGCAGCAACCCTCTCGAGTGCCATGATATCAACCGGCGAGTCAAACTTCTCCCTGTTACAAGCCGTCTCACAGGGGTGGTCGCAGTATCTTCCGCAGCCACCGGAGAACGGATTGGTCTTTTTCAGCACGTGAAATGCCGTTTCGAAATCTCCATTTGCCATGGCGAAGAGAAAACGGGGTATGTCGTTTCTCGCCGGGCAGCCCGGGTTTTTGAGATGGTCTTCGGTGTAACAGGGGCTTGGTTTCGCGTAGTATATGGGAAGGTATCTTTTCACCATTTTTTCAAACCCTCTATTGATGAAAGTCATGTACCGGGGTATCACCCTGAGTGATCCCCCCTCAAACAAAACTCAATTAATTGGGAGATTTGTAATTATACCATAGGCTTACCACAAGGCTTCATTATTATCCCGACCGATTTCTTCTGAGTGATAATACCGATCGCATCCTCAACAATTATTCGGCTCTTCAAAATCAAAGCTCGAAATGCCGGGATAGCCTCTTTAACGCCTCCATCTTTTCCCGATTTCCACCTTTCGAGGATTCAATGGCTCGTTTCACTACCCCGATGGTGCTATTGCCTGCGCCATCATTCCCGCAAGGGCACGCATCCTGTCAAAAAGCCGTTTTGGTGCCCTCCCGCAATGAAGCGGGAGAGGCGTCATTCCTGTGCGTTTCACCTTCCCACCCGATTACCTATCCTTTGTCCCGTATTGTATTATATCCGCGGTAATATCGCCTGCCGCGGCACATTGAAGGCCGAAGGGGAGGTACCCGAAATAACCCAATACGGGCATCTCAAATATGGCGAATCTGTGGACGTAGGGGATCGAATAGATCCACTTCGCCATGCTGTAGTAATTCCACATTTCCCAGAAAAAACCGCAAATTAAGGCTGCCACAGCAGAGGAAACAACGAGTGTCCAATTTCCGTTGCGGATAGGGGAAAAAATGTTTTTCTCCCCAGATAGTGTTTGCAAGGAAACGATAATTATCAATGGAGAAACCCAGAGCAGTGAATAGGTAAGGTCCGGAAAGGTACCGATCAAGGTTAGCCCTGCAGTCGCTATGAGAAGAGCCGAAATCGCCACAGTTTTCGGATGAGCCGGATCAATGGAAAAGTAATCGTTGAAGCATTCCCGAAAAAAAGGAAATGTGAGGAGAAACTCTCTCGTCCCCAAAACTGCGGGGAGAACCGTAGAAAAGGAAATCGAAGCGTCGAGGATGTATTCTGAGGCGCTTAGGGGGGTCATACCAACGTAATACCAGTTCTGGACGAAGCGGTTTAAATACTCGAAAATCCACCAAAATAACGTGCTCGCAGGAAAAAGGCTCAGAAAATGGGCCGTATTTGAGGTAAGCATACTTTTTCCGCATCGCCAGTGGGTCAGGGCGTTCACGAATACGATATATGAGAGCCAGAGGGGGGTAAACGTGTGGATTTGTGCATTTGCAAACCAGGAAAATCGGCTCCATGCGAGCATCCATGAAATCATTCCTGCCGCCAGCGCCAACCACCCCCACCAGGGAAAGGGACCTCTAACGTAGCTGGTGGAGATTGTCTTCCGGTTTTTTAGATATAAACGCGTCCGAAGGAAAAAGAAAACGAGAAGGGGGGTGAGTATCACCGCCGTCGCAGCGAAATGCCCCCAGGAAAAAGGCTGATGATGTACATACCGGGTTATCGGTGGAAATTCGAGATATTGCCCGACGGATTTACCCGCAATCGTCAGCCCAAGAAGGGGAAAACCATAAACCATGCCGAGTAAAATGGGCACTGTAAAATAGCTTCTCTTCATGTTACAACCTTATCAAAAATTCGCCTATCTCACAGCAAATGATTAAGGTAGAAACAATAGTAAATTTATATTGCAGCTATATAAGCTACTTAAGCTATAATATCTAAAGTTTTAACTGAGTTTTTCATGGTGATCGAAAAACAAGAGCTTTCTCTTTGAAAGTTTAACAGCATCAGCATAATTCCCTGTTCCACCACGCTGTTACGAAAGCCCACATCCTGGGTTTACCGGTTGGAAAAAACCACTTTGCACGCATGAACCAGTCCCGTATGACAGGATTGATATTATCTTCACAGAATTGTAATCGATTCTAGAAAGAAAGAACAATGCTATTTAGCCTAACCGGTTGTTTTATTTAATTGTTCCGATTTAAATTGATCTCTTCCCCCATGGCATAAATATTGACAGAAGGTATGTAGCGTTATGGGGGAAGAACTTTGCATTGAACCTTCGTTTCCGTGTCAGGCCCAAAACATACATTGCTATGAGATCGACCCTCAGGATGAAACGTTTCTTTATGAAAATTTACTCTCGTATTCTCCCAATTCTACTCAAACTGCCCAATGTACGCCGGGCTGAGGGAGCGTTATGTTGAAACAGGACGGACGTTGGGGTTTTATCAGTTGTACCGGTAAAATCGCCATTAGTCCTAAATACGACGATGCCCGCGACTTTTCCGAAGGCCTCGCCAAGGTAAAAATTTCGGGAAAGTGGGGGTACATGGACCGTAGCGGAAATCTGGTTATCAAACCCGCTTATGACGACGCTCTCGATTTTGCTGAAGGAAAAGCGAGCGTAAAAATCTCCGCAAAATGGGGGTTCATTGACAAAAACGGGGAAAAGGTAATCGATCCAAAATTTGATTTTGCAGGGAGATTCTCGGAAGGGCTCGCGAGCGTCAAGATCAACGGAACCTGGGCATTCATCGATAAAGAAGGGGCATATTTCAAACACATGCAGTTTTACAACAGCTGGGGGTTTTACGAAGGGTTGTCCAACGTGGAAATAAATGGGAAATGGGGCTACATCGACAAGCAGGGAAAGGTGGTTATCAGACCGAGATTCATGGATGCACGAAGATTCAAAGAAGGCCTTGGCCGCGTACAGGTCCATAGGAAGTGGGGTTTTGTCGACGCTCGCGGAATGATAACAATAAAGCCTGTCTTTGAAGACGCCCTCGATTTCTCCGAGGGACTGGCATGTGCTGAGCTCGGCGGCAACTGGGGGTACATCGATAAAACGGGGCGGTTTTTCATAGGTCCCAAGTACAGCTCTGCAGGGTCCTTCGCGGAGGGATTGGCGCCCGTGGAGATACAGGGAAAGTGGGGGTTCATCGATAAACGAGAAAAAATCGTGATCAGACCCCAGTTCCACTATGCCGGTGAGTTCAAGGAAGGTCTCGCAAGATTTTGGTTTCTTAAGAAGTAATTCCGGTCGCGCCAATTGGAACTGAAGATAACCGTTATGCGCATTTCTCACTCCGTATATCTGCACCATTTCCCAACAAGCTATTTCCTGCCACATAACGTACATTCTTCGCCAATTAAGCCGACAAACCCATCTCGACGACCGTCTTTGTCCAAGAAATCAGGGTTCTTTTAAGTAATGTGATAAGAGCAAACGACAACGCCGGCTTGTGCAAAAATTAACCTCAACCGATTATTTCATTGGAACTTTCGCGTTTAATGAGAATCGGAGATACATATGAAAACCAGACGAATAAAGGCCTGATTTGGGGGAAAATAGAAAATAAAATGTTTATTTTTCGTTTTTTTGATACAATCATCCTATCCAACTACACGAATTTATCATCCACTGAAACATCACTATCTCACAAAGGAGGCGTTCGATGAAAAGGTTCATTATTTTCCTCACGGCGATACTTTTCGTTGGGGGAGCTTTTTCCGGGTGTTCCACAATGAAATACGTAAATCGAGCCCGCACATCTTTCGAACAAGCAAAGGCTTCAGACGCCGAGATTAAAGCACCCTTCGAGTACTACGCGTCTGAAGCGTACCTCGGCCTTGCAGACCATGAGCAGGAAGAGGGAGATAGGGCCCAGTCAAAGATCTTTGCTGAAGAATCAGAAAAATACTCCACCGAAGCTCTTGAAATAATAGGGGGAGGTGCGCGATGAGAAAAAGGAATGTACTCTTACTGTCTCTTTGCATTCTCGCTATAGCCTTCGCGTCCGGGTGTGCCAAACGCCAGCTGACAAAGAGCGAGCTGGACAGGATAGGCCAAATTGAGGCAAAAATAGCCAAGGCAAGAGAGATGGGCGCAAAGGAGTGTGCCCCGAGGGAACTCGCCCAGGCTATTGCGACCCTAGATCATGCGAAGCACGAGCTTTCGGAAAAGTGGGATGATCAGGGCCTTGGTGCCCTGGAAGCGTCCGAAAGAATGGCCGACGACCTGCTCTCGAAAACCCAGGTGTGCCTGGATATGAAGCAGAAAAAAAACCTTCCCACCATATCATTTACGGCAACTCCCGATTCAATCGACAAGGGCAAGTGCAGCACGCTTTCCTGGACAACCACAGAGGCTGCGAGCGCTTCGATCGACGGAGGCGTGGGTACAGTTCCGACGAGCGGAACCAGAGAGGTTTGCCCCGAATCGACGACAACCTACACAATCACCGCTGCGGGCCCGGGCGGTGAGGCCACGAGTTCAGCAATGGTGAGTGTCGTTCCACCATCTGTCCCCGTTGCATTCGAAAACATCTACTTTGACTTCGACCGATCCTTCATCCGCGACGACGCAAAGCCGGAGCTGGAGAAAGTTGCAGCCTACTTGAAGGGAAACAGGGACGTAAGAGTCTTAATAGAAGGTCATTGTGACGAACGGGGAACCGACGAATATAACTTCGCCCTCGGTGACCGGAGATCTCAGGCAGCTAAAAACTATCTGATGAATCTCGGTATTGACGGGTCAAGGATCAAGACCATCAGTTACGGAGAGGAAAGACCAGCGGACCCGGGCCACGAAGAGGCGGCGTGGGCGAAAAATCGAAGGGACGTCTTCGTAATACAGAAATAGGATCGGAAACGAGGGGGGCCTCGGTCCCCCTCGTTCTTATCTCTCCCGGCATCAGCCGATTTGCAATTATGGCTCTCGACTCCACCTTGTACAACCGTTCATATTTGAAATCTTTTCTCGCTGACCCCGGCAATAAAAAAAAGGGCCACAAAATAATTGGCCCTGAACCTAAAATTGGAGCGGGCGACGGGATTTGAACCCGCGACGTCAACCTTGGCAAGGTTGCACTCTACCACTGAGTTACGCCCGCAATTTAGCCGTTCTTATGTAAAGATGAGGTTACAATAAAGACTGGATACCTGTCAATAGTTTTGGGTCTTTGGAATGGAAGCCTCAAAACAATCACGGCTTCCTGCCATCCGCTACGAACCGAGGAACCGCAGTCAGCAGAAGATATATTATTTCAGACTCCACATCGAGAGCTCGAGCATCAGAAAAGAAGGCAATCTTCCTAAAATACCTCTCTGAGGTATTTGATGAAGTAATCAAGCCCGGACCAGGCTGTCAGAATCAGGGCTATGACGATCAATATCATCCCGATGAGGTGAAAGTCTAAACCGAAGAAAGGGTAGTGAAGGATGAGGGAAAACGCGCCGGCAACCTGTAGGGTTGTCTTCGCCTTTCCCAGTTTTGATGCAGCGATTACTACCCCTTCCGTTGACGCCATGGCTCTCAGGGCGGTGACGCCGATTTCCCTGGCCACGATAATCGCCACGATCCACCCCGGTATTCTCTCCGCTGATACGAGCATGATAAGAGCCGAAGTAATGAGCAGTTTGTCAGCAAGGGGATCGAGAAGCTTGCCAAGGGCCGTAACAAGTTCCATGCGCCGGGCAACAATGCCATCGATCGTATCGGTCAATGAAGCGACCAAAAAAAGTGCGGCAGCAGCAATGCTACCTCTTTTCCCGGGGGATATCAGGAGAATTACCACGATGGGGATGATGAGAATCCTAAAAAGGGAAAGCAGATTTGCCACATTTAATCGCTTTACTTCCCCCATCGCTACTCCTTATACTTTCTGTAAAGATCAAGCACTCTGTCCACATAGGCGCGGGTCTCGGGAAAAGGGGGTATTCCATTGTACTTCATCACTGCACCCTCTCCCGCATTGTAGGCGGCAAGCGCAAGGGGTACGTTGCCGCTGAATTTATCGAGAAGATTTTTCAAATGATTCACGCCGATCTCCACATTTATCAGTGGATCGAACAGACTTTCTTCATCGTGATCGGGAAATGAACGGGGAAGGATCTGCATGATGCCCTTAGCTCCTTTCGTGGAAACAGCCTGGTGGTCGTAATTTGACTCGGCCTTAATGACGGCCTTAACGAGGGCAGGCTCGATGCCTTTTAACTGGGCTAATTCCTCCACATATCGAATGATCCAGTCGCTCCGTGCTTTCTTGGTATTGCCGATACTTTTCTTTTTTCTGGTTTTTAGATACAGGTCATATTTGGTGCCCTTCGGGTAGTCGGCGAAATAGACATCACCGTTTTGATCTACATATCGGTAGATGTCCGCGAACGCCGGTGCCCGAAAGAAAAACAGGAGCGCAATTGCCGCTATTATCCCTTGTTTCAAGATGGACATAGTTTTAGTATTAATATGATGTCTTCCTGCATTTTCACTACAGTATACAGAGAAACTTTTACCAGAAAAACCACAAAGGAGCGATAAATGGAATTTCGATCATCTTTTCTTGTCATCGGAAGCGGCGTGGCAGGTCTCAGTTTCGCTTTGAAAGCGGCTGAGTTTGGAAACGTATATATCATAACGAAGCGGGATATCACGGAATCGAGTACCAACGTGGCACAGGGAGGAATCGCAACCGTCTGGGATGCAGAAGACAGTTTCGATAATCACATAAAAGACACGCTCATGGCCGGTGCCGGCATTTGTCACAGAGACATCGTCGAGCTCGTTATCAAAGACGGGCCGAATAGAATAAAAGAGCTGCTTTCCTGGGGAGTTCAATTTTCCAAAAGGGAAGATGCTGGAAAAGAAGACTTTGATCTCGGAAAAGAAGGAGGTCACTCGCACAGAAGGATATTTCACGCTTCCGACCTGACGGGAAGGGAAGTTGAAAAGATTCTCGTCAAAGCTGTCCAGGAAAATCCGAACATAAAAATATTTGAATATCATACGGCGATCAACCTTATCACCCTGAACCGCCTCCAGTCATTCGACCGTTACAAAGCAGACGAATGTATCGGCGCCTATGTGCTCGATAACACGACGGGGGATATCCACACGTTCACAGCCGATGCCACTCTTCTCGCAACCGGTGGATCGGGAAAGGTTTACCTTTACACGAGTAATCCCGACATAGCGTCCGGCGACGGCGTGGCAATGGCCTACAGGGCAGGGGCAACGGTTGCTAACATGGAATTCGTCCAATTTCACCCCACCTGCCTCTACCATCCAAGGGCGAAATCATTTCTGATCTCGGAAGCGGTGAGGGGGGAAGGCGGAATTTTGCTCCAAAAGGACGGGAAGAGATTCATGCCCGAATATCATGATATGGCCGAACTGGCACCGCGGGATATCGTGGCGAGGGCCATCGATTTGGAATTGAAGAAAAGGGGTGACGACTACGTACTCCTCGACATATCGTTCAAACCAAAAGATGTTATCATGGCCCGGTTTCCGAATATCTACGCCACGTGCCTTGAGTTCGGCTTCGACATGGCAAGAGAACCTTTACCCGTCGTGCCGGCAGCACACTATCAATGCGGCGGAATTCTAACCAACGACAATGGTGAAACCGAAATAAAGCGACTCTTTGCAGTAGGAGAAACAGCATGTACCGGTTTGCACGGTGCAAACAGACTTGCCAGCAACTCACTTCTCGAGGCGCTGGTTTTTTCCAACCGCTCATGTGAAAAAATCGTATCATCCTATCTTGGGAAAAAACCCGTTGGCGTAATTTCGATACCCGCATGGGATCCGGGAAACGCGAAAGATGCCGATGAGCTCGTAGTAATAGCTCACACGTGGGATGAAATCAGACGGCTCATGTGGAATTACGTCGGCATCGTTCGGTCAAACAAGAGGCTGCTCCGCGCCAAGGAAAGGATCGACCTCATCAAAAAAGAGATATCGGAATACTACTGGAATTTTGTCATTTCAACCGACCTTGTCGAACTGAGAAATATCGCTACCGTCGCCGACCTGATAATTCAATCGGCCCTCTCGAGAAAAGAGAGCAGGGGGCTCCATGCAAACATAGATTACCCGTACCGGGACGATGAGAACATGATGAAGGACACCCTCCTCAGGTTTGAAAGATACTACGGGGTATAGACCAGGACAGCCCTTCCCACGGGGGAAGCCAGAACCAGTTTAATATAGGGATCGGCCAGATCCAGAAGATCTCTTCCATCGGAGGCAAGATCAAACTGAATATCGTAATATCGGAACCAGTATTGGTCGTTGAAAGGAAAGAACCGCTCAATTTCCACTTCGTTCAACTGAACCGGCTTTATGACCGAGGGTTCGATTTTCGTTTCATTGCCGGTGACAAGATAGACACTCCAGACAGTCTTTTTGTCTTCAAGATCGTTGATCCTGTCATTGTCAGTAAAGAGCGCCACCACGAATCTCGCCTTTCCCGCTGATTCCTCCTCAATATATCGCTGTATATTTTCCTTCCTCCCTTCGTCAAGATAGTAGACGTTGTAATACTCAGAGAGAAAGGCATTTCTAAACTCGGGGGTAAAAAAAGTCCCGTGCACGATGAACCGTGTTTCGAGACCGGAATAAACACCCTTTGTTGATGTATGTTTGTAAAATATGGCAGAGTACTTCCTGGAACGGACAATTTTCTCGTACAGGGAGATTTTCTTGGGTGCGCAGGAGCCCGCCAAGACAAAAGACAGTATCAACAGAATCGATGGGAAAAATATTCTAGGGCTTTTCTTTCCCCTCGATTTCTTCCCGTAAGAAAATTGCTTCCAGATTAAACCCTGATTCTCTGATAGCATCCGCTCCTCCTTCGTTCCTATCGACGAGGCAGATAACCCTTCGAACATCCAACCCTATAGATCTGGCCCTTTCGATAGCCTTGAGGGTTGATGCGCCCGTTGTGACGACATCCTCAAGTATTGCCACTTTCATTCCCTCTGTCAAATTCCTCCTTCCCTCGATCCACGCTCCCATGCCATGCTTCTTCGCCTCTTTTCTGATGATGAAGGATTGTATGGGATTGCCCCGTATGTGAGATATGACGGCAACGGACGTAACGATAGGATCGGCTCCAAGGGTCAGGCCCCCTGCAGCTTCGACTTTCTCCCCCTTTGAATTGAGCAGATCGTATATCGCTGATCCGACGAGATATGCCCCCTCGCTGTTCAGCGTCACCTGCCTGCAATCAACATAAAAATCGCTCTCCCTGCCGGAAGAAAGGACAACTTTCTTCTTTTCATACGCCCTTTCCCTGATAAGTTCGAGCAAACGCTTTCGGTCCAATCCTCCTCCCCAGGAAACAGTTATGTCTTGATTTTAATGCTATGCTGGACTTTGAACAGGTGGAGTTGTTCCTGTTCGGCGAAATCGAAAGAAACGGGATATCGACCCGAAAAACAGGCGTCACAGTAGATATCTCCGCCATTTCCCGGACAACACCGGTGAAGTCCCGCCGTGCTCAAATATCCCAGTGTATCCGAAGTAAGATACCGGTTGATCTCCTCGACCGAATGGGTCGCCGCTATCAGATCTCTTCGAAGTGGAGTATCTATCCCGTAGTAACACGGTTCTACCGTTGGGGGAGAGCTGATGCGAAAATGGACTTCTTTGGCTCCGGCGTCCCTGATCATCTTGATAATTTTTCTCCCGGTCGTCCCTCGAACTATCGAATCGTCGACAACGATAACCCTCTTGTCGTGTAAAACATCTTTTATGGCATTGAGCTTTAACTTGACGCCGAAATGCCTGATCGATTGTTGGGGTTCGATGAAAGTCCTGCCCACGTAATGATTTCTTATAAGGCCCATGGAGAAGGGAATACCGCTCTCTTCGGAAAATCCGAGGGCAGCGGGAAGCCCCGAGTCGGGAACGGGGATTACGATATCTGCATCCACTCCCTGTTCCCTCGCCAATTGCCTGCCCAGTTCCTTCCTAACATTCAAAACGCTCGTGCCCATGAGAATGCTGTCGGGCCGGGCGAAGTAAACAAACTCGAATATGCAGAACCTCGACGGGGCCGGGATGAAAGGCCTTATCGATTTCACCTCGCTGTCGGTGATAACCACTACCTCACCGGGATCTATGTCCCTCACTAATTCCCCCTCTATCAAGTCGAGTCCACAGGACTCTGAGCTGATAGCCCAACCCTCCTTCACTTTTCCGAGAACGAGCGGTCTGAACCCGTGAGGATCCCTCACACCGACAACCTTGTCGTTTGTCAAAAACACGAGAGAGTACGCTCCTTTCACCTTTTCGAGGGCATCGATAATCCTGTTTTCAAGGAGATCTTCCTTCGATTTAGCTATGAGGTGAACGATCACCTCCGTATCCATGGAGGACTGAAAGATGGAGCCTTCTTCTTCGAGTTCCCTTCGAATGACGTGTGCATTGACCAGATTACCGTTGTGGGCAACTGCCAGGGATCCTTTTTCAAAATCGACCACGAGAGGCTGGGCATTTTTCAGTTCCGACGTCCCCGTAGTCGAATACCTTACGTGCCCGATCGCCATGTGGCCGGGAAGCTTGTCGAGTGTCTCACCGTCGAAGATATCCGCAACGAGACCCATCTCCTTATGGAAATACAGACAATCCCCGTCGGATGAAGCTATTCCCGCTGATTCCTGTCCCCTGTGCTGAAGGGCATGCAACCCGAGGTAGGTAAGGTTCGACGCTTCGGAGTGGCCAAATACCCCGAATATCCCACACTCATCATGTATTTCAAAAGACATTTACTTCCTTCGCGTCAGAGGGATATGTTCTTCCTGAACGATTCTTTCCATACAGTGCATGCCTCATCAATGCCGATATCGATGAATCCATCTATCGTGAATCTCTCCCCCACGGTTTCCCCGATTTTCCTCACCTGCACGTCATTTTCGGCGGAAAACTTAAGAAAATCCTCTTCCTTCTCCGCGATTAAACTTATTATAACACGTCCCTGCGTCTCACCGAACAGCGCCACATCAGGTCTTAAGCCTTCGTAGGGATTTACGACCACACAGCCGATTGGGCCGCCTGATGGGGGAAAGCAGCACTCAGCGATAGCAACGGCAAAACCACCTTCGGAAATGTCATGGGCCGACTCGAAGTAAAACCGTTTCGTTCCCTCGACGAGAAACCTGTGAAGCCTTTTCTCATAGTCGAGATCGATCATCGGAGGCATGCCTTTTATCATTCCGTGAATCTCCTTCAAATAGAGTGACCCTCCGATGTCCATTTCCCTCTGGTCGGGACCGGCGATATAGAGAACGTCTCCCGCTCTCTTGAAATGCTGTGCCAGCGCGATAGTATAATCTTTTATCACACCCACCATCGCGACCGTCGGTGTGGGAAAAATTCCCCTTCCCATCGTCTCGTTGTAGAAACTCACGTTTCCGGAAACAACGGGAGTCTCGAGTCGAACGCAGGCTTCTGTCATTCCCTCAACGCTACTTTTGAACTGCCACATGACATCGGGCTTTTCGGGATTTCCAAAGTTCAGGCAATCAGTCAACGCCAGGGGTCTTGCTCCCGATACCGCCACGTTCCTCGCCGCCTCGGCAACCGTTATCACCCCCCCCTGGTACGGGTCGAGAAAGCAAAACCTGCTGTTGCAATCAACGCTTATTGCGATGCCGAGAGAAGTACCTTTTACCTTCAAAACCGCAGCGTCGGATCCTGGGAGAACAACCGTATTCGTCCTTATCATATGGTCGTATTGCCTGTAGATCCAGCTCTTGTCACTCCCCTCAATCGAAGAAATAAGCTTGCGGAAAACCCCTTTCAGGTCACCGGGAATCTCCAGCTCATTCATGTCGAGCCGGTTAATATCATCCTGGTACTTGGGTCTTGCGTAGGGACGGTCATAAACAGGAGCTTCTGTAGTCAAGGGTTTTACGGGAAGTTCAGCGACAACAGATCCGTTTTTGCGAACCCGAACCAACCCGTCATCAGTCACCCAACCGATGACAACTGCGTCGAGGTCCCATTTTTTGAAGACATCGATAACATCCTTCTCCTTCCCTTTCCTTGAAACGAGGAGCATTCTTTCTTGAGACTCAGACAACATTATCTCATACGGAGTCATTCCCTCTTCACGGAGAGGCACGAGATCAAGGTCCATGTCTATCCCGCTTCCCGCTCTCCCCGCCATTTCAAACGAGGAACTTGTGAGACCCGCTGCACCCATGTCCTGAATTCCCACTATACAGTCTGTTTTCATCAACTCCAGACAGGCTTCCAGAAGCAACTTCTCCATAAATGGGTCACCGACCTGAACGGTCGGCCGTTTTTCCTCAGACTCTCTGTCGAACTCCTCAGATGCCATGGTGGCGCCGTGAATGCCATCTCTCCCCGTTTTTGCCCCCACGTAAATAACCGGGTTTCCGATACCACCCGCCAAACCCTTAAATATCCTGTCCTTTTTTGCAATTCCAACGGTAAAAACGTTAACGAGAATATTGCCGTCATAACAGTCTTCCATGTATATCTCCCCGCCAACCGTGGGGATCCCGATACAATTTCCATATCCGGCGATTCCGGAAACGACCCCCTCCACGAGATACCGCGTACGAGGGTTGTTCACATTGCCGAAGCGGAGGGAGTTCAGCAGAGCGATCGGTCTCGCTCCCATGGTGAACACATCGCGAAGTATCCCTCCCACCCCAGTGGCCGCTCCCTGGTATGGCTCAATAAAAGAAGGGTGATTGTGGGATTCCATTTTAAAAACCGCTGCCAGACCGTAACCGATATCGATCACCCCTGCGTTCTCCCCCGGGCCTTGTATGACATACGGTCCTTTGGTGGGAAATTTTTTCAGGTGCAGCTTTGACGATTTATAACTGCAGTGCTCGCTCCAGAGAACGGAAAAAATACCGAGCTCAGTAATGTTGGGGTCCCGGCCGAGTATCGAAAGGATTCTTTCATACTCCTCTTTCGACAGGTTATGTTCCCGAATGAGCTCGGGAGTAATGCGAACTTCCTTCATGACACCTTCCCTGCGAGATACTCGATGACGGACTGAAATATGAAGCGTCCGTCGACAGAACCGAGTTCCTCCTCAGAACACCTCTCCGGATGAGGCATCATTCCAACGACATTTCTCTCACGGTTACAGATGCCCGCTATATTCATTATGGATCCGTTCGGGTTCGCCGACTCCACAACCTCGCCCTCCGGATTACAATACTTGAAAACAATCTGATCCCTGTCCTCAAGCTCTTTCACGGTATCGGGGGAAGCGATATAGTTTCCCTGGTAATGAGCGATCGGGATCCTGAGAACCCTCCCTTTCTGAAGAAGGGAAGTAAAGGGGGTTGCTTCCGTTTCCGTTCTCAAGGAGACGTAAGCGCAGATAAACTTTAAAGAGAGATTTGCCATCATTGCGCCGGGGAGCAGAGCCGCTTCCAGAAGTATCTGGAACCCGTTGCATATTCCAAGGACGGGGCCGCCCTTGTCAACAAATCTTTTCAACGCTGTCATAACCGGAGAGAGCTTTGCCATTGCCCCTGTTCTCAGGTAATCGCCGTAGGTAAAACCTCCCGGCACAACAATAAGATCATAGTCATCGAGATTGGATTCCCTGTGCCAGACAAAATCCGTCTTCATTTTGAACACGTGCTTTAAAACATGATAGCAGTCATGGTCGCAGTTGGATCCTGGAAAAACCAAGACTCCGCCTCTCATACTGCCCTCCAGCTGGTGAGCTGATTCTCCAACCAACGATTGCCGCCGAAAATGAGAAAGCCAGACTTGTTGCCCCGATCTTTACGCCGGGACAATAATGGAAGATTTCCGGCGCAGAATCCTAGAATATTGCATCATAACTCCCTTCCTGTTTGACCTGGCATCCAATCATTTTTTAACAATCTCGAAGCTATAATCTTCAATCACAGGATTTGCAAGGAGTTTTTGACAAATTTCATCGAGCAGCTTATTCGCCCTGTCCTCCGGCATATCCTCCAACTCGATATCCATAACCTTTCCTATTCTTACCCCCCTTACTTCGCTGTAACCCAGATTTTCCAGTGATCCTGCTACGACCCTCCCCTGGGGTTCGAGTACTCCTCTTTTCATTGTCACAAATACCCGCGCCTTCAATGCTCACCCCTCTTCCGATGCTTAACGCCGCTCTTTTGGTAAATATAATCGATATGTCGGAAATAGTATTTGATGTCGAAAACAGAATCAAGATCAATGTCACTCAGAATTCGCTTTATTTTGCTCGATTTTCGAACGATGGACTGAAAGTCCCTTTTTTCCTCCCACGCTTTCATAGCTTTATTCTGGACGAGTTCGTATGCTTTGTCCCGTTCATATCCCCTTTTTGCAAGCTCTACCAGCAATCTCTGTGAATAAAACAGGTTGTAACTTTTCTTCATATTTTCCCTGATGTTTTCTTCGTTCACAAAGAGGGAGTGTAATGTTTCGAGAAATCTGTTGAACATAAAGTCGAGGACGATAGTCGCATCTGGGGCTACAACGCGTTCTACAGAGGAATGAGAAATGTCCCTCTCATGCCAAAGGGCAACATTTTCCAGAGATGCCATTCCGTAGCCACGAAGCAACCGGGCCAGACCCGTCAGGTTTTCCGACAAAATCGGGTTTTTCTTGTGAGGCATGGCTGAAGAACCTTTCTGCCCCTCAGAAAAGTGCTCCTCAAATTCTCGGACCTCCGTCCTCTGCAAATGACGAATCTCAACGGAGAACCTCTCTAGTGAGGACCCAATTATAGCGAGAGTAGAGAAATACCGAGCGTGCCGGTCTCGGGGGACTACCTGCGTTGATACCGGCTCCGGCTTGAGTCCCATTTTTTTCATAACGTATTGTTCCACATATGGATCCACATTCGCATAGGTGCCGACTGCGCCGCTCAGTTTACCGTACGAGATTTCATCCCTCGCCTCTCTCAGCCTTTTTTCATTCCGCTTCATTTCCTCGTACCAGGAAAGAAATTTCAAGCCGACCGTAACGGGTTCCGCGTGAATACCGTGAGTCCTCCCCATGATGGGAACATCCTTGTACTGCTCTGCCTTCTGCTTGAGAACTTTTACTATTTTCTTCACGCCGTCGATGAGAATGTCCGTCGCCTGAACGAGTTGAACGGCGAAGGACGTATCGAGTATATCGGAGGAGGTGAGACCAAGATGAAGGTATGCGGATTCATCGCCGATGTATTCGGCCACCGACTGGAGAAATGCTATTACGTCATGTTTCACAACCTCCTCTATCTCCGAAATCCTCTCCTGGCTGAAGTTCGCCTTCTCCTTTATCTTTTTCATCGCGTCCTTTGGAACTATGCCCAGTTCGGTCATGGCCTCAGCGGCTAATATTTCAATCTTCAGCCATATTTGAAACTTGTTCTCGGGTTCCCATATGGAGGCCATCTCCTTTCTCGCATACCTATCGATCATCTTTCCCTCCCGTCATGCCCTCTCTGTGCTTCCGAATCCACCTTCTCCTCTTTCGGTATTGTCTAGATGGTTTACGATTTTCAGTGAAAGTTTCTCGTGCCTTGAGAAAATCAGCTGGGCTATCCTGTCTCCCCGCTTCAAGGTAAAATCACGATCACCAAGATTAATAAGGATAACCTTTATTTCCCCCCGGTAATCTGAGTCTATCGTGCCCGGCGTATTGAGAAGCGTTACGCCGTATCTGTGGGCGAGGCCGCTGCGAGGTCTCACCTGGCCCTCATACCCGGGAGGAATAGCCACCGATATGCCCGTCGGTATGAGCGCCCGCTTGAAGGGTTCTATCACCGTCTCATTTTCCACACATGCCCTGAGGTCGAATCCTGACGCGCCTTGAGTTTGGATTTTTGGAACGAACATCGGGTCGTCGGTGCCGGTGAGCTTAACTTTTACCACCCTTTCCATGTTCAGCCAAAACCTTTCGCTCCGATATCATCTGATGAGATATTCCCTATCGCAGTCACAACGGCCCTGTCTTCCCTCAATGCATTATTGCCAAAGTCCAAAACATCCCCTTTCTTGACTTCGTCTATCTGCCGTGAGACTTCATCGGGAGGGATGTGTCTTCCAAAATACATCTCGTTTGAAGCGAGCCTTGTAAGCCTGAAATCGGTCGATTCGAAGTTTATGAGGAGATTCCCCTTTATCTGTTCTTTCGCCCTTCTCAATTCCCCATCAGTAAGATCGCTCTTTCTGATCTCTGCCAGCACATCAGCGATAACAGACATGAGATCGGCCACCTTGGTCGGGGTGGTACCGGCGTATATCTTGAACATCCCCGAGTCCCCGAAGGTGGATACGGAGGAGTAAATGGAATAAACGAGGCCCCTTTTTTCCCGGGCCTCCTGAAACAACCTGCTCGACATTCCCGAGCCGAGAATGGCGTTCAACACAAACGCAGCATATCTATGACTGTCTCTCTTGCCCGGTCCGGGCATGCCGATACAGAGATGTACCTGCTCGATATCCCTCTTTTGTACGAAAATTCCGCAAATTTGCTCCGGTTTCTTCTTCCTGATCCCCTCTTTAGTGAATTTGCTCGAGTCGAAGGGATCCGAAAAAATAGAGAGTACTTCATCATGGTCGACATTACCTACGGCAATGATGATTATTCCCGCCTTGTTGAAGGAACTTGTGAAATAATCGCAGACGGAATCTCTCGTGAAGGAGCGAACCGTTTCCTGCCTTCCCTGAACGGGCATTCCGAGTGAATTGTTGGGCCACATGGTTGTGTAGAGAAAATCGTGTATGTGATCTTCGGGGTTATCTTCGATCATAAGAATTTCCTGGCATACCACGTCTTTTTCTTTTTCAATCTCTCCTTCGTCGAAGAGAGAATTCAAAAATATGTCACACAATATTTCAGAGGCCAACTTCAGGTGCTCCTTGAGGACCTTTGCGTAGAAAAAAGTATACTCTCTGCTGGTAAAAGCGTTGATGGTTCCACCCACAGATTCCACTTCTCTTGCTATCTCGAGAGCTGATCTGTTCTCGGTTCCCTTGAAGAGCATATGTTCGATGAAATGGCTAATTCCGTTATTAGAAGAATTTTCCTCCCGGGATCCTGACTCTACCCATATACCCAGAGATACTGAATAAACGTGGGGAAGGGATTCGGTAATGACCCGAACACCGTTATTCAAAACGGTCTTTTTGTACATACGCCGTTATTTCCTCGGGCTATCTTTGCCTCGGCGATCGTATGGCTTCCTGTCAGTCCGTCCCTGCTGCTTGGGTCTGGTATCGTCTTCATCTCTAATCAGATCTTTCCTGCTCAACCGTATCTTTCCATCCCCATTGATGTCTAACACCTTCACACGAACCTCGTCTCCCTCTCTTAAAACGTCCGATACCGCTTTGATTCTTTTGTGTGAAATTTGTGATATGTGGAGGAGCCCTTCCGTTCCGGGGAAAATTTCTACGAATGCGCCGAAATCCATAATCTTTTTGACCTTCCCTGCGTAAGATTTCCCGATTTCGGCCTCCTGGGTGAGTTCCTTGATAATGTCGATGGCCTTTTTTACGCTCTCTTCATCAACTGCGTATACCTTAACGGTCCCATCATCATCCACGTCGATTTTTACCCCCGTTTGCTCTATGATTCCCCTGATAGTTTTTCCTTGAGGGCCGATGATCTCCCTGATTTTATCAGGCTTCACCATTATGAGTTCCAATCGTGGAGCATATTTTGAGATTTCATCCCTTGGTTTGTCTATGACACTGTTCATCTTGTCTATGATGAACAACCGCCCTTCCCGGGCCTGGGAAAGCGCTCTGCTGAGAATTTCCCTGCTCACCCTCTCAACTTTGATATCCATCTGTATTGCGGTTACCCCCCTCTTCGTCCCGGCAACCTTGAAGTCCATCTCTCCTAGGTGATCTTCGTCACCAAGAATATCGGAGAGGATAACTGTTTCGTCCCCCTCGGTTATCAATCCCATAGCAATGCCTCCAACGGGGGCTTTAATCGGCACACCTGCATCCATGAGGGACAGCGAAGCCCCGCAGACAGTAGCCATGGAAGAGGATCCGTTCGACTCGAGCACTTCAGACACAACCCTCAGGGTATAGGGAAATTCCTCCTCCGTCGGGAGGACTTTTGATATCGCTTTTTCCGCCAGGACTCCATGTCCTATTTCTCTCCTGGCCGGCGTTCGGAGAAACCGCACTTCACCGACTGAGTAAGGAGGGAAATTGTAATGGAGCATGAACCTTTTTGACGTTTCACCGGTGAGGGCGTCGACTCGCTGCTCGTCCTCTTCGGTTCCGAGAGTTGTCGCGACGAGAACCTGAGTTTCTCCCCGAGTAAATATGGCGGACCCGTGAGCTCTCGGCAATACCCCGGCTTCGCTCCATATCTCTCTTATATTCTGGGGCCCTCTGTCGTCGATCCTCTTCTTCTTCTCAAACAACATGTCTCTTACGAGCTTCTTTTCGATATCCCTTAAATACGATGTTATGAGTGCGCCATTCTCTAGGATCTCTTCCTCAGTGAAAGACTCTTTCACCTCATCCCAGACAGCCGCTATTTTCTCCCTCCTTTGCAGCTTATCGGAAACTAAGAAAGCGTCGTGGAGAGATTTCACTGCAAGAGAATCGATTTTAGCCTTCATCTCATCATGCAGGTCGGGTGCGTCGAACGAAATCTTCGTTTTACCGATCTCTTCCATCATCTTTCTCTGCAGGTCAATAATCTTAATTAACTGCTCCCAACCATACATGATCGCATCGAGCACCTCTTCCTCGGGAACTTCCATGGCGTCCCCTTCCACCATCGTTATCCCCTCACTGCTACCCGCCACGATTATGTTCAGAGAACTTTTCTCCAACTCATCCAGTGACGGATTTACCACATGTTCGCTGTTTATTCTGGCAACCCTGACGGCAGCAATCGGTCCGTTGAACGGTATTTCCGAAAGAGAAAGAGCAACTGACGCCCCCACGAGTGCCATGACGTCGGTGGGGTTATCGTTGTCGAGGGACATCACGGTTGTTATAACCTGAGTATCGAAATAAAATCCCTTTGGGAGAAGAGGCCTGATAGATCTATCGATCAGCCGCGATACGAGAATCTCATGCTCTGATGGCCTTCCCTCTCTCTTGAAAAATCCCCCGGGTATCTTGCCTGCGGCAAAGGTTTTTTCCAGGTAGTCAACGACGAGGGGAATAAAATCTGCTCCTTCACGGGGTTTGTCTGCCATGCAGGCTGTAGCGAGAACGACGGAATCGCCCATTTTCACGACAGCGCTTCCACCCGCAAGTTTGGCGAGTTTCCCCGTATCAATTACTATTTCTCTGTTTCCAACATTCGTGCTGTATCTACTGCTCATACATACCTCTTTTCCTGCCTATGTATTTGATTTACTTTCTTAGACCAAGGCGATCAATAAGACTTTTGTAGCGCTTGGAATCAGTCGACTTCAAATATTCGAGCAGCCTTCTCCTCTGGCTAACGAGTTTCAGAAGTCCCCTTCGTGTAGTGAAATCTTTTTTGTGCTCCTTCAGGTGTTCTGTTATCTCGTTAATTCGCTCGGTTATGAGGGCCACCTGAACCTCCGGAGAGCCGGTATCGGTCTCGTGGGTCTTGAATTGTTCGATGATCTCCTTTTTCTTCTCGGTGTTCAAAACCATCACATCCTCCTTTTGCCCTGAAAACTCTATATCTATAACACATAAACTCTCACCCATACAGACAATTATTCGGGTGGGAAAACACACATATACTTGAATATTCCGGTTTTGGCTTTTTCAACAAGGGCAATAATTTCCCCTTTCGGGTTCTTTACCTTGTATTTCCCTGGCGGGGACCCTGCGGGCAGGACAACTTCAGGCCTCGAGCCCCGAATTATCATCTTTTCTCTCTGCTCATCAACAGATATCCCGGGAAGGTTTGGCAGCGCACGATCTATACTGATTACCGCGCTATGAATTTTCCCTTCTCTTTTCAAGTTCAAAAGGTCGTCGAGACTGAGCGCTGAGTCAATTCTCAAAAATCCCGACCTTTCTCTGATGATCTTTCTCGTCGTCACAGGAATACCTATTTTTTCGGAAAGATCCCTCGCCATAGATCGAATGTAGAACCCGGACTCGCAGGAGATGAACACTTCTGCTTCGCCTCCAGCGAAGGTGACACAATCGATTTTCTGACAGGTAACCCTCCTTGGCTCTAGCTCGAATTCAACCCCTTTCCTGGCCAGATCGTAGGCCCTGCGGCCTCTTACCTTCAACGCCGAGAACCGTGGAGGCCTCTGCATATAACTGCCCTCAAACGATTTCAATGCAGTGATAAGGGTGTCTCTATCCAGAGAGAACTCTTCCATTTTTTCCGTTACATTCCCTGCCATGTCATAGGTGTCTGTTCCAAGCCCAAACTGGAAAAACACCCTGTATTCTTTCTCTCCCTTCAAAAAAAGAGAGCTTATCCTCGTTGCGCTGCCGAGAAAAACCGGCAATACACCTTCCGCCTCAGGGTCAAGGGTCCCACCGTGTCCCGCCTTCCTCACATCGAAAATACGCTTTATCATCTCCGTTACCCTGAACGAAGTGGGGCCCCTTTCCTTGTAACAATTTACAACACCGGATATCTTATTCATCCTCACGATGCCCGTCCAACATCTCATAGATTTTCGAGTAAACATCTTGTTTCACTTTTGCCATCTTGCCTTGGAGCTTGAAACCGGCTGCTTTGATATGTCCCCCTCCGTTAAAGAACGTTGCGACTTTCGCCACATCAGCGTCCCCCTTCGCTCGGAGGGAAACCTTGAAATTGTCGATACTCTCCTCCCGAAACGAAACAGCTACCTGCACACCGTCAATGGAACGCGGATAATTTATAAATCCTTCGAGAAAATCTGCGGTGGCACCAAGCCTTTCCATGTCTTCCTGGAAGATTGTGATTGAAGCTATTCTTCCATCCTCGAGCACTTCGAGCGTTGATAGTACGCGAGACAAAAGCAGTATCCTTTTGTGAGGCTCACTTTCGTAGAGTCTCTCAGAAACCGCTGCCGGCATCGCACCAAGTTCCACCAGCTTGGCCGCTACACTCAAAGATGCGCTGGTTGTGTTCGAATATCGAAAAGACCCCGTATCCGTGGTAATTGCAACCCATAACAGCGTTGCAATGCGTGCGTCGATATCTCTTCCCATACGCTGTACAAGCCGGTAAACAAGTTCACCCGTAGAGGAAGCTTTTGAATCGATATAACGCAAGTCTCCATATCCGCTCTGCGTCGTATGATGATCGATACTTATTATATTGCTGCACAGGGATAGCTGTTCACTTACGGACCCCGTCCTATCGGGGTTTGCGCAATCGAGAAGTATCCCCACATCGAAATATCGATGCGGCAAATAATGCTGAATCCTGTCAATGCCGGGAAGGAACATCAAGAAATAGGGTACGGGATCTTGGTTCAGGACAAAAACATCTTTTCCCATTCCCTCAAGCACGAGCGCGAGTGCAAGCTCAGAGCCGATAGCGTCCCCTTCAGGGTTGATATGGGTTGTAAGAAGGAATGATTTTGCCTTTCCGATAAGCTCGCATATTTTACCAAGATCCTCACTCATCCCCAGTTATCTCACGCATCAACCTCTCTATTTTTATCCCCTTTTCGAAAGAGTCATCGTATTTGAAGGATAGGTGAGGTATCCTCTTTATCCTCAACGTACGGCCGAGTTCTCCCCTTATAAAACCCGATGCCCTGTCCAGGATCCGCTCCGTCTTCCCCACGTCCTCTTCATTTCCCAGAACTGAATAGAAAATTTCCGCATCTCTCAAATCTTTCGTTAGTTTCACATGGGTCACCGTCACCATCTTAAGGCCAGGATCCTTCATTTCCCTCGATATAATCCCTGCAATTTCCTCTTTCAGGAGCATCGCCAAGCGAATCGAGCGATCTATTTTGAGTCCTGCCATCTCAGTACCGTAAGATTTCGATTTTTCTCTCAATAACCTCAAAATCTCCGTTGGAATAAACAAACTCCGTTACCTTATCTATGACAGAGTTGACAATGGCAGAATTCGCCCCAACGACCGCAACCCCGATCTGCGTTCTTTGCCAAAGATCCTGATGATCGACTTCGGCAACGGAAACGCTGAACTTGTTTCTGATTTTTCCAACAAGGCTCTTAACGTAGCTTCTCTTCTCTTTTAGATTGAACGCCCCGTTGATAAGAATATCGAAATTTACCACACCAACTACCACATTCAACCTCAGAGGACAGGGGTAACTTTTTCTAGGACGAAGGACTCTAAAACGTCCCCCACCTTGACATCATTGAAGTTGTCGATACCGATCCCGCATTCGTATCCCTGCGATACTTCCCTTGCATCATCTTTGAATCTTTTCAGGGAAGCAATCTTCCCGGTGAAAACGACAACACTATCCCGCAAAACTCTTACACTGCTGTTCCTGGATACTTTTCCCTCGGTAACATAACATCCAGCAATTGGACCGACCTTCGGAATACTGAAGATTTCCCTTACTTCAGCTATACCCTGAACCAGCTCACGGAATTCAGGTTCAAGAAGCCCCGCCATGGCCTTTTTGACGGAATGGATGAGGTCGTAAATAACTTCATAAAGCTTAATATCCACATTTTCCTTTTCGGCAATTTTCGAAGCTTTCGCATCAGGTCTAACCTTGAAACCTATTATCACTGCATTGGAGGCAGAAGCGAGAAGCACATCAGATTCAGTTATCCCTCCTACCCCTGAATGGATAATGTTGATCTTCACCTCATCGGTTTCTATCTTCACAAGAGAATCCACCAGGGCATCGACACTTCCCCTGACGTCACATTTGATGATCACCGGAAGCTCTTTGAGCCCACCCTCCTTTATCCTGCTATAAAGCTCTTCGAGGGAAAGCTTCACGGTCTTAACTCCCTCGGTTTCTTTTGCTTTGGTCTGTCGCGAAAGGGCTATTTCCCTTGCAAGCCGCTCACTCTCAAGCGCAGCAAACCGTTCGCCTGCCCCGGGAACGAAATTGAAACCGAGAATTTCGACGGGAGTCGACGGGACTGCCCCCGTCAGTCTCTTGCCGATATGGTTTAACAGAGCCCGAACTTTCCCGAAGTGAACTCCGGAAACAACCGGATCACCCACCTTTAACGTTCCCTCCTGTACGATGGCAGTGGCAATGGGACCGCGCCCTTTGTCTATCCTCGATTCGATTATGATTCCCCTGGCGAGTTTATCCGGATTGGTTTTGAGGTCGAGCACATCGGCCTGCAAGATTATGAGCTCAAGCAGTTCATCGATTCCTTCCCTTTTCTTGGCGGAAACATTTGCGAAGAGAACTTCCCCGCCCCACTCCTCAGGGATAAGCCCGTGTTCCGCAAGCTGTTTCTTAACCTTCTCGGGGTTTGCGTTTGGTTTGTCAATCTTGTTGATGGCGAGCACCAGGGGAACCTTTGCGGCCTTCGCATGATCGATCGCCTCCAGAGTCTGGGGCATGACCCCATCGTCGGCGGCTACCACGAGAACGACGAGATCAGTGACCTTCGCTCCTCTTGCCCGCATCTGTGTGAACGCTTCATGGCCCGGTGTATCAATAAAAACCACTTTCTTTTCTCCTACGAGCACCTCGTAGGCACCGATGCTCTGCGTGATTCCCCCAGCCTCACTCTCGGCTACCTTCGTTTTACGTATCGCATCGAGAAGGGACGTTTTTCCATGGTCAACATGCCCCATGATCGTCACAACAGGTGCCCGTGGAACTAAGTCCTCCCCCTTGTCCTCGTTCTGATCCAGGTATGCCTCGTATTCGGGTGCGACGTTTTCAACCTTGTAGCCGAAGTCATCGGCAACTACCGCAGCATTTTCAAAATCGATCGTCTGGTTGATGGTAACCATCATGCCCAGGTCAATGAACTTTTTAACGAGTGATGACGATTTGACTCCCATCCTTTTCGCAAGCTCACCAACAGATATAACATCCTCAACCCTGATAATTCTCTTGCTGGGTTTTGGGGGAAGAGTCGATGGCCCTTTCTTTTCCTTTTCAGCGTGCTTTTTCCTCTTATAGGGCCTCCCCGGCTCGAAAACCCTTTCCACAACTTGGGGCTTCACCGTATCCTGTGCTTCAGCTTCTTCGCCTTCAGCTTCCTCAACCAGCTCCTCAAGGGCTTTCTTTTTCACGATGCCCTTGTGCAGCTTTTTCTGAGGCTTTATTCTCCGCTTCTTGTGCTTTTCCTCAGGTTCAACCTTTACATCGTCTCTCTCTTCCTCCGCTTTTCCTTTCTCTGAAGGGACTGCAACAGCCTCCTCATCCTCAGCTACCGCCGTCTCAGGTTCCACAATCGTCAGGTGTTGTTCCCTCTCTTCAGACACAGACTCGATCGCTGATAATTCTTCCAATCTCTCTTCGGGTTTCGCTTCAGCAACCCGTCGCGCGCTAACCGGTTCTTCCTCTTCTATCTCCTTGGCGGGAGCCTCTTCGACTTTTTTTCTCCTCTTTTTCAGGACAAAAGTTTTATGCTTCTTCAATACCGTTCCGTTAGTCTCCTTGACAATTTCCGCTTCCGAACCCTTGTCCTTTTCTTTGATGATCTGCACACGAACCTTCTGGGCAACGTCTTCATCGATGCCGCTTGCCGGTTTTAAATCATGGAGGCCAAATTGGCTGGACAATATCTGCAGCAGTTCTGCGTTCTTAACCTCAAGTTCTTTTGCCAGTTCCCTGACTCTCATTCTTGCCATCAACTGCCCCCTTCGCAATTAATACAACCGAAGCTTGGATTTCTGGATGCTCTCTATCAAAAGTTCTCTGCTCCATCCGGGGAAATTTCCTGTGTTTTTAATTTTACCCTTCCTCACCAACTTAATAAAATTATTAACACAGTCATCAGATTTGCACAGGTACAAACCCCTCCCTCCCAGCGTTCCAGAAGCATCGAGCGTTAACCTTTTTTCGACTCCAAACATCGCTACCCTCGTAAACCCGGACTTCACGCTCTTTTTACCGCAAACCGAACAGCTTCTCTGGGGAAGCTGATTTTTCACCGGTCTATTCACCTTGCCCCGTCTCCTCTTTTTTGTGACTGGGTTCATCCGCATCATTTTGTTGCGGCTGAGCCTCCGAAACAGTCGGATCATCCTCCGGAACTTCCTCTGATCCCGCGGCTTCTTCACTTACTGACGCCTCTTGTTCTTTCACCTCTTGTGTTGTTGCCTCGGAGGCAGTCTGTTCACTTTCCAGGACTTCCGCGTCCTCGGCAGGCTCCCCTTGCATTGCCTCTTGTTCTTTATTTTCGAAGAGGGCCTCCGCCTGTTTCAGGGCTTCCTCAGCCTTGCCCTCCTGCCTTACTTCTATGTTCCAGTTGATAAGTTTCGAGGCAAGCTTAACATTCTGTCCTTTTCTCCCGATAGCTACCATCAATTGATCCTCCGGGACGATCACCTCCATGGACTTCTCTGTTTCGTTGACGAGAACCCGGATGATCTCTGCGGGAGAAAGCGCGTTGCAGGCAAATCTCGCAGGATCTTCCTCCCACTGGACAATATCGATCTTCTCTCCTTTAAGCTCTTCTACAACTTTCTGAACCCGGGTTCCCCTCAATCCGACACACGCTCCTACGGGGTCGATATCCTTGTCGCGAGACTTAACCGCGACTTTCGTCCTCGAGCCCGGTTCCCGGGCGATCGATACAACCGATACGATACCCTCATAAATTTCGGGAACCTCCATCTCAAAGATTTTCAGAACCAGCCTCGGATCGGTCCTGCTGAGAATAATTTCAGGTCCCCTCTGGGACAAAACGACATCTTTGATAAATGCCCGAATCCTGTCCCCCTGCCTGTACCTCTCTCTCTTCACCTGCTCTCGTGGTGGCATTATCGCCTCGGTCTTTCCGAGATCCACAATCATAAGATCTTTCTCGAATCGGTGAATGATCCCGTTAACGATCTCACCTTTTTTATCGATGAACTCATCGTATATAACTTCCCGCTCTGCCTCTTTCACTTTTTGCAAAATAATTTGCTTGGCCGTCTGAGCCGCTATCCTTCCCAGCTCTTTCGTTGTTATCCTGAAACCGATGCTGTCTTGTACCTGGGCGTCAGGATCGTACTCCTGAGCCTCAACGAGACCTATTTCAAGCTCGGGATCGGTAACGGCTTCGACGACTTCTTTATATTCGAGAATTTCAAATTCGCCTGTATTTTCATCGAAATGCGCCTCTATCTCTTTCTCCTGACCGTACTTTTTCCTTGCAGCATATTCCAGGGCCTCTTTGATTGCACTTACAATGATCTCCTTTTTTATTCCCTTTTCTTTTCCGAGCTGATTAATTATCTGATTGAGCTGAAAAATCATTACTTCACCCCTCTTGCCAAATCTGATTCATTTATTTTGAGTCTGGCTTTCTTTATGTTGCCGTACTCGACGACAAACCGGTTTCCCTCCTGTTCGATGGTCACACAAGAATCCGTTACATCTGCTATCACGCCTGTCACTCTCCTTCTCCCTTCGAACGCCTTTTCAAACTGGATATTAACCCTTTCACCTCTATATCTATCGAAATGAGAAGGTTTTCTCAATACTTTCTCGATACCCGGGGAAGAAACTTCGAGATAGTACGCCGTCGGTATAGGGTCATCGATTTCGAGCAGGGCCCCGAGATTTCTGCTGAAGGATTCACAATCTGAAATCGTTACACCGCTCTCAACATCAATATATACCCGCACGATGTACCTCCCGGAACCACCCGAAATTTCAACATCGACCACTTCCACTCCCTCTTGGATTGCAACGTCTTCAGCCAGATCAATAACCCTATTTTTTATCTCCTTCACCGTCATCAGCGTCCACCCATATTCAAAAAAAAAGCGGGCCTCTGCCCACTTTTATTTATCTTATCGTCTTTGGAATAAAACTTCAAGGAAAAAAGGGCATAAGAGCAAACATGCTGTGGGTGACCAGCCGGCAGGTATTACGTTTTCAATGAACCGGTAATAGCGCCAACCGTCTCTATATTTTCCTGTTCACAATAGGAGATTATGCCCTCCAAAACTTCCTGCGATGCCCGGGGATTTATAAAGTTTGCCGTCCCCACCTGAACCGCTGAAGCCCCAGCGAGCATGAACTCAAGTGCATCCCGGTAACTCATTATCCCGCCAATTCCTATGACAGGAATGTTAACGCTCCTTGAAACCTGGTAAACCATCCTGAGGGCAACGGGTTTAATCGCCGGGCCGGAGAGCCCGCCCATGGTGCTCCCGAGAATGGCTCTTTTGCTATCAAGGTCTATTACCATGCCGAGAAGCGTGTTGATGAGTGAAACGCCATCAGCCCCCGCTTCCTCAACCGCAACGGCAATTTCAACTATATCCGACACGTTTGGGGAAAGCTTGACGATAACCGTTTTGCCTGTTGCCTTTTTCACCGCTGAAATAACCCGCGCAGCTGCGACAGGATCCTGGCCAAAAGCAATCCCCCCCTTCTTCACATTGGGACAGGAAATATTCAATTCCACTCCCTCTACACCCTCGGCATCATCGAGTACGGAAGCAACGGCCGCGTATTCTTCCTCCATTTTTCCGTAAATGTTCGCAATTATCGTTGTCTTCAAGCTCCGGAGCACCGGCATAACATCTTTGACAAAGTTTCTCACGCCTATATTCTGCAGGCCGATGGCGTTTAACATGCCCGATGGGGTCTCGAATATCCTCGGTCCCGGGTTTCCTTTTACAGGCTCGATGGACAGGCCTTTTACGATGATCGCGCCGAGCCGGGAAATATCAAAATATTCGGTAAATTCAATTCCATATCCAAACGTTCCTGAAGCAGAGAAAACGGGGTTTTTAAACTCGCTCTTGCCGATCCGAACCGATAGATCAGTCACCGAATATCACCTCGTTCGAAGTAAATACAGGACCCTCCTTACACACGCGAACGTGCTGATAACCATCGGGGGCGGTCACTTTAACTACACAACCGAGGCAAACCCCGAAACCGCAGGCCATGAAGTTCTCGAGAGATAAATATGCACGTATTCCTCGGTCGGCCGATAACGCCTGCACCCGATTCAGCATATCCGTTGGTCCACAGGCAAATATTGCCCAATTTTCTTGCTCGCCCTCAGTTATACTGTATATCTCTCTTTCGAGTATCTCAGTGACGAGTCCCCGGAAACCCATGGAACCATCTTCAGTCGCGTAGGTCACATCCCCTTCGAGAAATTTTGCTCCCACGCTGCTTGCCGGAGGTATATCTCTGGCACTCTTAGCGCCGAGAATGACTTTCATGTTTTTGCCTATTTCATTCAGGAAAAGTGCAACGGGAAAAACAGAGCTGAAGCCGATCCCACCCCCGGCGAGGATATAATTATCAACCCCTTCCGGAGCCGTAAACCCCTTTCCCAGCGGGCCGTGGATCTGGATCGGATCACCTCGGTGGAGTCCGGAGAGTATGGTCGTTCCCCTTCCGACGATTTTATAGACTAATTGAAGCGCCTTTTCCCCGCCACGGCTTACCCACGAGAATATTGCAAAGGGTCTGGGGAGTAACGGGTCGGTTCCCTGCCAGCCACGTACCATAACGAATTGCCCCGGAGAGAACGACTGCACAACGGGTGTTGCAATTTTCATGAGGTAATGTTTATCGGATATGAGCAGATTATCGATAATTTCGCCAGTGAAAAACACTATGTAACCTTTTTTTTAATGTTTTTAATCATGACCCACCCGTCTTCACCCGTATCGGTGTAGTACCCCCGTCTCAAGCCGACAAAACGAAAGCCGAGCTTTCCGTATAGATTTATCGCCGGCTGGTTCCCCTCCCTCACTTCAAGGTACAGATAGGATGCTCCTTTACTTTTAGCGATCTTTTCGCACCGCTGCATGAGTTTCTCCCCGAGACCCCGGCGCCTCATCGCCTTTGCCACCGAGATATTGAGGATATGGCACTCATCGAAGAGGACCCAGAAAATGATAAACCCTTGAACCTCACCTTTTTCCCGGTCACAAACAACATAGGTGTGAGAATAATCGCGGGTGAACTCATCGAGAAATAGGGCTCTGCTCCAGGGCAAACGAAACGATTCCCGTTCTATTTCAAGAATCCTGTCGATGTCCCCTTTTTCCATTTCTCTGACAATATAGCCTTCTACCATCGCATAAGCACTGAACCCCAAGTAAAACCCGACCCAAAGGCAGCGAGGCAAACGATGTCCCCTTCCTTTATAACATCTCTTTCCAAGCACTCATCGAGCGCTATGGGTATAGAAGCCGCTGTGGTGTTCCCGTAGTACTCGATGTTGCTAAACACTTGGTTTTCCTGAAGGCCCATGCTTTTTGCAACAGCCTGACTGATCCTCAAATTCGCCTGATGAGGTATGACGAGCGAAATGTCCTCTTTGGTCAGGTTGCAGTTGCTGAGTGCTTCCTCAATCGTCTCTTTGAAACGCTTCACCGCATTGATAAATACAAATCTGCCGTTCATCGCGGGGAAGTGCCGTTTCTCTTTCAACATCTCCACGGTGATCCTGGGATTCTCTGTACTTCCCGGTGCCTCGCACCACAGTTCTTTTGCATACTTTCCCTCGGAATTCATCTGTGTCGACAATATGCCCTGTCCATCTTTGGAGGGGCCAACCACAGCAGCTCCAGCTCCATCTCCGAATAAGACGGTTATATCCCTCCCGCTGGTGGAAAAGTCGAGACCATGGGAATGAACCTCCGATCCGATCACGAGGATATTGTCAAATTTCCCCATCTTGATGAATGACTCTGCAATTCCGAGCCCGTAAACGAATCCCGTGCACTGATTCCTCACATCAAGGGCACCCACGTTGTCAAGATGGAGAAGATCCTGAACCAAAACGCCGCTGCCGGGAAAGAAAAAATCAGGAGAGAGGGTAGCGAAGATCACGTAATCGATATCTTTTGGCTCCAGCCCGGCTTTCTCCATTGCCCGTTTTGCCGCAATAGCCCCCATGTAAGATGTTGTCTCTTCTCCTTCGGCATAGCGCCTTTCCCTGATTCCCGTTCTCTGGACTATCCACTCGTCCGTCGTGTCCATCAGTTTCTCAAGGTCAAAATTAGAACTAACTTTGTCGGGAAGGTACCTTCCCGTTGCTACTATTTTTGCCCCTCTCATGACAACGCCCCCTTCCGTATTATAGGATGAAAACGGCCGCCGCGAGAACAGTGGCGTACTCATTTTTCACTATTGCCGATTGTGTAACGTTGAATGACCGATAAATTACACCGCTGATTTTCCAGACCTCCCTCTTTTCATCCCAGCTTTTGTCTTCATCAAACTCGAAGCCGAGAGTGCTGGCAAGCATGGCGGCTGCAAGGTCTTCGGCATAATCACCTGCTACTTTTTCATTTTGCCCGAAGGCGTGATGTTCACTCAAATAGCCGTAGGTGTTTTTGTCCATCGGCAGAGCGCAGCCTATGGAGGAGGCGATCAATCTCCTCGGCTCGTCACTCGTGAGCCGCGACATCACGACAAACACGATTTGTCCCGGCTTCAGGAGCCTCATCCCCTCGCTTCTGCTGATTATCTTGCACCCGGGGGGGAAAATGCTTGAAACAGATACGAGATTGAACTTCTCAATTCCCGAATCCCGGAGGGCAAGCTCGAAGGACTGAAGTTCTTCCCTGTGTCTTCCCACTCCCTTTGTGAAAAACACTTTAGAAGGTACGAAATCCATTCCCCTCCCTTGGTAATTCATTCGACGGAACCGTAGGCAACCGCATACCCCATGAGCCTGTAGACCAGCTTTGCGCCAAAAAAATCGGGGGCAACGAGGCCGGTGATGGGGGATAACTCAACCACATCGAACCCGATGACCTTCTTCCTCTTGAATACCTCGGAGAGAATTTCGAGTCCCCCGAACCAGTCTATGCCTCCCGGCTCGGGTGTTCCGACAGCAGGCATAGCGCCGGGGTCATAAAAGTCCAGATCAACGGAGATGTAAACCTTATCCTCCAGATTGGCGGTAATCGCATTGATGACGCCATCGGGATTCTCTTTGAACTCATATGCATAATAGGTTTTAATCTGGTTCTTCCTTATAAACCTGTCCTCCTCCTCGGACAGGCTTCGCACCCCCGCCTGCACAACATTGATGCCCATTTCCCATATCCTCCTCGATACACAGGCATGGTTCCATTTCGTCCCCTGATACGAGTCCCTCAGATCACCATGGGCATCGAGTTGCAGAAGAGAAAAAGTCCCAAACTTCTTCTTCAGCGGTTTCATAGCACCGAGCGTAACCGTGTGTTCGCCCCCTATAATTACCGGGAATTTGCTTCGCCTCACATACTTTTCCACTGCTTTTTCCATTTCCCGTAAAGAACTGAGCGGCGATTTCAGGTTCGCCTCTACAAAAGGGGCGGTGAATATGCCGCTTTTGAAGGTTTCTATCTTTAACTCGTCGTCAAAGAGCTCCAGATTTGTCGAAGCAGAGAGCATCGCCATGGGACCATTCCGTGTTCCCGTCATATACGTGGTCGTAAAATCATAGGGAATGGGTATCACCACAAACTTCGCATTCTCCCATAAGCTGTATTTTTCTGGTATGCCTCCGAAGTTAAATTTTAATTCCTTCACTCGAACCCCCTTTTTTTATCCCTTTCCTTCTCACCGACTTAATCGCGTAATACATAATATAATAAGCGATACCAGAAGCAATCAAGCCGGTAATCGTTGTCCCAACTATCAGGGGAACACCGATATACTTGAAGTACTCCAACAATATCCCGATTTCGAAGTTCTCGAAAGATGGCGGAACAGGGTTTCCCCCGACAACCAGCACGCCCAGTTTGTAGGAGATATAAAACACAAAGGGAATTGAAAGATGATTGTTGACCCATGCTCCGGTAATAATGGCCACTTTATTAAACCGGAAGAGCAAACCGATGGCAATTGCCGTTATCGTGTGTAAGGACAAAAAAGGTGTAAAACTGATAAAAACTCCGATGGCAAATCCGAGCGCGATCTTCCTCTCGCTCCCCTTCTCCTCCATAGTTTTTCTTATATACGTTTTAAGTTTTGCCAAACCGGCCAATATTTTCTCCTCAGGGTAACGGTTTCACAAAAGGCGCAAATCCCGGGCTAACAGCCTCATCTCGCTCCGCCCTCTGAAAACGGACATTTTCGGGGTATAGAGAAGATCGATTCTATCGAGGACCATATGCTGTAACTCTCCCATTTTGAAGGCCAGGACTTCGTACTTTGCACCGTCCTGTACGACACCCATAGTGACCATTCCTCTGTTTCTGACAGAGAAATCCACAACACGTAAGTTTCTCGAGAGAAAAGTGGGTTCAGGATTTCCGATTCCAAAGGGAGACAGGGCCTCGAGTTCCTCCAGCAATTGCGCAGACATGCTCGAGAGCTCGACCTCAGCGTCAACGTCGATTACCGGGATGATCTCCTCCTCCTCATAGAGATTCCGAGCCGCATCCTGTATAGCTTCACTGAAATCGTCGAAACGATCCCTCCTCATCATAATCCCGGCAGCGTGGGTATGTCCGCCGAATCTCTTCATGAGGTGAGAACACTGGTTTAATATTCTCAAAATGTCGAAGGGACTTTTGCTTCTTCCCGATCCTTTTGCATCACTTCCTTCGAAGGTAAAAACCAGAGCCGGTTTGGAATATGTCTCAACTATTTTTGACGCAACGATTCCCACCACGCCAATGTGCCATTTCTTCGAGCCAACAACGATAATCCTTTCATTATGCAAATTCTTTTTTTCGATTAAGCGCCTGGCATCCTTAAAAATTTTATCTTCCTCCATTTGTCTTTTCCTGTTTTCGCTCGACAAAATCCTAGCAAGATCGAGAGCGCGATCAAACGATGGCTCAATCAATATGGCCGAAGAAAGGGAAGAATCGCCAATTCTGCCGGCGGCATTCAACCGCGGCCCTATTCTGTATGCAAGATCTCCTTCGGTGACATGACCCTGTTTAATCCCAGATACATCGATAAGAGCCAAAATCCCGGGACGTGGATTCCCCCGAATCTGACGAAGACCATTTTTGACGAATATCCTATTATCACCTTTCAGCGGGGCCATATCGGCTACAGTTCCGAGGGCAACGAGGTCGAGAAACTTTGTGAGTTGAGGTTCTGTCTTTTCCCGAAAAAACCCCTTTTCCCTGAGTATTTTTCTAATGGCACAGATAAGTGCAAATACAACTCCCACACCGGCAAGGTCCTCGAACCTGAACCTGCAGTCTTTCCTTTTCGGGTTCAAGACCGCATAGGCATCGGGAAGAGCACCAACGACGGTGTGATGATCGGTGATAACTACGTCAACACCGAGATCCCTGGCCTTTTCAACCTCATCGTGGTTCGATATCCCCGTATCCACCGTTACGATGAGGGAATAACCGCTTTTCTCTGCAAATCTCATATATTCCATCTTCAAACCATATCCATCCCTCGTTCTGTCATTTTGGTGAATGTAGATCTGCAGATAGGGAAAAAGCTCTTTCAGAAACAGGTACAGGCAGGCCGCCCCGGTAGCGCCGTCAACATCATAATCGGCGTAAACAAATATCTTCTCATCTTTTGTGCAGGCATCGATGACCCGCCTGGCTGCCTTATCAATGTCAACCATACCCATCGGGTCTGAAAGTGCGGTAAGATCAGGGCTCAGAAATCCCCTTATTTCATCCAGGTCATGAAAGTTCCTGTTGGCGAGAATCCTGGCAGCCAGCCTGCTGACATCGAAGATCTTTGCAATTCTATAAATGATGTCTTCGTCAGGAGTCTTTACTTCCCATATCCTTCCTTCTTTTGCACCATAAACCTTATTTTCTAACCTGGACAATTTTATCCCCCCTCCAGATGACGACAATCGGAGATGCGAGGAAAACAGAGGAGTAGGTTCCTATTATGACTCCCAGCGCCAAGGCGAGCGCAAAGTCCCGGATGACCTCACCGCCGAGAACGAGAATGCTGACAACGGCGAGCAATGTGGTGAGGGATGTAATGATCGTTCTTTTGAGAACATCATTAATGCTCCTGTTGGTTACCTCGCTGAACGTTTTCCCCTTCCTCCCCCTCAAATTCTCCCTTATTCTGTCGAAAACCACAACCGTATCGGTTAAAGAATAACCGGCTAGGGTAAGAAGTGCAGTAACCAGAAGAAGGTTCACCTCCCTTCCGAGCAGAGTCATGATAAAGAGCACCGACAGGACGTCGTGGAAGGTGGCTATCGCAGCGGCTACACCGAATTTAAATTCGAACCGCCAGGCGATGTAGAGAATGATCCCGATGGTAGAAATCACAACAGCTATCAGGGCATCCTTGCGTAACTTGGCGCCTATCGCAGGGCCTATTTCCGTCGCCGCCTGAACCTCGAAACGATTATCTTCAACGGCTTTTTGTATGATATCGGCAATTTTATCCGCGACCATTTCTCCTTTCCCGCTCCTTTGCCCCACCTTTATCAGGGCACTATTCTGAGCCACAAAATCCTGAATATTTACATCGTCAAAGCCGGCGGTGCCAAGCGCTTTCCTCAAGCGGTCAACTTTAATCGGTTTTTCGAACTTTACCTGAACCGAAGTCCCCCCGGCAAAATCTACGCCGAGGTTTGCCTTACCTGCAAAGATAAGAATGAGGGTGGTAATTCCGCAGGCAACGAGCAGGCCGGAAATAGAAAAAGAGATCTTTTTCATCCGCATGAAGTCGATATTTGTATCTTTAATGATCTCCATAAAAATCTCCCCTCAGATACTCAATTTTTTCATGGGTTGCTTAACGTTGATGTAATCAAAAATTACCTTCGTGCAGATGAGTGACGTAAAGAGATTTATGATGACGCCAAGAGACAGTGTTACGGCAAACCCTTTAATTGGACCCGTTCCAAACTGGAAAAGCACGGCCGCCGTTATCAGCGTCGTAATGTGAGAGTCGATGATGGTAAACAGGGCTTTGTCGTATCCAGCATCTATCGATGCCCTTACCGTTTTCCCGAGCCTGAGTTCCTCCCGTATTCTCTCGAAGATGAGCACATTTGCATCAACGGCCATTCCGATCGTCAGGATAATTCCCGCTATTCCGGGCAGGGTGAGGGTCGCTTCCAGAACAGCCATCACTGCGAGAAGGAATATAAGATTGAGCAGAAGGGCCAGATCCGCGATAAATCCCGATAAGTTGTAGTAAACAATCATGAAAAAGATAACGAGGATCAGCCCGATAATTGAGGCCCTCACTCCCTTCTCTATCGAATCGCGACCCAGCGATGGGCCGATAGATACGTTCTGAATTATTGTCACGGGGGCAGGAAGCGATCCTGCCCTGAGCACGAGAGCGAGATCGGATGCTTCTTCAGTGGTGAAGCTCCCCGTTATCTGTGCCTCTCCTCCCGATATTCTCTCCTGAATGACCGGAGCGGAATAGACCGTATCGTCGAGAACGATTGCGAGCCTTTTTTTCACGTTTTCCGACGTCACCCTGTCAAATATTTTCGCGCCGATGGAATCGAAGGAGAGCGAAACGTATGCCGCCCCCGTCCGGTTTTCGAAACTGACCCTGGCGGTTTTGATGTGGTCACCGGTCAAAAGGGTTTTTCTTTTCAAAAGAATGGGATTTTTCGAAACCACTCCCGAATTTCTGTCCACCGCTTTCTGATAGAGTATTTGCGACTCTCCGGATATATTTCCCGCCATAGCATCATCCAGGCTGTGATCCTCATCTATTAGCTTGAACTCGAGTAAGGCAGTCTTTCCCACAATATCTACCGCCCTCTGTTTCTCTTTTATCCCCGGCAACTGGACGACTATCCTGTCTTCCCCCTCGCTTACGATCTGCGGCTCCCGGACCCCGAACTGGTCAATCCTGTTGCGTATGGTCTCGACCGCCTGTTTCACCGCATTGTTTTTTATAAAATTAACTTCAGAATCTCGCATCGTGAGAATGATCTTTGCCGATGCATCCCTAATTTCGCCAACCTCTATTTCGAGGTTTCCGAAGCGCTGTTCCAGGGCATTTCTCGCTCTATCGATGAATTCTCCTGGCGGTATCACGATTCGATAGGAACCCTGATTGACCTTTTCCATCGACAAAACGGGTATCCCCTTTTCCCGTAAAGAAGTCCTTGCGTCCTCCGAGTAACGGGAGATGGTATTTTCAACGGCTTTTTCCAGCTCTACCTGGAGCCTGAGAAAGATTCCCCCCTGAAGATCGAGTCCCAGATTAATCTTCCCGATTTTTTCCTTTAGTGAAGAAGGCACATAATTCGTTATGCTCGGAATTACGAGAATTACGGCGACAACGGTTACCACTGCCACCAACAACGCTCTCCACACCAAACTCCTTTTCATCTCATAAGACTCCTCATCAGTTTTATCGATTGATCTTATTGCTGTTGGGTGGAGGTCTGATCTTTGCTCAATCCCGCTACGGCGCTTCTCGATACCTTGACCCTCACGTTATCTGCAATATCAAGGGTTACGACGGTATCGGTGAGGCCGGTTATAGATCCGTGAAGTCCCCCGGTGGTAACGACTCTATCGCCCTTTTTTAAATTTTTTATAAATTCCTGGTGCCTCTTGACCTGTTTTTGCTGGGGCCTGATAAGGATAAAATAAAAGATAACAAACATGAGAACAAGGGGCACGAGGCCAACCAGACCGGAAGAGCCGCCTGCCCCCTTCTGTCCCATGGCAAACGCGATCGATCCGAACATCATCACACACCTCCATCTGTGAACATGAGTACTTCGTTATCTCTTTAAGATTGAAAATTGTTTCATAAATAGATGAAAATTTCCATTAATAATTGCCTCCCTCATCGTCTTCATCAGCTCATGGTAGAAAAAGAGGTTGTGAATCGTATTCAATCGAGATGACAGTATCTCTCCCGTGACGAAAAGATGTCTGAGATAGGCCCTCGAGTAGTTTCTGCAGGTGTAGCACCCGCAATCAGGGTCAAGGGGGTCTTTATCTTCCCTGTACCTGCTCTGTTTTATTCTTATATCCCCTTTCCACGTGAAAAGATGGCCATTGCGTCCATTCCTTGTGGGGAGAACGCAATCGAATATGTCGACCCCCATCGAAACGGCAAAAACAATATCCGAAGGGGTCCCGACGCCCATGAGATACCTCACTTTGTCATAAGGCATGAGCCCGGAAGTGAAAGCAACCATCTCCCTCATGAGCTCCCCGGATTCGCCAACGGAGAGACCCCCAATCGCATATCCGTCGAAACCGCTCTCAACCGTCAGCTCCACCGATCGCCTCCTGAGTTCCTTTTTCATACCTCCCTGGACTATTCCAAAAAGGGAAGCATCCAGGTCCCGCGCCACCGCCAGGCACTCTTTTCCCCACCGGGCCGAAAGCGTGACCCCTTCTTCGACGGCACTTTCATCGGCGGGATGGCGAACACAAACATCGAGTTGCATCATGATGTCTGTTCCGAGCGATTTTTGTATATCTATGGCGAACCTTGGCGTCAATTTGAGCACTTGCCCATCCAGATGGGAGCGGAACAGTACCCCTTCAGGTATAATTTCCCTCAATGGGGCAAGACTGAAGACCTGGTAACCGCCGCTGTCGGTGAGGATACTCTTATTCCAGTTCATGAAGCGGTGTATCCCGCCAAGCCGCTCAATCAGATCATGGCCGGGCCGCAGGTGCAGATGGTAAGTATTCGCAAGGATACACCCGTATCCAATATCGTCGAGTTCATCGGTCGTCATCGCCTTGACGGTGCCCCCTGTACCAACGGGCATGAAAGCCGGCGTGAGGAAAGCTCCGTGGGATGTTGTGATCACCCCTGCTCTCGCCTGGGTGTTGTCACAGGGTTTCTGAATCTGAAAATCCACGCACCCAAACCTCATAAAATCAACATGACATCACCGTAGGAGAAAAACCGGTAATTGTTCGCAACAGCGACCCGATAGCAATCTTTTAACTCCTCCACACCGCAGTATGCCATAACGAGAGCGATGAGACTGCTCCTGGGAAGGTGAAAGTTCGTGATCATCCCATCGATCATCTTGAACCGGTAGCCGGGATGTATGAAAAGGCTTGAGACCCCCTCGAGATCCCGGGGAAGCCCTTTTTCATCGAATGCGGTCTCGAGTGTTCGAACGACGCTCGTGCCCACTGCAATCACCCTTCCCCCCGATCGTTTTTGCTCTCTGATGATCTCAGCTGTACCGGGGGATACGCGATACCACTCTGAATGAACGCTATGATCCTCGACCCTCTCTTCCCTGATGGGCGAGAACGTGCCGTAGCCGATGTCCAGGCTCACGGAGACGATGCGAACACCGCCCTTTCTCAATTTTTCAACAAGCGCATCGGTAAAATGAAGCCCGGCTGTCGGCGCGGCAACCGACCCGGGGACGTTTCCGAATACAGTCTGGTACCTGTCTTCGTCAGGAAAGCCATCTCCGTCCCCGTCTCTCCGTATATACGGGGGAAGCGGGATTTCCCCGGCATTCTCCAGTTTTTCATAGATATCGCCCTGGCACTCGCATGCGACGATCCACCTGCCTGACCCGAGCCTTTCAAGGGGCCGAACCACGAATCCCTCGGTCACCTCAATCCGATCGCCGGGTCTTACTTTTCTCGAGGGCCTGAACAGGCACTCCCATCGATTGCTTTGCCCACGGGAGAATTCCCGCTGACTCCGGGAGAGGAAAAAGATCTCCATCTTCCCACCGGTTGGCCTCTGAAAAAACACCCTTGATTTTATGACCCTCGAGTCGTTTACAACGAGGAGATCGCCCGCTGAGAGATAATCGGGCAATTGGTAAAAATGGGCATGGTGAATCTTCCCTGAACACCGTTTGTAAAGCATCATCTTTGCGTGATCTCTGACAGATACGGGATACTGGGCGACTAACCGCTCGGGAAGTTCGTAATCGAGTTTGTTTATGATCATCGTTTCAATAAAAAGTGTCTATCTCTATTTCCTTTCCGTAATAGTGCCGCAAAATCTCAACGAATCCAAACCCCCGATTCGCCATTCCGTCGGCCCCGTATTGACATAGCCCGACGCCATGCCCGTAGCCTTTCCCTGAAAGGGATATCATACCTTCTCTCATCTTAACCGAGAAGTTTGTGCTTTTCATAAGCGCATATCCGATATCAGCGCGTAGTCTCGATGATGGGATCTCCCATGTACCGGTATCGGTCGAAACCATTAACGTTCTCACCCTCCCGGTTCTCGTCCTGGCCCCCGGCCTCAGGGATATAAGTCTCTCTCCCTCCACTTCTCCCTTTTTCAGGAGACCCATAAAGTCCTCCGGTATGATCTCGAGGGCCCACCGGAATCCGCTTGAATCGTTACAATAGCCGCACGAAACAGAACGTAGATAGTTCATATCTGTTTGCCACACATCGTAGGCATTTTCGGTGTAGCCTCCGCAGATGGCGTGATAGACCGTGAGGGCAGGTTCGTCCCCGTATGTAACCACCATTCCCCGCGTTTCTTCGGCAGCCCTCACGAATTCGTCTTCAATACCGTCAACCCCCCTGTACACTTGAGAAATGTTCGAGTTATCCAGGTGGTAGTGTCCCTCTCTTGCTCTCTTCATCCGGTAGAGAGTATACGACCGAACGGCAATGGCTATAGCTTTTTTTGCCTCGAAGGCAAAAGAAGTGGGAATCTCGCTTTTCAAAACGGAAGCGACGTATCGCTCCACGTTTACTTGGTCGATCAGATCAATTCCTGCTTCGGTGGGATGAAAAACCACCCGTCCGGAATAGAGGACCCCATCGATGGAGACCGGTACCCGTGACACGAGGACCAATTCCTCGCCGAACCTTTTCTCCCCCTCGAGCAACGATCCCTCCCTCGCTCTCAAGCTGACGGTCCGATCCCCGAGGGAAACGACCTCTCCCCCTCTCGTCTTGATGACATAATCACCCTGGCTGACGGTGAGGCTATTGAGATTCTTTTTCACAAGAACCCTCACGGAGGGTTCGATCAGCTCCGGCTTTGCAGTTTGGAGAGGAGGAGATGGCGGTGGTGGTAGAGAAGGCGATTTCTTGACGGCAATGTCTCTTCCTGCACAGGATAAGACGAGGAGGAGAGTAAGGACCCAAAAAGACCGTCTCGACCCGCCCGATGACGAAACACATATGTGGAAGACAGATGTCAACGGGTTATCCCTGTTTCTGCTATCGATTAAAACGGTGCGGATACCGGTTTAAAACGGCTCAATCGCCCCCTTCATCCGACCCTCGGCCTTTCCTTTCCATGAACGGCTTCAACAGTTCAACGGGAATGGGGAGAAAGATGGTCATATTTTTCTCCGATGCTACCTCTGAAACCGTCTGGAGAAATCGCAGCTGGATCGCGACGGGATTCTTACTTATGATATCCGATGCCTGATAAAGCTTCTGCGAAGCCTGAAATTCACCTTCTGCAGCGATGACTTTCGCCCTCCTCTCCCTTTCCGCCTCGGCCTGCTTGGCCATCGCCCGCTGCATTTCCTGCGGGAGATCTATGTGCTTCACTTCCACCATAGAGACTTTGACCCCCCACGGGTCGGTGTGTCTGTCGAGAATTTCCTGCAGTTCATTATTGATCTTGTCCCGTTCGGTCAACAGTTCGTCCAGTTCTGCCTGCCCGCAAACGCTCCGCAACGTGGTCTGGGCAAGCTGTGACGTTGCGTAAAGATAGTTCTCCACCGACACGACCGCTTTGACCGCATCCATAACCCTGAAATAGACGACGGCATTTACCTTCACCGAGACATTATCCCGGGTGATGATATCCTGGGGGGGAACATCCATCGTGACGGTTCGAAGGTCGACCTTGACAAGCTTATCTATGAAGGGTATCAAAATGATTAACCCGGGGCCCTTTTCTCCTATCACTCTGCCGAGCCTGAAGACGACACCCCGGACGTACTCCTTGAGGATTTTGATTGCTGCACTGAGGAATATCAGGAGAAGAATGATAAGAGCAACGGGTAAAAACATTTTTTGCCTCCTTAATTTTAATAACTTCCGTCACATGGGCGAACGAGAGAAGCCCGGCGGACGTCGATACACATCGTTACTCGGAGAGAAATAATTTTAATTGTTTCTTGAACAATTAGTTTATAAATTGCTGTTATTATTCTTTTATCTCCTTTGGCTTCACGAAGAGCTTGAAGCCCTGCTTTCCGGTTACAACGATCTCCTCGCCCTCCTGAATCACAACGTCTGACACGGCATCCCAAATCTCTCCCGCGACAAATACCTTGCCCGTTTCACTGATTAACGAGGTCGCTTTCCCCGCCTCTCCGACGATCGCTTCAAACCCTGTTTTGACCTTTTGCTTTTGTGACCTGATCGCAAGGAAAATGATCACGCCGAAAAAGAGGGCCGAAAATACAATCATTGGAACGAGTGTCTTCATGGAAATCCTCAAATATGGTTCTCTTGAATGAAAAAGCATAATTGAGCCGAGAAAAAGCGCGATAATGCCCCCAACAGAGAGCATCCCGTAACTAGGTACCTTTATCTCTAGGATGAACAGTATCATGGCCAGAGCAATGAGAAGAAAACCGGCATAGTTTACCGAAAGCGTTTGAAGGGCATAAAAACCAAGGATGAGGCATATCCCACCCACAATGCCCGGAAAGATTGCCCCGGGATTCGATAACTCGAAGAAAACGCCATATATCCCGAGCATGAGCAGGATGTATGCAACATTGGGATCTGAGAGGGCGTTGAGAATCCTGTGGCGTAATCCCATTTTACGAAAAACAACGGAGGCCGTCTTTGATTGGATGATATATTGCACCCCGTTTTTATCAACTTTCCAGCCATCCACCTTATCGAACAGGTCGCTCAGATCCTCGGCAACAAGGTCTATGACGTTCTTTTGCAGTGCTTCTTTCTCAGTCAAGGAGGTGCTTTTCCTTACCGCCTCTTCGGCCCAATCTGCATTTCTCCCCTTTTTCTCCGCGATGGATCTGGCATATGCTGCTGCGTCATTCGCAATTTTCTCTGCCATCGTCTCATCCATCTTTCCGCCGCCTATCCCGACAGGATGTGCAGCACCGATGTTCGTTCCCGGGGACATGGCAGCAACATCCGATGCCAGTGTGATCAGAACTCCCGCCGAAGCTGCTCGAGCCCCTGAAGGTGAGACATAAACGATGACAGGCACTTCAGCGCTGAGGATCCTCTTGATAATATCCCTCATTGCAAGGTCGAGCCCACCGGGAGTATCCATCTGAATTACGGCGGCATTTGCAGATTTTTCCTCCGCATCATCTAGCGAAGTGGATATGAAATCTGAAATGGCAGGATTGATGGTGGCGGTAACCTTAATGACCACAATTTCACCCGCAAAGGGAGTTTTTCCCGGCGCAGAATTTACCTGGAGAGATATGAGCAGGAGAGTTAGGATGAGAGATGCAAAAGCTGCTTTTCTATGCAAGTTACCCGACAAACCATCCTCCGAGAAAAGAAAAAATGGAGAATGCAATCGATCGGAAAATCGCAAGCGAAATACATCAATTTTTTACATTTTCCACGATTACATTGCCATTCAAACAAATAATTTCACCTGTTCAATGATACCATTTTTATGGTTATTCTGAGAAAAATTAAGAGCAGAGGATGCGTGAAAACCGTAATGCATCATAACTTTTTCTCCAATAAATCTTTCATTGTGTCCAGGTCGAGGAACACTTCCTTCTCTCTGGCAGGATTTCGCAAGATATATGCGGGGTGATAGGTGGGGAACAAAGGAATATCCGCGTAGAGAAACCGTGTCCCCCGTACCCTGGTGATGCGTTCATTTCTCCCGAGGAGATAATTCAGGGCGGGCCCCCCCAGGGTAACAATGAGTTTCGGCGCAATGATATCGATCTGTCTTTTGAGAAAGGGGAGACAGGTTGCAGCCTCATCGGGCCTTGGAGTCCTGTTTCCGGGTGGTCTGCATTTAACGATATTTGCTATATATACATCTTTCCTCTCATACCCGAGTCTCGCAATCCATAGATTCAACCTTTTTCCGGCAGCGCCGACGAAGGGTTCTCCCTGAATGTCCTCATCGACGCCTGGCCCCTCTCCGATAAACATGATGTCGGTATCCGGGTTCCCAACACCGAATACGACATTCTTCCTTCCCTCGCAGAGCCTGCATCTCGTGCAGTTACCTATGTGTTCTCTCAGTTCATTGAGCTCCCTTTTTCTCCCCGTCAAAGAAGCAATTTCCTGTTTCGCGGAACCACGATTGAGAACCCGGACAGGTCGAGCCGGCACGTGGGAAACCCCTATCAAGTCCAGATAACGGGCAATTATTTCCGTGCGTGTTGCTCGGGCCATCTATAGAGCAAGCCTCTTGGAAACGCTCTCGAGGATTCGGAAAGCAACTGCATCCTTCTCATCTTTCGGGATGAAAACTTCTGTCCCATCCCGGAAGTAGAGATTGGCTTCGTTATAATCCGAAGAGAATCCGATATCATCTCTTGAAACATCGTTTGTGACAATCGCATCGATATTTTTCTCTTCCATCTTCTTGCGTGCATTCTCACGCAGCTTCTCTGTCTCCGCAGCAAAGCCTATGAGGTAAGGTTTTGGGGTCATCTTTCCGATTGTTGCGAGTATGTCCCTGCTCCGATCCAGCTTTAACGTGCCGGCAAACGCATCTTTCTTCACCTTCTTCGCAGCCGCCCGCGAAGGCTTAAAGTCGGCCACAGCAGCAGCTTTTACCACAATATCAGCGCCATCGATATTGTCCATGACAGCACGGTACATCTCTTCCCCGGTTCTCACCCGCACTGTTTTTACAAACCAGGGATCTTCAAGGGCAACAGGACCTGAGATGAGGACAACTTCCGCCCCGAGCCTGTTCGCCACCTTCGCCAGCGCGAATCCCATCTTTCCCGAAGACCTGTTCGTTAGTTCTCTCACGGGATCAACAGGTTCGGCTGTCGGGCCGGCCGTTACGAGAACTTTTTTTCCCTCCATAACGCGGGGAGATAAAACTGACCGGACAGCTTCAACAATCTGCTCCACGGGGGCAAGCCTCCCCCACCCCGTATCTCCGCAGGCAAGATCCCCCCAGGCGGGATCAACGATGAACACGCCTCTGTCTCTCAGCTTCCGGATGTTGTCCTGGACCACGATATTTTCAAACATCTTCTCGTTCATCGCAGGGGCCATGACCGTCGGCGCCTCTGTTGCAAGGTAGAGGGTGGAGAGCATGTCGTCTGCAATGCCATTTGCAAATTTCCCGATAATATTTGCCGTGGCCGGCGAAACGAGCAGCAGATCGGCACCCTGCGCAAGCGAGATATGGCCAATGCGCGATTCTGTGATGAGATCGAACAGATCTGTCACCACCATGTTCTGGGAAAGCGTTTGTAACGTAAGGGGGGTTATGAACTCCAGCGCAGCTTTTGTCATCACCACGTGTACCGTGGCTCCATCCTGGATCATCAATCTTACGATGTCACAGGCCCTGTAAGCCGATATGCCTCCGGTTATTCCCAGGACAACCGTTTTTTCCTTCAACCATTCCATCCTGATCCCTCAAATGAAAAATGGATTGTGCTTCTTTTCGAAACCCACCGTCGTTCTCGGACCGTGACCGGGATACACGAGCGTATCATCATCGAGCGTGAACACTTTATTGACAACCGATTTAATCAACTTTTCATACGATCCACCGGGCAGATCCGTCCTGCCGATCGACCCCGCGAAAAGAAGGTCGCCTGAAAAAAGGATATCTCCCGTGTGCAGACAGACGCTCCCGGGTGTGTGGCCGGGAGTATGGAGAACTTTTATGTGAAAGCCTGCCAGTTCCAGCTCATCACCCTCTTCCAGATAAAAATCTGGTGAGCTCTGGTCGCTTGCGGGGTAACCCAAAACGACCCCCTGCCTGCTTGAGTTGACGAACATCTCTTCATCAAGCCTGTGAATACCGACTTTGCAGCCAATCCTTTCCCTGATCCGTTGGCATCCAATCACGTGATCGAGGTGTCCGTGGGTCAAAAGTATGCACTCAACCTCCAGCCCATGGAACTCGGCCGTTCGTAATACTTTTTCGGGGTCGTCTCCGGGATCGATGATAAGACATTTCCCCTCGTCCTTTCTTCCGAATACGTACGTATTTTCGAAAAAAGGGCTCACTTCGAGACAGGCGTTCACCACATCCGGATCCTGGCTCAACCTCAAATTCGGCTCTCCTTCCAACTTTCAATGAGATCAGTATACTCCGAAAGGAGACTGCTCACCTTCTTTTCGCTGTCAGCTTCTGCGTAGATTCTAAAATACGCCTCATCCTGGCTCGGGACTACCAGAACCCAGTCACCATCTTCCTTGTAGATTTTGACGCCATCGATGAGATCGGCGTTTTTTCCTTCTGAGAATTCAACGAGTTTTCTCATTACCCACCCCTTCTTCTCCCACGAAACGGGTACGTTCCTGCTTCGCAGGTGGGTAGCGGGCAACTCCCTCACAACTTCCGAGAGACTCGTTCTTTCCCCGGACAGAAATTCAAGCAATTTTACGATGCTGAACATACCGTCGAATGCCGGATGGAACATGGGGAAGATGAACCCCCCCTGGTTATCGGCGACAAGGGAAAAATTTTCCCGTCTGGCTTCATCCATCAATGACCTGGGGAGGGATCCCGTTCTCTTCACATCAACTCTGAATTTCGACGCGAGAGCATCCACATTCCTTGATGTCGTCACCGGAACGGCAATCGACTGGCCAGGATTTTGCGCTGAAATCAGATAGGCATACACGAGAAGGGCCATCATATCATCTATGATCTCACCCTTATCATCGCAGAGAAATATTTTCTCTGCACCAGCATCCAAGAGAACCCCCAGATCGGCATTGAGCGACCGGACTATCCTGCCGAGATTGCTCAGGGCCCGTTCGAACTCATCCCTGCTCCTGGTCAGTTTCGTTTCGTCGAAAATTGCATTGAGCGCTATTGTCTCAACGCCCATTTGACCCAAAATCCTGGGAAAGATGAGAGATGAAGCGCCGTATGAGTAATCTATGACGAGAGAAAAAGAGCCCTTTCGGATCGAATCCTGGTCGATCGAACGGAAAAAGCCGCTGATGTAGAAATCGATAGAGCCGGCGGGAAAAGTTATCTCTCCTGTATTTTCCATATCCGCCCTGGGAAAATCTTCCCGGAAAAACAAGCGCTCGATGTTTCGCTCGACTGCTGTTCTCTGGTCGAGCCCGTTCTCATCAAAAAACTTAATATCGATATATTCTGGGTTGAAGGGCGAACGCCTTGTATGAATTCCCCCAAATTCCTCCCGATTGCTTCTCGTGATGTAGCGCACTACCGGGAGGGGGGTAACACCGTAATCGTGAATGTTACACCCCACAGAAAGGGCTCCCGTCATGATAGCCCTATTTATCATCCTCGAAGCCTTGTGAGAGTCCCTGCTCGTTGAAATCGTAACTTCTCTTCCGAAAGAGGCTGCAAATGACGCACCGAGCTTTGCAGCAAATTCGGGAGATATTTCTAAATTAGCAAGACCATAAATTCCAAATGCTCCGAATATGGATCTGCTCCATTTTTCTCCCCATATCAAGCTGGAAGAGACCACAGACCCATCTTCTACGATCTTGCCCGGATAAACCTTTATCTTTTCCCTCACCAAGGCATTCCTTCCTATAGTGCAGCCCTTCGATATGACCGCCCTGTCTTTTATCCTGGAACCGGACCCGATGGTAACCTCGGAACCCACGATAGCACCGTTGATCTTTACACCTCTTTTAACGACAACCTTATTCCAGATCACTGAAGCACTGATGTCAGCTTCATCTTCGACTTTACTGTTGTCACCAATAACGGAATCGATGATGGTGACGTTTTGTCCTATTTTCGCATTCCGCCCAATAATTGAATTTTCTATCGAGGTAGTAAAATCTATCCTTGTCCCCTGGCCTGCAAAAACTCCCTTCCGGATTTCCTTCCCCGGGAATTCCAGTGACACCCTCCTGGCAAATATATCTTGATGGACGTTGAGATACTCATCGAGGTTTCCCACGTCCTTCCAGTATCCGCCTGATACAAAACCAAAGAGGGGCAACTCAGATGCGAGCATATTCGGGAACAACTGTTTGCTGAAATCGAATTCTTCTTCGGGAATGTATGCGAGCACGTCTTTCCGGAGAATATAAATGCCCGTATTGACCGTGTCGCTGAACACCTCCCCCCATGAAGGTTTTTCGAGAAATTTTTTAATCTTTCCCGATTTGTCGATGATGACGATACCGTACTCGAGAGGATTTTCAACCCTCGTCAGTACTATCGTGGCGAGGGATCCTTTCTTTTGGTGAAACGTAAGAGCCTCGGAAAGATCTATGTCGGTTATGATATCGGCACTAATTACGATAAAGTCCTCATCATCCCCGAGAAGATGAGACCCCTGCTTGACCGCGCCGGCAGTTCCATAATCAGCCCCTGGTGTAATGTACTGGATGTTCACGCCAAAGTCGGAACCGTCTCGAAAATAGTTGGTTATTTTATCCGGTTGAAAGAACAAAAGGACTATCAATTCGGTAACACCGCTTTTTTTCAAGACGTTGATCACATGTTCCATCATTGGGAGGTTCACAACGGGGACCATTGGTTTTGGAATGTCTTCTGTCAGAGGACGCAATCTCGTTCCAAACCCCCCGGCCATGACCACAGCTTTCATCTTACCGCTTCTCCCTCGTTGGTCGTTTCTGTATGGTGCTATTATGTTTCTTATACCATATTGTGAAAAAAGGGAGGAAGGTCAAGTTTATGAAAGATAAGGAAACCCAGAGAAACCCCTATCCTACAGCGGATGTGATTGTTGAGTTGGATGACGGAATTGTCCTGATAAAGAGAAAAAACCCGCCGCTTGGGTGGGCGATTCCCGGCGGCTTCATCGATGCGGGGGAATCGGTAGAAGAGGCAGCAGTGCGCGAGATCGCGGAGGAAACCGGCCTCGTGGTCTCCCTGACAGACATTCTGAGTGTCTATTCATCGCCGGATAGAGATCCAAGATTTCACACCATGTCCGTTGTCTTCATCGGGATTGGGTCGGGAAATATCTCAGCGGGAGATGACGCCGTGGAAGCCTCGATATTTACAAGGTCGAACCTGCCCGAACCACTGGCATTCGACCACAAAAAGATCCTCGACGATTACTTCCGCTACAAAGAAACAGGTGAAAAGCCGGGACCATCGCACCACAGAAGCCGATAAATCGGCTGTCGCCGGCTAAAACCGGACATTCAAAAAATAAACACTCATCCCGTTACTTCCTTCATGAAAGATTGAGAAAGGCTTTTTCTATCCTGTCGATCCCTTTCTCAATATTTTCCATTGATGTGGCATAAGAGAGCCTGGCACAGAAATCGTTGCCGAAACCGATTCCCGGAACGACGGCAACCTTTGCCGAGTCAAGGAGATAGGCCCCAAGGTCCGTCGAGTTTTCGATTTTTTTCCCTTCAGCACTTCTTCCATAGACTCCAGAAAAGTTGGGGAAGACGTAAAAAGCTCCCTTGGGTAAAATACACGATACGCCGGAAATCGAGTTCAAACGCTCCACAATGTACTTTCTTCTCACGTCAAATTCCTTGAGCATCGCGTCAACAACCTCCTGGGGGCCTTTCAGGGCTACCGATGATGCTTCAAGGCAAAATGAAGTGGGATTGGAGGTTGACTGAGACTGAATGGCTGTCATGGCCTTTACGAGTTCTATGGGCCCCGCCGCGTAGCCGATGCGCCACCCCGTCATTGAATAGGTCTTTGATAATCCGTTGACTACTATCGTCCTTTGGAATATCTCTTCTCCCAGTGATCCGATGCTGACAAATTTGAACCCGTCGTAAACGATCCTTTCGTAGATTTCATCGGAGATGACAAATATGTCCTTCTCGACGATTATTTCCGCAAGGGCTCTCAATTCCTCTTCAGTATATGCCGTGCCAGTAGGGTTTGAGGGGCTGTTGAGTATGAAGACCTTGGTTCTTGTATTGATCGCGTCTCTTAGCTGCTCCGGCGTTACCTTAAACTTTGTCGAATCATCCGTATCAAGGATGACAGGGGTAGCCCCGGCCAGGTAGGCTATGGGCGGGTAAGAGACCCAATAGGGAGCCGGTATTATGACTTCGTCCCCTTCATCAAAAAGGGCCTGAGCAATATTGTACAGAGAATGTTTCGCCCCGCAGGACACAATTATATTGTCCCTGGAATACCTGAGGCCGTTCTCAACGCCCAATTTTTCTGCAATGGCATCCCTCAGGCTATCGGTTCCGGGAACGGGGGCATATTTGGTGATACCTCTATCGAGGGCATCCTTTGCGGCATCTTTGATATGGGCGGGAGTGTCGAAATCAGGCTCTCCCGCACCAAAGCCGATCACATCTATCCCTTCCGCTTTCATAGCTTTTGCCTTCGCGGTAATCGCCAGTGTTGGAGAAGGTTTAACGTTGGCAAGCCTATTTGCGAGTTTCATCAATTCCGCTCCTTTCTCAATAAAGTATTCAATGCAGCAGAATGGTCATCTTCTCCGGTAAATTCTTTTCAGTTCGCTCTCAACACATGGGTGGACGAGGTCTTTTACCTCTCCTCCGAGACTGACGATCTCCTTTATGATGTTTGAGCTCACGTAAAAATATTTTTCTCCCGTCATCATAAAGATAGTATCCAAGTCGGGATAGAGATTTTTATTCATGTGCGCCATCTGGAACTCGTACTCAAAGTCCGACACTGCCCTTAACCCTCTTACGATAACCGTCGCCCCGATCGAGCGTGCGTAATCCACAAGAAGCCCGGAAAAGGAAGAAACTTCAACGTTTTCAAGGTCTTCAACCATCTCTCTCAGAAGTGATACCCTTTTTTTAAGCGCGATGAGTGGCTTTTTCGTGGGATTGTTTGCCACTGCCACGTTGAGCTTTCCGAAGATTTTCGTGCTCCTCTGTATGAGATCGAAATGCCCGTTTGTGGGTGGATCAAAAGTCCCCGGATAAATGGCTACATAGTTCATCTCTTTCCCTCTCTTTTCGTGCAAATAATGATAGAAGTATCACCGTAGTTTTTTTCTTTTTCAAGATTAAATTGCGCAGGAATAATGAGGTCTTCTCCTTTCTCGAACTCGTTCAAAACCAACCCTCCTTCTGGCAGAAGGGGGTTTTTCGCAAGAACAGCCAGCGTCTTACTTCCGAGATGGCTTCTGTAAGGTGGATCGATAAAGATTATGTCGAATACAATCCTTTTTTTCGACGCCTTACTAAGATAATGGAAAGCGTCGGATATGACAACCTCGAATTGTGAGCGCGCAACCTTGAAGGCCCGGAGGTTTTCTGCGATCACCGATGCTGTTTTTCTTGATTTTTCCACAAAAACCGCGTGGGCTGCGCCACGTGAAAGTGCCTCGATGCCAAGAGAACCTGCGCCTGCAAAAAGGTCCAAGACCCTCGATTCAGGGATACGAGCCGCAACCAGCGAAAAAAGGGCCTCCCGCACCCTGCTCGATGTTGGTCGTACACGATATCCCCTTGGAACCTTGATTCTCCTCCCTTTAAATTCTCCCCCCATTACTCTCATCTTCTCACAATTCACCGCCGGATAAGTTCAGGCCCTCCACTTTTTCCAGAAAGCGTTCTCGGTGTGATCCCGGCCAGTATACCCGTTTGCAGTCACCACAGGAGAGAAACCGTTCATTGGACAGGAGGACATATTCCGGAACACCCCGCGAAGCCGCAACTTCTCTACCTATTTCTTCGATATCCCTGTTGCACTCTGAACAGCGAGAAAAGAACTTATCCCGAGAGAGCTTCAAGCCTTCGAACGCGTAAAATGCCTCAACCTGTTCCTCAATTACGCAGGATCTGATAAAAACAGCCGGGTAGGCCAAGGGTGGTTTTCGCCTCGTTATGATCTTCCGTGACGTCACTCGGGCCCTTTCTATAAGCGAGGCAAGATCTCCGCTTCCAAAGTATTCAACATCGACTCCGAGAAGCCGCAGCCACTTGGCGAGCCTCCCGAGGTTCGAATCGGCTATATATCTCTCCGTCATTTCTCTGATACTAGAGCAGAAAGTATTTCTCCAGACTTGCCCAGAAAAAAATGATCCACAAGCTCTGCATTTGGGGTTTTTTCTATGTTGACCTCCATGACCACCGCTTTGTTCTTCGCCGCCATCTGAGCAAAGGAGGCGGCCGGCTGAACATATCCCGACGTCCCTGCAACGATGAGAAGATCGCATGAGGAAAGAGCTTCAATGGAGGTCTCCAGAGCTTCCCGTGGTATCGATTCACCAAACCAGACAACATTCGGTCTCAGAAAACTGCTGCACTTACCGCACTCTGGAGGGAGCTTTTCGAAGTCGCCCTCCTCCATGAAATTGGCGCCACAGGACATACATTTTACCTCCCAGATATTGCCGTGAATCTCAACGACTTTGCTTGACCCGGCTTTTTTATGCAGTCCATCAACATTCTGCGTGATGAGAAGAAAGTGTTCTTTCTCCTTTTCCATCTGAGAAATAGCAAAGTGGGATGGGTTAGGAGCACATTTTCTTATCAGTTGCCGTCTCCATTGGTACCACTCCCACACAAGCACAGGATCTCTTCTGAATGCCTCCAACGTCGCCAGCTCCATCGGATTGTAATTTTTCCAGAGGCCATCCGTCCCGCGGAAAGTTGGCACACCGGACTCGGCGGAAACACCCGCCCCCGTGAGCACACAAACTTTTTGGCTCTGGTTGTATGCTTTTTTCGCTCGGCTGAACTCTAATGGATCCACGCGTCAAACCCCCTTTCTTGATTCCCTCACTACCCTGCTTTTTAGCATTATATACCCTCTTTCAAATTATTAACATTTCCCCTGGCGTCTTTCGATATGAAAAACTTCGGTGATCAGACCATGATGAAAGAGGGCGCTGTCATCAAAGTAGATATCAATACTGTCCATGCAAACTGACAACCACTGTGGTGGCTGCGCTTGAAAGCAACGCATAGTTTGAGACACCCTTCTCGGTTCGGGGAAATGCTGCGGGTCCCGGGGTCGAAAAAAATACTGATCTGTTCTCCTTCAAGATAACAGGGGGGAGAGATATTTCACCATAAGCGAGCAGGAATTCATGTTATCATCTCTCATTGAATGAACAGATATATTGCCCTGCTTCCCCGCATTTATCGCCTTGACAACGCATAGCTCAGGCGGAATGTACTGAATGAACACGACGCGCCTGACAGCAGATGAGAGAAACACTATCCCACCGTTGCCCCCATTCATGAACAGGAGGGTTTCACTGGAGGATAATTGAAGACGGTATGGAAGAAGAAATGACGTCAGAACCGTTGAGAGTGGGAGAAATCCCCTATCTAAATATGTTTCCTCTTTTCACATCGCTCAAGAATTACTTTAACAACAGGGACATCGAGTTCATCAGGGGCCATCCTGCGGAGCTGAACCTGAAACTCAGAAATAATCTAATCGACGTGAGCCCAAGCTCATCCATAGAATACGCCAGGAAATACGCACGATATTTCCTCATACCCGACATCTCTGTGTCCTCGAGGAGGAAAGTGAAAAGCGTGATTCTCTTTTCCCCTTTCGAACTGGAGACAAAAAACGATTTTTCCATTTTCGTGACGCCGAATTCAGACACCGCGATCACACTTTTAAAAATTATTTTACGAGAGTTTATCGGAATAAAAGCCAGTTTGATTTCGGTAAGAGAAACGGAAAAAATGGCGGCCAAGGAGAACTCGCCCTACCTGTTGATAGGGGACGATGCGATACGGGAATCCATCAAAAGAGAAAAGGCAAAAACTTCATTTCAGTACGACCTCGGAGCGATGTGGCATGAATTTACCGATCTTCCATTCGTATTTGCCCTTTGGATAGTCAACGGCGAATCGTATGCCAACAGGAAAAAATCGATTGTAAAATTCTCGAGAAAGCTTCTGGACGCCAAGAAGATCTCCCTCAATCTCATTCGCTACAGGAATGAAAAAATGCTGGCCAATGATTCATATCCATGGGGGTTTCTGAACGATTACTGGACCAATCTCTCCTACGACCTCGACCGGGAACTGGAAGGGCTTCTGAAGTTTTTCGAACTCTCCGCAAAGATAGGAGAAATTGAAAACTCTCCAGAGTTGCGATTCATCGATCTGCTCTAAGTAACCCGTGGGGAAAATTATCTCAGCAACGGGAAAGAGTACCTGGCCAACACTCTGCGCAGGAGCTATCACTCCTGTACACTGAAAGGGAAATTGATGTTACTATATACGTATGGGAGGAAATCATGATCACGAAAGACATGAAAATTGAGGAGATAATCAGGAAATACCCTCAAGCGCTGAAAATATTCGACCGGTACGGAATCGATTGCGCTTCCTGTCATTTAAAGGAATTTGAAAACCTCGAAGCCGGGGCCAAAGTTCACAATATTGATTTGGCAACAATCATCAAAGATTTAAATGACGAGATACCGCAAGGAAAGGAAGATAAAAATTGACCCCGGTTCTCATCGATCCATCACATAAGAGGCGCTTGCTGATTCCGATTCCCAGACAGTTACCCTCATCAAGGATATGTTATCGGGGACCTTTTTCTCTAGCTGGGAAAAGATATACGAGGCGAGGTTTTCAGAGGAGGGATTCACCCTGTCAAAGGGCGCGACATCGTTCAAATTTTTATGGTCAAGACCTTCGAGCACATCCTTGAGGGCTCTTTTCAAATCCCTGAAATCGACTCCCAATCCCTGGTCATCAAGCTCATGACAGGCAACAATAACGTCAACTTTCCAGTTATGGCCATGAATCCTTTCGCAATTCCCCTCATATCCTCTCAGGCTGTGTGCAGAGGAAAACATGTCGGAAACTTTCAATTCAAAGTGACCAGCCACCTATTATTCCTCCGGAATGACAATTCTGATCCTTTTTTTCACCCGCGCCAAGTAATCGGAGAGCTCCTTTTCAACGAGGATCGTCCTTAGTTCCCTCTCGGTTTTTTCCTTCATTTCCTCATTATAACCCTCTTTGCTGTCACCATGTTTGGAGAGATAGTACCGGGAAATATCCATGTCGGCAATTTTCACGAAAATTTCGATCCGATTCTTTATGAATTGCTCTACGATTACCTCACGGTATGCCCTGTCGGCAATGAAATCCTCATCCAAGCGGGTATCATTGCACCATCTGCTTTTCTCCTCCATCATCCCTTTCAATTCCATCATCATCACGTTTGCCTCTTCCTGCCCGGCTTTAACGACACCTGTTTTGTTGGCCTCTTGAACGAGTACCAGTTCGTCAATCATTTTCAGGAGAAGGTTCCGTTTGTCAAGATTCTCGACAGGTTTTTTCGTTTTCATGCCCACGTAGCAAACATATTTTTCAAGATCAGATTTAAGTATCACCTTCTCGCCGACAAAAGCAACGGTCCTGTCAATGAGAACGTATTCCCCGCAAGCCCAATTCGCAGAGATTATTTGGATACAGATTGAAATAATGCAACAAAGCGTTTTCTTCATCGGAGGCATTCAAATGATATGTCAACAGCTGGAGCAGAATGGGTGAGCATACCGATGGAAATGATATCGATTCCCGTTTCTGCGTACTCTCTCACATTATCAAGCGTTATGTTCCCCGAAACCTCGAGCACAACCTTTCCTTTACCCAAGGACACCGCCCTTCGAACATCTTCACAAGACATATTATCAAGCAATATGGCATCCACGTCCAATGCGAGAGCTTCAGCAAACTCGGCAAGGTTTTCAACTTCAACTTCAACTTTCAAGAGATGGTGCGCCACCTCCCGGACCCTTGAAACTGCATCCTTGAGGGATCCGAAAATTTTAATAGCGTTATCCTTCACCAAAACACCATCTGAGAGGGAAAATCGATGATTCGCCCCTCCGCCGCACCTGACGGCATATTTTTCGAGACACCTGAAAAGTGGCGTCGTTTTCCTCGTATCGCAGATTTTCACACCCGTGTCCCCAATCCTGTCAACAAATTTTCTGGTGAGGGTTGCAATTCCCGACAGGCGCTGGGCAAAATTCAACGCCACACGTTCGCCCTTTAAAATGGCCCCCGCTGAGCCTGACACGATGCCGAGCCTGCTTTCAAACTCTATCGTGTCACCATCATCAAAGTAAAAATCAATGGAAAGGGAGCTGTCGAGAGTCTTAAACACCATCTCCATGATATCCCGGCCACAAAAAACAAACTCCTCCTTACCGATGAACTCACCCCTGGCCTCCTGTTTTCCCAGAGAGAAACTGATGGGATCATGAACCCCCCCATCCTCAACCAGTGCGGCTTCCACTATTTTTTTCATGTCAAAGGGATACACGTTATTCGATAAACAACTCAAGGTTATTTTTCAACCGCCTGAGTTTGGCCTCAACCTGTTCCTCCCTCTTCCTCGTTGTTTCCACAAGCTCCTTCGGTGCTTTTTTGACGAAATCTCTGTTGGAGAGCTTCGCAATAAGCCCTTCTCTCTCCTGTTCCAGTTTCACCATGATCTTCTCAATCCGCTCCCTTTCCGCATTAAAATCGAGTACCCCCCTCACGGGGAGAAAAATATCTGTGTCCTCGGCAACCGCGGAGGCCTCGTTTTTAACCACAGCGTCATCCGGCAAATAATCCAATCTCTCGAGACGAGCAAGCCTCTTTATGACAGGTTCCATCTTCACAACTGTCATCATGTATCTGCCACCCCGCAACCTCACCTTTGCAAAATACCCCGGTGGAACGTTTATTTCCCTTCGAAGGTTGCGAATAGCCCGAATCAAAGTAATCAGGTACTCCATCTGTTTTTCCGATTCATCATGAAGGAAACTATCGTCAAATTCGGGGAATTTTTCCAGGAGGATACTCCCCCTCTCTCCGGGAAGGAAGTGCCAGATCTCTTCGGTGACAAAAGGAATCAAAGGGTGGGAGAGTTTCAGAACTGTCTCGAAGACGAAAACCAGGATGTTTTGCTTCATTATCCTTTCCTGGGGGCCCATTTTTCCGAGCAGATATGGCTTTGATATCTCCACATACCAGTCACAATACTCATGCCAGAGAAATTGATATATTAAGCCTGCAGCTTCATTGAATTTATACTCTTCAAGAGCCCTCGTTACACCGTTCACCGTTCTTGCAAGCCTGCTTAGTATCCACCGGTCCTCGAGGTTAGGCGAACGGGTGTCTCCTTCTTCGAAACCGTCGAGATTCATCAGGACGAAGCGGGTTGTATTCCACAGTTTATTGATAAAATTTCGATATCCCTCTATCCTTTCCTCCGACATCTTGAGATCCCGACCCTGCGCGGCAAGGGCCGTGAGGGTAAAGCGGAATGCATCAGTTCCGTAGCGATCCATAACTTCGAGTGGATCGATTACGTTTCCCCTCGTCTTGCTCATTTTCTGCCCCATCGCATCCCTGACGAGTGCATGAATAAAAACTTCATTGAAGGGAACGTCGCCCATAAACTCAAGGCCCATCATCATCATTCTCGCCACCCAAAAGAACAGAATGTCAAAACCCGTAACGAGAACGCTCGTGGGATAAAAGACTTCCAAATCTTCAGTTTTGTCGGGCCACCCGAGGGTAGAAAACGGCCAGAGAGCAGAACTGAACCAGGTATCGAGAACATCTTCCTCCTGGTCGATAGCCGAACTCCCGCAGCTAGAGCATCTCTCCGGGTCGTCGAACTCCACCGTGACGTGGCCGCAATCATTGCAATGCCATGCAGGAATCCTGTGGCCCCACCAGATCTGCCTCGAGATACACCAGTCCTTAATGTTATCCATCCATTCGAAATATGTCTTCGCCCACATTCCAGGAACGATTGCGGTCCTGCCGTCCTTGACTGCCCCGACAGCCTCGTCGGCAAGGGGGCCAACGCGAACAAACCATTGCAAACTCACTGCAGGTTCGATGACAGTTTTACACCGGTAGCAATGACCCACATTATGCGTGTAGTCTTCTACACGATCGAGAAGCCCCTGCTCTTCGAGATCTGCTATGACTATGCGCCGGCACTCGAACCTATCAAGCCCGTAGTACTTCTCACCCGCCTCTTTTGACATTTTGCCATCTTCATCGATTACTTTCACGAATGGAAGCTTGTGGGAGTGGGCAACCTCAAAATCGTTGAAGTCATGGGCGGGAGTAATCTTGACCGCTCCTGTCCCGAACTCAGGGTCTACCATTTTGTCTGAAATAACGGGGATCTTTCTTCCCGTAAGCGGAAGATTTACCTGCTGACCCGTGAGGTCCTCAAAGCGTTTATCGGCCGGATTAACTGCTACTGCAGTATCTCCAAGCATCGTCTCCGGCCTCGTTGTGGCAACAACCACGTCTAAATCCGATTCTCCCGGGTACGTCATGTAATAGAGTTTTCCCCTGACCGTCTCGAAATCGACTTCGAGATCCGATAGAGCGGTGTTACATCTTGGACACCAGTTGGTCATGTAATTCCCGCGGTATATGAGACCTTTCTTGAAGAGCAGCACGAATGCGTACCGTACCGCACGGGAAAGACCTGTATCCATCGTGAAGCGCTCCCTTGACCAGTCGCACGTTGCCCCAAGACGCTTCAACTGGTTCAGAATGGTATCGCCGCTTTGTTCTTTCCACCGCCACACCCTTTCGAGAAATTTTTCTCTGCCGATCGCCTGCCGGTCGAGGCCCTCTTCGGCAAGCAGCCTTTCAACCACATTCTGTGTCGCAATGCCCGCGTGGTCGGTTCCGGGAAGCCAGAGTGTGTTATAGCCTTTCATTTTTTTATATCTCACGATAATGTCCTGAAGGGTAACATTGAGGGCATGGCCCATGTGCAGGGAACCGGTTATATTCGGTGGGGGAATAACAATCGAGAAGGGAAGTTTTTCCGACCGTGCATCAGCCCGGGAAAGCCCTTCTTGCATCCAGAATTTTCCCCACTTTTCTTCTATTACAGCAGGTTGATAAACTTTCGCGAGAACAGAGTCTCCCATCGTCCCGTATACCCCATTCTTTTTTTCTGGATTTAATCAGGTTCGGAGGTCTACTCTGGATAACCGATTTCTTCCCTGATTCGCTTTATCTCTTCCTGGATGATCTGCCCTGCCACATCGGGCACCACCGATGCAGAGATCTCTTTTATCACGTTGACGATCTCGCCCTTCAACTCTTCCATAATACCGGGAAAGACCTCCCAAAGTATCTTCTCCGTAATCCCCGACACGAGAACCTTCATTTCATCTTTGAATTCGTCCGATGAATAAATTTCTCTCATCTTATCCTCGTATTCATCACCGTTAAATTTTTTTGGAGACTTTGGCGCAGCAGCCCTTTTCAAAATACCGTGAGATGAAAAGTCGTAGCCCGACGAAATCGGAAAATCCTCCACATCCCTGGCTATCTCTTCCATCATCTTATCTTCCTCATCCATCCTTATCGGCTGATCTCCATCAGTAACCGCAGCCTCTGCCTCCAAACCCGTTACCTCCTCTGCATCGAAACGAGGGACCTCCTTCCGTAACGCTTCTTCTTCTGTTACATCGTCATCAGTTATGTCATCATCAAGCAGGGCTTCGTACGCAAAATCCGCTGCTTCGTCTTCAACCTCCGATGTGATTTCAGCCTCAGTTCCGACTTCCTCTTTGGCTTCCATTTCGAAATCCTCGATGATTTCGTCAAACTTATCAAAATCTTCCGAAGGAGCCTCTTCCTGATCTTCCATTGTTTTTAATCCATCACGATCCTCTACCTCGGGCACTTCACCCATAGCTTCCGCGCCCAGCTCATCAACCCCGATGTCGTAATCTTCCACACGCTCCACATCGGTCAAATCAGATTCCGCCATGAGTTCGCTGATAAAAGGCTCTTCAACGGATATCTCCTCTCTGCCTGCAACGCCGAGTTCGACATCTTCAAAGACATCTGAAAAATCCCATCCCTCTTCAGCCAGTTCCCGCTCCTCTCTTCGCTCCTCCAAATCTTCAGGGGCCACGTCTCTCAAAAGTTCGTCTACTTTATCCAACAAATCCTGGGAATCGAAGGGTTTGAAAATAACCCCATCAGCACCGGAACTCTTGAACTGGTCCTCGTCAAAGGGTTCGATCGACCCCGCAAGGAGAATCGATGGGACGGAAGAAAGGCCCGGATCTTTTTTCAGTTGAGACACTGCCTCGTATCCATCTATGTCGGGAAGCGTAACGTCGCAAATGACGAGATCTGGCTTCAATTCATGTGCCATACTCTCCAGGTCTTTTCCTCTGTCGATGTACGTAACCTGATGACCACTTCGCAGAAAAGCAAGCTCAAAGACCCTTTGAATCGTCAAGCTATCTTCTACGATAAGAATTTTTCCTTTCATGCTTCCCCCGCTTTGTTCCTGTTTTCACCTCATTGTATTTTTTTTGCCGACCTTTTTCAACCAAAAGGAAATCAACCCTGCCTTTTAGGGGATCGCTCTCCTTGACGCTAATATGAACCCTGTTGCCCACAGAAAATGTCTTGCCAAAATATCTGCCGGCAAGGGTGAATCCCGCGCTGTTCATATAATACACATCCTCAGGCAGATCGTTTATATGAACGAGACCTTCGACAATAACATCTTCAAGTGCAACGAAAAACCCAAAGGGATGAACCGAAGTGATCAAACCCGCATGTTGCTCCCCTTCCCGCCCTACCATATAGAGTGCCTTTAATTTATCTACAACATCCCTTTCCGCCTGCTCGGCATCCTTCTCCCGTTTCGAAAGGTGATCACCAATCCTGGCAAGATCCTTTTCAATGACCTCGAGATGCTTACCATACTTTTTGTCACCGAGGGTAAATTTAAGCGCCCGGTGGACCATGAGATCGGGATATCTTCTTATCGGGGAAGTAAAATGCGTGTATGTATTAAAACCGAGACCGAAGTGCCCGGGGTTTTCAGGAGAATACCGTGCAAGCTTAAAGCTTCTGAGTAAAACGCGATTGAATATCTTTTCATACGGTTTGTCTTTGACAAATTCCAGTGCCTTTTTGAGTGATATATCCTGAAGGCTCATTTGCCCACTGAAATCTCTATCGAAATGGGAAGAAAACTTGAAAAACTGTTTTAATTTTAATGGATCCGGCCGTTCATGAATTCTGTAGAGAAATTTCACATTCGATGTATCCAGATGCTTGGCCACCTGAATGTTCGCAAGAAGCATGAACTCCTCAATTATCCTATGGGAAAAAAGCCTCTCCTCCTCCACCACTTTTTCTATATCGCCACCGAGAGATATCGTTATCCGAGACTCGGGAAGATCAAAGTCAAGTGAGCCTTCCCGAACCCTTTTTTCATGCAGCACAGCAGCAAGATCCTGCATCATCACGATCATCCTGCCGAGACCGCCCCGGGGATCTAAATTCACACCACCATCGAGAAAGGCTTGGACAGATTCGTACGTTAATCTTTTCCTGCTCCGTATGACGGAAGGGTAGAAGGATGCGGCGATAACCTCTCCCTGGCGGTTAATTCTGGCATCAACGGTCATTGTCAACCTGTTTACCTTTTCCCTGAGGCTGCAGAGGTCTGCACTCAGCACCTCGGGTAACATGGGTATAACCCTGTCCGGAAAATAGACACTCACACCCCTGTGCATCGCCTCTCTGTCAAGCGGGGAATCCCACTCGACGTATTCGCTTACATCTGCGATCGAAACGAGAAGTCTGTAGTTATCGCCCTCCTTCACCAAGCACACGGCGTCATCAAAGTCCCGGGCATTCTCGCCATCGATCGTGACAAAAGGAAAGTTTGTGAGATCGGCTCTCCCGGGAACATTTTTGCGAATACGGACGGGAAAGGATGATACGGATCTTTTTATTTCGCTGCCAAATTCTCTTTCAAAACCGTAAAGGTATATCGTCGATAAGGTGATGGACTCAACACCGCTCGTCTTTCCGATTTTTCGTACAATTCTGACACCTCTTCGATTCTTCTCTTTGGACTTCCCTTCAATAACTCCCTCTACGACGTCACCTTCCTTCAGATTTTTCGCTGCTGACGAAAATACAGGAAAATCGAAAGCAAATTTTTTATCCTCCACCTTCAGCACGGAACCGCTTCTTCCCCGATGGTATCTTCCCACAACTTTTCTCATTCCCCGCTCGACCACATCCGTGATGCGTCCCGAAATTCTTGGCCCCATGCGGCCCTTGTCGACTTTAATTTCAACCAGATCGTTATGAAAGGCACCGCCCATTTTCCCCTTCGATACGAATATATCCCTGTCGAAACCGTCCACGACGACAAAGCCAAAACCGGACGGGTGAACCTGTAGCTTTCCTTCAAAACGCACCGAAGGAGACGTTGCCGCAATCCTCCCATCTCCTGTAGATCTCACTCTCCCTTCTCTCTTCAACTCTGCAATCTGCGAACGGAGACCTTCCATCCCCGTTTGTTCCCCGTCGAGATTCTCCGCCAGGTGTTTTATGCTCATTGACCCGGATTCTGTCGCTCTGAGTACCTGAATGATCTTTTTTTTGATTCTCCTTCTATTGCTCGTCTTGCCCTGTTGCCCCTTTCGTTTGCGCTTCAATCGAACCTCCTTTTTATCACCATACCGCCTTTTATCTCCTTTTTTTCCGCCTTAGTCCATTGCGCCTGTAATATACATAATACTTGCGAAGGCAGTTTGAGAACAAATAAATTGACAGACCATTTTATGGTGTTATGATAAATACTCTCAGATTTCAGAAATGCCGAAGTGGTGGAACTGGCAGACACGCCAGATTCAGGGTCTGGTGGGGAATTGACCCCGTGCGGGTTCGAGTCCCGCCTTCGGCACCAATCAAGAAACTGACTGCGGAAAACACTTCGAAAATGCGTTTTTGACATAACTTTCAGCCCTGGGAATTACTCAATGGCGGGAAAATAATCTTAACCTTCTGACTTCCTCTTTTCCTCGGCTATCCATTCCTGGATCTGGATTAAAACCCGGTCACCCTCTTTCTCACCAGATAAAACGATCAACTCCACGAGCTTCCTCATGAGATCGACATACACCAAATTAAGCTTTTCCATGTCTGCCAATTTCTTTTTTAACACTTCCATTTCCTCGACGAGGCATGTTGTTATTTCATCAACATCATCGATCAACTCCCTCATTTCGGCATCGTTCATCTCATGAGCTGATTTCCTATACACATATTTATATTCTCCATCTCCCGTTCTTTTTTCCTTCAGTCTCTTCACAATATCGTCAAGACGAATGAGATCAGCCATTTCCACTCCCTGTTTTTTTCCCTATATTAATCGAATGGGAAATAAAATCAACAGCGAATTTTATTATTCATCTCCCGTGGCTTGCTGATATATAACATAAATCCAACCCTTTAGGGGAGACAAATGCATCCAGCTTATGAAGTGGATGGAAATAACAGCAAGGAAAAGTGGTTACAATTTTTACTACACTTTGCTATCTAATCTCGCTAACCCCATTTTTTTAGCCAAGGCAACGGCCTCTCGCCACTCTTCGGGACGAATTCGCCTCGAGAGAGCGCTATGATCTTTTGCAAGGTAACAGGGGTAATATTGATCCATAAGATTAAGATACGTATTCGAACTTATCTCCCTTGATATAAATTCCAGAACTTTTTCGGTCCCTGAGAGAAATTCTGGCAATATGAGATGCCTCACTAATAATCCGCGTATAGCTATACCTTCAACGGTGAGTTTGAGGTCTCCCACCTGCCTGTGCATCTCCTTTACCGATTCCTTCATGTGTTTCGAATAGGACTTTGCCCCTGTCAGGCTGAAGGCTACCTCATCATCCATGAATTTCATATCGGGCATATAAATGTCGACGACTTTATCAAGAGCCATGATGGACTCAATAGCCTCATATCCCCCGCAATTATACACAAGGGGTAGTGAAAACCCCTTCTCTACGGCTATTTCAAGCGCATCGATAACCTGCGGGATAACATGGGTGGGAGTGACGAGATTTAAATTGTGACAGCCGAAGTTCTGAATTTTCAAAAATATCGAAGCGAGTTCGGTTGAGTCCACCTCAGTGCCCCGGCCAAGGTGCGATATGTCGTAGTTTTGGCAGAAGATACAGCCAAGGTTGCAGTTCGTAAAAAAAATGGTGCCAGAGCCATACCTTCCCACAAGGGGAAACTCCTCTCCGTAATGGGGTCCATAAGACGAAACAATAGCTTTTTTTCCCGTCTTGCAGAAACCCAGTTCCCCCTTGATTCTGTTGACATGGCAATTCCGGGGGCAGAGCGTACAATCTTCCAATACACGAAAAAGCTTTTCCCTTCGATGCGAAAGCCCTTCTGTCTCAATCGTCCTGTAGATGGGTTTACCCGTTGCTTTCATGCCCATACCTTCCGGTAAAATGAAATCCTGATTGAACAGTACTCACATATGGGTGGGGGTTTTGATCTCGAAGCTCGTCCCATTTCCCACTTTCGACGTGAAGTTTAATGAACCACCGATTTTTTCCGCCAAATATTTCGATACGGACAGGCCGAGACCTAACCGGCACATTTCTCCTTTCGTCGTAAAACCGGGTTCAAAAATTTTTTCTGAAAGCTCCGATGGTATCCCCACTCCATTATCAATAATGTGTGTAACTATTTTATCATTCTCCCTATTGACCGTTATCACCTGCGCCCCCCCTTTTTGGGCCATCGACTCCGAAGCGTTGACCATCACGTTGAGGAGCATAAATGCAAAATCCTTCCGGTCCCCACGCATCAAAGAGGCATCGGCATGTATCCTTTTCTCCAAGACGACGCCATTCCTTTTTAAATCGTAACCGGCAAAGGTTATAAGTTCATCAATGGTCTCACCGATATCGAACACCGACTCCTCAACTTTCCGGGGTCTCACGTAGTAGGAGTATTTTTTTATCAATCTCGATAAGTTTTCGGCGGACCCGGTAATTTTCTCCACTGACTTCAAGATATTTTGTTCATTCCCGGGACTCAATTTCATGAGCTCAGAAAATCCAAGAATTACGCTTAAACAATTGTCTATCTCGTGAGATACACCGAGAATAAACCGTCCGAAAAGGTGAAATCGATACCATGAAAGCAATTTTTCATCAACCCGCATTTGCTCCCCCGTGTGACGAATCACTCATCTGGTCATATTTCGTAATTTTTCCTTTCGTTTCCTGGGTGTTTCTCTTTACCATCAAATAATCTGCCTCTCATTATTGATGGAGCTGGATGGGCACAACAATTACTTTGAAACAAGCTAAATAATTTTTGAAACGATCTCTCCATATCCCGCGTTTTTCGCAGTATACATAAGTGTATCCGCCACATCTACGATGTTTTTTCTTTCAACAGAATCGTGTCTGCATGACGCTATTCCAAAGCTCGCCGTGACAGATATGTCTCCCCCCTTCCCTGTATCGACCTTCAAGTTCTTTAACCCGGAGTTTATTCTTTTTGCGATTGCGAGTGCTGCGGCATGGTTCGTTTCTGGCAACAATATTGCGAATTCATCTCCTCCATACCGTGCAGCAATATCTGTTTTCCTCGTATGGGCATTTATCACCCCGGCTACCAATTTCAAGATCCTGTCGCCTGTGATATGTCCGAACTTATCGTTGACGAGTTTGAAAGCATCGATATCGAGCATAACAACGGTAAGAGGGCGCCGGTACCTTCTGGCCCGGTCGACCTCATATTCAAGCCTCGAATGGAACGTGCCGTGGTTGTACAGCAATGTGAGAGAATCTCTCTCTGCGAGCATCTTCGCATACTGGTATAACTCGGTATTCTCAATAGCAATCGCAATGTTTCGAACGAGTGTCTTCACGGTGCCCAATGTTTCCGGATCAAAGGCATTATCCTCGTTATGGCTGATGTAAAAAACGCCAATAGTCCTGTCCCTTTTCTTGAGAGGAACGGCTATAACAGATCGGACATCTCTCTTATGCCCTCTCGCGTAAACCTGAGCTGAAATCTTATTCATATCGGGTATATAAACGGACTCTCCGGTGCTGTAAACCTTTCCCACAACTCCCTCGCCTATTTTTATCACTTTCTTCTCGAAATAATCTCTGAGCCCTTCGGAATAGCTCACGGGAACGAGCCCATTTTTCTCTTCATCGAAAAGAAAAATTGCGATCTTTTCGATACCGAGGTATGTCTTGAGCGCCTCAGGAATTGATTTGAACAGATTACCGCTTTCCGTCAAGAGGCTAATCGACGTCGATATATCGAAAAGGGCATGCAACTCTGCTATCTTGTTCGTCAGGTGCTCTCTTGTCTCTAACAATTCCTTCGTAATTTTCCCTGTCGTCTCTTTCAATTCACTGTTCTCATCGAGAATTTCTTTGAACTCGATGATCTTATCCCCCACCTCTGAAAGATTCTTCTCTATGCCCTCCTCCGTCCCCAAGGGAATAATCTTCGTGAAACCATGCTCATGAAATCTTCGCATATGCGCCTCGATCATCTTCCTGAATCTGTGGAATCTCAGGTAGAGATAAATCAGCAACAAGAGGAGAATTACATGGATTATGAATAGGATGACATTCATGTTTTCGATCCGCACCGAAAAAGAAAAGACAATCTATCACCATTTATTGAATGAACGAGACCTTCTTGTCAAACAGTATAACCGATACAATATACCCATTACATGCGAATTGCCCTGATGAGAACGGAATAATTCCGCCCCCATATTTTAATTTATTATTGACCGGCTCACGTTATATATGTATATTTACCCTCTGATATGCTGCAGGAGATGAAGCTATGCTTGAAAATGTAACCATGGCTGAACTGACCACGCGGTTTCTCGCCTTCATAATCGACATAATTATATACGTGGCGATCTTTTACGGGCTCGGTGGTCTCGGCCATTTCATTGCAATGCTCTATATACTGTTCAGGGATGGGTTCTTCGGCGGGCAAAGCATTGGAAAAAAAATATTGGGGTTGCGGGTTGCCCATCTCGACGGTCGAAAGATAGGGTTCGTTGATTCATCCTTTCGCAATATAACCTTCATGTTTTATTTTCTCATGCCCGTTACCGTCGTCATTGAGGGATTCTTTGCCCTGTTTCACCCCCAGAGGCAGAGGCTCGGTGACCGGATCGCCAACACCGTGGTTATAAGGAAGGAGGAGGAAGTTCAGGCAATAGCCTGAAGCACATCCCTAAAAAGCTGTTCCTATCGTAAAATGTATTTCAGATTTTGACTCGTTCTCTTTTCTGTCCAGTTTAAAACCCATATCGAAAGAAATCGGACCAACGGGTGTTACGTACTTTATCGAGTATCCCGCTGTTTCCCTCCAATCAAAATCGAACTCCTTCCGGTCTCTCAGCCACACGCTTCCGCCGTCGAAAAACAGGGCCAGTATAATGGATCTGGTAAGGTAGTACCGCAACTCGGTGTTGAGATTCACCATGGTATCCCCGCCAATCGGGGAACCGTCAGTTCCAATAGGCCCCAGCCTGTCCTCTTCAAATCCTCTCACCGTTGTCCTTCCGCCAAGGAGAAATCTCTTATCGATCGGAACTTCTCCCCCGCTGATCGATTGCGCATAACCTCCCCTTCCAGAGAGCGCGAGAATAAGATTCCTCTTCAACCTCAGATAACCCGCAGTTTGCGCCGTAACCTTCCAATATTCGATATCCGATCCGATGAACCCCGAAGCAAATTCTCCTACGAGAGAATTAAACGTTCCCCTGCGGGGATTGAAAGGGTCGTCTCTTTGATCGAGGACCAAAATGGGCCTTAAGAGGATTACCCTATCATCCCTCACATCTTCGGGAGAAATAATGGCACCGGCAGCAACATTCCTCGTCTGATCCCGGGTAAATTCCACCTGAAATGATATCGATGATCTTTCCCAGAATTTTCTCGTCAACGAACCTCCGAGGGAATATTTTTCCAGGGTAAAACTTTCCTCCTCCGTGGTCTGCAGGGTAAAATTCAGCCCACCATCTACGTTATAGCCCAGCAACCATGGTTCAGTGAGGTCAAGTGCAAATTTGTTTTCTTTTTCAGAGACAATGAGGTTTCCGTCGACTCTGCGCCCCAGTCCGTTGATGTTTTTATGAGCCATCCCGAAACTCCCCCTGTACCCTGTATCGGTTCCGTATCCGAAGCCACCCTCGAGAACAAGTGCATCCGACTCCTCAACTTCCATGAGCAGATTGATCTCCTTATTCTCGTAATTTTTGATTTTTCGCGTTTTGACGCTTCGGAAGAGCCCGGTTCTGTAGAGTCGCTGCTGTAACCTCAAAAGATCGGCTTCTCCAAACACTTCCCCCCTTTTCGTTCTGAGTTCTCTCAATATAACATTCGATGATACCTTGCTGTTTCCCGAAACGAGAACTTTGCCGAGGACAAACTGCCCCCCTTCTGAAACGGTATAAACTACGTCGATTTGAGATGTCTCTTCATCCGTTATAAAAGAAACTGCCACTTTGCAATCGTAAAATCCCTTGTCAAAATACAATTTCTGGATCTTTAAAGAATCGGCATATGCCGATACATAGTCGATTGGGATTCCAGGCAGGTTCACCAGAACACTCCAAATCTCGCGGGTGGTAAAAAAAGCAACCCCCTTCAGATCAATATCCCTGATTGTGTAGCGTATTCCCTCAAGAACATGAATCTTCACGTTCAACTTGCCCTCTTCGGGACCCTCTATCTCTCCAACGGTTAAGCTGGCGTTCGGGAAGCCCTTCGACTGGTAATACCCCCTGAGATTCTCAAGATCGCTATCCAAAACTTCTTCCCGGTAGATCCCCGAACCGGTTAAAAAAGAGAAGAAGCCCCTCTCGGCCGTATCCATCACTTTTTTGAGTTCTTTCCCACTGGTGTTAGTGTTTCCTTCGAATTCAATACTTCTTATCAACCCTTTCCCCCTTTCATCGACCCGAACGGTAATTTTTTTTGTTTCCCGGTTGAAAGCAACATCTACTTTCGCAAAGGGAAACCCTTTGTTGACGTAAAAGGACCCTATTTTTCCTTTTATTGCATCAACGATTCCGCCTTCGTAATTTGTCGTATCGGTATAGATCCCCGAAACCGATGTGAGCTTTCCCTTGCTGTACCGCTCATTCCCGATAAATTCAATCTCAAACCGCTCCCCTTCCTCAACAACCACGATAAGGTTCGTATCATCCTTTACCCTTGATATATCCGGATCGTTTATCCTCACGAGAAGATACCCTTTCTTTTTGTATATCTTCGTAAGTTTTTCGATCCTTCTATTAACTTTTTGCAAATTCAGCGTCTGACCAACCACCACATTCAGCACGTCCATGATTTCTGAATCAGAAAGGGCCACATTTCCCCGAATGTCTGCAAGGGTTAATCTCGGTTTTCGGCCCTCGCTTACTCTGATCATTACATCACTGGTTCCCTCCTCAAGGCTGCAGGCAACTTTGATTTCCACCTTCGCCTCAAAGTATCCGTTTTTCCTGTAGAGACCCTCTAACCTCCTCCGGATGTCATCGGCAACAACCGAAGTCAAAAGCTTTCCCTGCCGTAACCTCAATTTCGATATCACCTCTTTTTCCGAAAAATATTTCACTCCGTCCACCGTAATCGCGCCAATCGACACGGAAGGTTCCAGCAAGAAAACGAGATCAACTTGTGTGTCTTCAACCTCACCATATACTGATATCCTTTCGAATATGCCTTTTTCATTCAGACTGCTCACGGATTTTCTGATGCTTTCTTGGGAAACGACCTCGCCTGGAGCAATCGACAGAAGATTTACGAGCTCGAGATAGGATATCTGGAAGGGAGAATCAATCGCGAATCTTATATCCCTCGCTCTTTTCCCGAAAATATCCTCACCGGAGAACACCGGCTTGACGAATATAAGTAAAAGTTGGGAGATCGCAAGAATTGAAATTATGAACCCTAAGCGCTTCCCCCTCACCAGCCTTCCCCGCCGAACATTTTCTCAGCAAAATCCGAAAAGCCGTGAAACCGTTTTCTCACCCGCAGCTCGCCTCCTATTTCACCTTCGTCGGCAGTTCCGCCCCCCGTCCAGTCACCTCTGAAGTAAAGGTCCCTGATCAGTTTGAATTCGCCAATGACATTGGTCGTGCCTGTACCGACAAGTGAGGTGGAGATGTCCATGGAAAAACGGTCACCGACGGTTTTTCCGACCACAACCGTGGGCTCAACGACTCCCGTCACAGAAGAGTAGTTCGATTCCACTGCAAACCTCTCAAAACCGGTAAAAGTCCTGATACCTTCCTCGATCTGGGACTTCAAAGGAGAAAGCGCAACGGTTGCCAGCCCGGTTGTGGTAACCGATGATCCATTGGCGGCATACGCCTCCGTTGTGACACCCAGTGAGAGGAGGCTGACGATATCGGTTTTCGTAAGAGGTGGTTCCGAATACAGTTCAACGGAGTAATTATCGAGCCTGCCCGTTACCTCTACATAAACCGTGTAATCCCCTTTTTCCGCCTTCGCGAAAGCGTCTATTTTCGGGTTGTTCGAAAGGGGATTATCAAAGTCTACGTTGAGTCTTTCAACCATATACTGCGTCCCCCTGAACTCGACTTCCCCCTCGACCGTTTCAAAGGTACCGATTATTATCGGGCGGGAAGTATCCCCCAGCACGCGAAAGGTCCCGCCTGCCGTGGCATCAGCAATGTTGTTTTTGACAACAATCGTTCCGTCAGACACACACTCGAGGTCGAAGTTTATAGCGAAAAATCTTCCTACGGGGGCACTGAACTTCGCGATTTTTTTTCTAATATCGACGAGAAATTTTTCAGGGTAGATTGGCGTGACGTAGGCTGCCCTGTCCACAAAGATCTCCCCCCGCAAGAAAAGATTGTCAACCGGACCCAGGAGCTCTATCGAACCCTCCAGCTTAGATGGCAATTCCTCAGGATAGGATAAGTTGACGCCGTAGAAATCTGCACTGAAAGAGAGGTTAACGGGACTTTCCTTCAGAATACGTATCTCCCCCGATCCCTCGAGATCCCCTCCCGACATAGTTCCACTTATCGAATCGAAAAGGATATAGTCCTTGAAAAATGACACATTGGTTGTCACATTCTCCAGTGAATGTTTGAAACCTGTAAACTTTATAAATACGTCTTTTCCAACGCCCTGACCTGAAACTTGCACGTCGGGGAACTTTCCCGTCAACCGTATATCACCTACAACTTTTCCGCTGATTTTTTCGAACACATCTTTGACAACAATGTTAACGAGGCCGGCATCATATTCACCGGACAGGAAAAGGTCAATATTGCCCTCCAGGGCAGACTTCCCTGAGATCGTAAATTCTTTTTGATTCGCACTGATTGATGATCTCTCGATTGTGATATCTCCTTCATCAAACAGAATTGCGATATCATCCCCTTTGACACTTTCTCCGGGAAATTCTAAGTTCAAATTTTGTAAAACAAACCGGCCCGCGTTCTTTTTGGGAAAGGACAAAAGGGAACCCTCAAAATCTATCAATAGATCGGATTGTATATTTCCCAGAATTTTCGATGGCAAAACAACAGGCAATTTCCCGGAATTTAATTTCCCCCGTACTCGAAAATGTATTCCTTCCTTTTCCCGTTGTTCAATCAGGGCAACGACCTCACCTTCTGCTTTAGGCGACGTTATGTTGAGCAATATCCCCCCTTCCCCTTTTTTCCCGCTTATGTGAAATTCGGGGAGGCTTTTTTTGTAAGAGGTTAAATAAGGAGCTGCCATAAAATCGATTTTTACTGTTTCAGCCTTGAAAAGCATGTCCGATGGCGACCCAAGCAGGTTTGATATTTCATCATGTAAAATTGTCGCAGAACCCGATACACCTATCCCGAATATTCCCAGCCTGGTATCAATGGATTCATCGGTGACGTTAACGGGATAATTTATAAAATCGACCTTGCAGAAAAGCTCTGAATTGTTGAGATCAAAATCTGCAAGGAGTTTAACAAGATCATTGGACGTAGAGAGCGTAAGAGAAAGGACGTTCCCGATCTTCCTTCCATCCACGATGATACCGGTGAGATCGGCACCCTGGAACGTAATCCGTTCAGACGTCAGGTGTATGTCGAGCTTATCGAAGGTTTTCCCTCTGTGGAGCAGGTGAAAAGCCCCCTCGACACTCTCACCGCCTATCCCCTTCCCATCTTCAGAAATAAGGTGACCCAGAGCATTCGGATCGATATTCGAAAAGTTGCCGAGGAACTCGAGTCGATCCTCACCGATTGCTCCCTTCGCCGTTACCTGTCCACCGAATGTGGTAAAGGAGATATTTTCGATACTGAGGTTGCCATCATCATAATCTATGCTGCCCGTTACTGATTGCAAAATCAGCTTTGGAGAGCGAAGTGCATCGCTATGCAATTTTCCATCGGCTCTCATAGTATCTTTTCCTAACGCAACGTCTCCAGAGAATGAAACCGTGCCGGTAACGGGAAAGAGAAGGGGAAAACGCACCCGCAAGGAGTCAAAAAGCTCTTTTTTCATAAAACTGTCCGAGAAAAAAGAACTGATATCGACTTTTTCGGCATTGAGGCTCCCCGTAAAATAGAGCTCCTCATACGGAAAATATGTTCCGGTAAACGTTATGTTTCCGATGCTCGACGAATAGTCTGCGATCAGCGATATATTGCCCCCCAGTATCCCCGATCCCTTGATGAATGCGTTTCCAGCCGGAAGGCCGCTGAAGGAGAGATCTTTTAAGGAAAAGCTCGACTCAACCAGAGGTTTGGACAGGTTGCCGGATGCGAGGAAGTTTCCCCTGATAGCACCTGACTTGGCGAAAATACCCTTTAATCCCAGCGATTTTACCCTCCTTATGTCTACCTCTCCAACCAGACGACCTTCTCTCTCGTTCAGGTTGAGATCTCCCGAAAGCGATATCCTGTTTTCCCTGTCTGCAATGACGAGCCGGTTGAGCTCTATACCCGGGTTTTTGAAAAGATCGGTGAGAAACGCTTCGATTATCAGCTCAACAGGCTCAGCCCATTCAATCTTCTCATTCATATTCCTGAACAAAAGGCTAAAACCCCTCTCCATATGCAGCGCTGATTTCATAATGACCGTACCCTTCTTCGGGGAAGAGAAGGATACGTGACCTTTTCCTATTCCCCCGGCTCCTATTACCGCTTCCTTGACGAAATAATCAACCAACCTGCCCGGTGAAAAATCCTGGATGTCGAGCTCGCCCTCACCGCTAAGGCTTGAGAAATCAAAACGCATATCTCCGTTCAATTTCCCCGCCGGCGTATCGATGGCAAGGTTTCTCAGCGCAACCATTCCATTATCGTAATCACATCGGGTGGAGCCATTGAACTCGAATCCTTTGATCCGTAATTTAACCAATTCCGTATCAAAGCCTACCTTGACCTTTTCTCTTTCCAAAGCAGCATCACCTGAAAAAGAAACACTTCCGCCTTCGAACAGGCTTTCCAGAGCACCAATGTGAAATTGACGTGCAATCTTATCTGGCGTTATATCGCCCGTCACCTCACCTTTCAGTTTTTCCCTCAACACATCGTAGCGCCCCCGGAGTGATACGTTGATAAACGGCGAATTCACTGTCATTTTCTTTATGTCAATTTTTTTTGCCAGAATATGGGAATTGAGGTGAAGCGCCGTTACCCGAAGAGGGTATTCGACCCCATCGTGCCTTATCGTAGCCGTTATCCCATCTTCCCCCGTCGTGTAGATAACGCCCAACCCCTCCAACAGATTTCCACTTAATAAGAGGGATTGTATCGATAATCTGGCTCCGATGATCGATTTCCATGGGTCGATTATCTCAATTGAGCCCTCCTTCAAAACCAGTGTGGGAATAAATGACTTTTGGGGCCTTCTTTTCCTCCCACTTCGCGGTGGACGGGAAATCAGGTCTAGCAATTTTCCATCCACTTTTCCGCTGAACTGTTCAACATAAATGCTAAGGGGAGAAGCACCGTGAAAGAGCAGGTTTAATGGCCTTATTGAAAGGTAGGATCTTTTGGCTTCGAGGACGCGGTTTCCATTTTCTCGATTGAGAATAATAACGCCCGTAAGAGAAAACCGCGGAGGGAAAACTGCTATCTCCGCATCATCATAGCGGAAAGCGTACCCGTAGGAATACAACTTTTCGTTCGCCGAGTTTACAAGTTTTGAAAAAAGGTACTCTTTATTGAGAGATACAACGAAAAGTACGGTGATGATGATCCCAAAGAGGATTGCAAAAAAAAAGAGCAGTATCTTTCGATTTCTTGCCATTATAGCCTTATCCGGGAGATAAAAAGTAACAAGTAACCGAATTTGAAAAACAGGTGGAACAGGTTGGAGCGGGCGACGGGAGTCGAACCCGCGACGTCAAGCTTGGGAAGCTTGCATTCTACCACTGAATTACGCCCGCCCATCACGGTTTATATCACAGTATCGGTAAAAAAACAATTGTTCGCCACGCTAGCTATTTTTTATTTTATCTGCCACATCGCGAAAATGCTCATCAACCTCATATATCTGCATGTACAATGCCTTCGCTTCTTCCATGTCCCCCGATTTACCGAATATCTTTGCCTTCTGGTACATGAGATCGAGTTCCACCTGTTGTTCATTTCCCCCTCTTTCCAGCAGCTCATTTATTATCGTAATGGCATCCTCAAATTTTTCTGAACTTTCATAACAATCTTTTAACATCACCATCGAGGAAAAATGGAGACTGGCGTCCCTGCTTGAAAGAACAAACTCCCTTATTGCCTCTTCATACAATCCCATCTCTTTAAACGCGATGCCGAGATTGTATCGGGCATTTAAGTCTTCTTCTCCTATCTCGGTTTCAACTTTCTCCCTCAATTTATCGAGCACCGCTCCAATGTCCTCCTCCCCCTCGGAAACTTCCTCCTTTTCTTCTTCCACCTCGATCTGCTCGATTTGCTCTTCCTTTTGCTTTAAACTCTCTAGATATTCTGAAACTGATGAAAAATATCGGGGAAACGATTCGTCGGAGTCCACCTCTGCAAAATAAGCCTTCACATCCTCGATAGTTTTCTGTTTATCATCATCGAGGTCTCCCGCGTTCTCTATTTTTTCCAGAACCTCAAATGCCTTCTCCTTGAATCCTGAAGAAAGAAGTGATAGCGCGTAAACCTCCCAAATTCCCGATGGATCATCTACCTCCAATGTGACACCCTCTAGGAATGTATGAAAGTTTTCCAGCTGCCTACGGGAAATAATTTGGGGCACCGTTTTTTCCACCGAGGAAATGATTCCCATGCTATTGTGTGCGCCGAGACAGTCATTTATCACATATGTATGTATCTCTGGGATGTCTCCGAGAAGAGTGATGCAATATCGTATAAAATCTTCCCGCGAGGAGCTATCATGGAAAAAGCTTTTATCGCCTATAATTTTCTGAAATTCAAATATGGCATCACCGGTGAGGCCATTACTCACCAGTGCTGAAATCAGCTTTTTTTCCGTATCGATGTTGCCGGGGTCAATCTTGAGGCATTGTCGCAAAACAGCTATCGATTTTAAACCGAATCCGCTCTTCTCGAAAAGGGATGCGGCAGTATAATATTCAGAAATAGCATCCGAATATTCTCCCCTTTTTATGAGACGCTCAGCTAATTTCTGGTGCAGAGTCGGATCATTTGGAGATCTCTTTATCTTCTCCCTGAGCTCCTTCACCTCATCGACTGGCTTGAGCCGCTTCTTGATGTTGTCAAATATACTCAATGAGAACCACCTATACGTTTAAACATTTAGATATTGTAGAACAATACCCCAACCGGCTAGAGAACGCATATTCAACTTCTTCTTTCATGTTTTCCAAAAAAGGTTTTGAAAAAACAAACTTTTTTAATGCGGGAAACTCCACTGGAACGTTCAGCTGAATGCCCGCAACGCTCCTTATCATATCGCGATGCCAACCGGGCGTTATAAGCTGAAGATGAATGAGAAACCGGTTTTTTCGGACCCGTCCGGCAAAGCCCGCAATTTTTTCACCACCCAAGAAAATATCTCCCTCATCTGCGGCGCGAAGGCAAAACTCACTTTCACGTCTTTTAAAACGAGATATGTTCCCAGGTTTGACGGGGATTCCGCCGCTCCTGTTTAATATTACCATGACGATTCTCCTGATTTCCATGACACAGGAACGGTACATGAGATTCAACGCAGGGCCGCCATTGAAGAAAAGGGAAAAACAGAGGTCATCTCCATGCAAAGCCACTCCTCCTCCTGTTATGCGTCGCAGGAGAGGAACTGCACTCCGTTTAAATTTCTCCTTAGTCTTCCCATGTAACCGGGTCAAGTAACCGGTCGTTGCACAATAATCCCGAAAAGTATGGACCCTAACAACCACAGGTGAAGCAAGCTCACCGGTAGCGTCGAAGATGAGATTATCCTTCTGTACGTTCTCATGAGGAGAGAGATCGAAATCGTATATCCACGTGATCAAATCAGCTTCCCCCGTACTTTTCGATAAATCTCGTGCTCAACTTACCCTCAACGAAATCCGGATCGCTCAGTATCTTCTTCTGAAACCCAACAGTCGTTTGTACACCTTCAAAAACGATCTCGTCAAGAGCCCTCTTCATACGTGAAATAGCTTCTTTCCTGTCCTCACCCCAGCATACAACCTTTGCGATCAAAGAATCATAATCAGCCGGTATTATATATCCGTTTATCATCGCTGTGTCCACCCTCACTCCATATCCACCTGGAAGATAACATGTTTTCACCAAACCGGGTGAGGGAATGAACTTTTCGGGGTCTTCAGCATTTATTCTGCATTCTATTGCATGTCCCTTGAAACGAACATTGGCCTGTTCGATTTTCAGCTTTTTCCCATCAGCAATTTTCAGCTGCTCTTTTACCAGGTCGATACCCGTTATCATTTCCGTTACCGGATGTTCCACTTGAATCCGCGTATTCATCTCCAAGAAGAAATATTCTTTATCGGGAATGTAAAGAAATTCTACAGTCCCTGCGCTAACATAATCTACCGCCTTTGCAACTTCTACCGCTGCTGCATGGATTTTCTTTCTCAATCTCGCAGGTATTCCAGGAGCCAGCGCCTCTTCGAGCAATTTTTGATGGCGCCTCTGCACAGAACAGTCCCTGTCACCGAGATGAATTACGCTGCCGGAAGAATCTGCAAGGACCTGCACCTCCACATGCCGTGCATCTTCGAAATACTTTTCTATGTATACATCCGGAAGCCCGAATGCCGCGAGAGCTTCGGATTGAGCTGTTAAAAACGCATTGAGAAATGACGCATTGGAATGCACTATCTTCATTCCTCTCCCGCCTCCTCCGGCAGCGGCTTTTATGATCACGGGAAATCCGATTTTTTTCGCAATTGCCATTCCTTCCTCTTCTTCCACAACGGGGCCCTCACTTCCCGGTAATATGGGAACCTTCACTGATGACACCAATTTCCTCGCTTCAATCTTGTTCCCCATGAGACGAATAACCGAGGAGGGAGGCCCGATAAAGTTGACACCGTAGTTTTCACAAATTTCCGCAAAGGCCGCATTTTCAGCAAGAAAACCATAGCCGGGGTGTACTGCGTCGGCATCTGTCACCTCGATTGCAGAAAGAAGCGAGGGAACGTTTAAGTAACTGTCCTTGCTTTCTGGAGGACCGATGCATATTGCCTGATCAGCCAGCTTGACCGG
>CAYFXN010000002.1:88690-94260 GCA_964347065.1 uncultured bacterium | reverse complement strand
TTTTCGCCGAATGGGTGTCGCATAATGATTCTGTGAAGCGCTCCCCACCTCCAGCCCGATGGATTCTCTCCCAGGCGCTTTTTTAGGAAGGCGACGGTCTCCTTGAATGTGTCGGCCACGATCTGTTCACGGGTTTCTCTCTCTGTGGTCGTTACGTCATCGAACCATACCGAGCCAGGGTTTTCGAAGAGGAGGTGGTCGAGGGAGACAGCGGGCACTCTCAGAGTTTGCTTGAAGACCTTGAGCCCCTCTTCTCCCAGTTCATCGAGAAATACCCGGTCGATGAGCATTTCATAGAACACGGAAAAGATGGTCGCTCCCAGGGAATCCTCGCTCATCTTCAGGTCCCAGTCCCGCAGCATCATCAATGCCTTTCCGTATGCCAGGTCGTCGCCCTTTCCGGGTTCTGCCGACTTCAGAATGAGTGGCACCGTTTTTCTTGCAGGTAGGGAAAAGATGTCGTTCTGGAGGTTTTTCAGATCTTCGGGAGAGAAACTATCCTTCCCCGTGAGAACCTCGATTATCCTTTTTCCCCTCGCGGGGGGCTCATAAACCGACGATATGTACATCCCGCTTCCCGGGGGAACGGGGGGGAAGTTGGCGGTGGCTATGAAGCCGTCGGAGGGGTTCAGGTCCGAGGGATTGTCCGCGTAGGGGTGATAACCCACCCAGTCAAACTCCCCCCTGTCGCCGGGAACGGGCACCGGCGGGTGGTTTTTCTTCCTCACGGGAATTTTTCCCGCCAGCTGATATCCGATGTCCCCCCTTCGCGTGGCGTACAGCACGTTCTGGGCGGACAGCTCGAAATGAGAGAGCGCGTCCTTGATATCCCGGGCATTGGTTGCCCTGTTCAGGAGGTAGAGCGATCTGATGTGATTTCCCGTTGCGTCCTGACCCGTCCAGCGGAAGGCAAATGCCCCGTCCATTCCAGGAATAAGGTCTGCGATGACCGGACCGTGGACCGTTTTCCGAACTTCCAGGACATGTGCTCTATCGCCCCTCACCTGAATTTCTTCCCGCCATTTTCCATAGGGAACCTCCCTCCCCATGTACAGGTAGGTCTCTCCCTTTTCCGCCTCTTTTTCGATGAAAAAGGATACATCGTCGAGCATGACATTCGTAAATCCCCATGCAACCTCTTCGTTGAATCCTATGATGACGAAGGGGGCGCCGGGAAAGGAATATCCGTATACATTGAGTTCGGGAGATACGAGATGGTTCTCGAACCATACCGATGGGGCGCTGAGCGGAAGGTGGGGGTCGTTGGCGAGGTAAGGATTGCCGTCACTGCTTTTGTTCCCGGAGATTACCCAGGAGTTAGAGCCACCGCTTATCGGGAAGGGCGATACTGTGGATACCGCATCAAGGAGCTCCGCGAGGCCACGGAAGGCGGGGTTCTTCTCCCCTTCTGCCCGGGGCGATGTGACATCTACATGCCAGAGGTCCCTTTCGAAGGGATTTATATCCTCGAAGTGCCGTGCCCCCGCTTTAATCATGACGGAGTGGTAAGCGAATTTTTCCAGCCACTGGGAGAGGCCAAAGCTCTTGAAGAGTGCCAGCAGGAGAACATCGCTTCCCCTGAAATTTTGAGGAAAGTAGCGGAGCAATCTGAATTCCACCGGGAAGACTGTGGCGCTTTCCAGATACCGGTTGACACCCTCCGTGTATCTATCGATGAACACTTTCGACCTCCCCCCCATTCCGGCGTATATCTCTTGAGCAAGGCTCGCAAGCCCGAGGGTCCGGAAGAGGATGTCTATGGGGAGGGTTTTTCCGCCCAGTATCTCTGAGAGCCTTCCCGATGCAATTCTCCGCTCTGCATCCATCTGGAAGAGGCGTTCCTGGGCGTGGACGAAACCCTGGGCATACAACAGGTCAGAGATGTCGTCCGCATATATGTGGGGAACGCCCCAGGAATCGCGGTAGACGTGGACAACTGCTGAAACGTCGCCGCTTATCTTCCCGTCCCGCTCTGGGGAACTTGATTTAAGGAAGTCGGAACAGGACAGAAGCGCCAGAGAAAGGAGAAAAAGGAGCGCAGTGACGAATGGTGACGGCCTATTTCCCGCTCTGCCATTCAAACCCGCCTGCCGGTCACAACCGTTTTCTTCTCAAGTTGGTTTTTATCTTCGAGAGGGTCAGCTCGAAGGGATCGCCCGTGTATTCCCTGATATACCGTTTCATTTCCGAAAGGTACCGCTCGATGGAGGGCCAGTTCTCTTTGATGTTCGCAATCTCCTTTTCATAAGCGACTCCGTAAGACTTCTGCATTCTGTCGCTCAGGGACTTTCGTTTCCGCGAATCTTTCGGGTAGATTTTTTTCGGGAGAAAATCGTACACCGGCTCGTGGATCTTCACGTCCTGACTGCTGAGGTGGAATATTTCGATGTTGTCTATCGTGTAGACTTTCTTGTCCTTCGTGGCGATGTAGTGGCCGTACCTGAGAGCTGAGCCGATAACGTCACCCAGCGCGTCACACCGCGCAACTCCCTGCGTTATCCATTCCCAGTTCTCCAGGATAAATTCCGGTGACAGGGAGTCGTCGAGGTAAATGTTGTGACCCTTCTCGACGGGTTTTAGGAGGATCTCTTCCCCCTGGGGGGTAACGTGAAACTGGATGGGCTGCGTGGAGAGATCCAGAATCTCGGGGAGGCCCCCGTAGATGTATTCGCCGATGCACCCGAACCGGGAGATGTAGAGGTCATGTTTATCTCCCTTTTCGTCAACAACCGTTATGTGGGTGTCTTTGTGAACTTTTTCAACGAGCTGGACGTTCTCAACATAGAAATCGCGCGGTTTTTTCCCCTTGATCTTTCCCAGAAGCTCACTTATGGCTTTTTTCAATCCCGTCAATTTCACCTTCGAGCTGAATATCTTTACCCTCGATTCCCTCGGCAGGGTCCGGATTGCTCCCCGTACCCAATTTACATAGGAATGGCCTATGCTGATGGGAAGCATGTCGGTGCTGGTGGGGTCGAGCAACTCATCCATTCTCGCCTGCCAGAGCGGTATGTGCATGTTCAAGAATTCGTTTGGTTTCGGAACGCCGAGAATGGTGAGAAGTTTTTCTCTGTCCTTGGGTTTTCTCTCGGAGGCGGGGATTCCAAAAAAACGGTTCAATGCTCTTTCATATTTCAACAGTTCTTTTTTTAATGGATCCATGCGATACGCCCTTGTTCGATATTTTTATTCTATCATCCGCTGAAATCTGTACAAAATCTTTTCATCAATCAGCCAAATCGATAAGTTGTATAATTTAAGAAACATCACCGGGGGAAGAGATGGAGATTAAGCGTCTGATCGAGTCTTCTATAACGATGGAATTTATGTCCATGATCGTCTATCAGGACCTTGCAAACAAAGTATACGATGAAAAATCTCTGGAAGTACTGAGATATCTCGCGAGGGGGGAAGAATCCCACATTGCGACACTGGTGGAGATATTTTCTCGCTTCGACAGGGAGGCGATGGAATCCCCGTGGGAAGTAGACATCATCAAGGCTCACCGGAAGGAGGCTCTCTCGAGGCTCGAGAAGGCACTGGAAAAGTGGGGGATCTCCGCTGATTCGAGCGCCGAGAGCATTCTCGATTTTGCCCAGGACGCGGAAAGGTACGCCCATAACTACTACTCGGACCTTGCAAGGAAGAGTTCCGATGAGAAGCTCGCAGGGATTTTCAAAACCATTGCGAAAGAGGAAAAGGACCACGAGGTCAACATCATACGGCTGAAGGAGATGATCAAGGCAGGCTGAATTTTTCCCCGGATGACCGGAATAAATATCGGAAATGAACTCTTTCCAGGTTCCGACTTCCGCCTGAGAAGCGGCCGTCGCACCTGGTTTTTTTCTTGATATCGGTGTCCCGAATGTGGTGCTTTAACGGGAGGGTCGCAGTGTGCGGCGTCGGGGACATGGCCCGTTCCCGGTTTGGTAATACGAGTCAAGGAGGCGTTGCCTATGAGGGAAAAAATCGTTGTGGTTGGAGCCGGCGTTATGGGGACCGGCATCGCACAAGCACTGATCTGCTCGGGAATCGAGGTGGCTCTCATCGACGTTAAGGAGGAGATCCTGGAAGGGGCGGGCGTAAAAATCAGGTCCGATCTGGCAAAGATGGAGGAAAAGGGCCTGATGGATGCGAGCTCCGTGAAAGAGGCTGTGGCGCGGCTCCGTTTATCGGGTTCTCTTCTTGATGCGGCCAGGGGTTGCTCCTTCGTCATCGAGGCGGTACCGGAAATCCTCCCGCTGAAAAAAGAGATATTCTCTGCTGTCTCCCGGGTATCCCCCCCGGAAACCATATTCGCCACCAATACCTCAGAGCTTTCGATAACGGCTATAGCCGGCGCTACTGACTGTCCCGAGAGGGTGATCGGCATGCACTGGTTCAATCCCGCGCCACGCATGAAGCTCATCGAGATCGTCGTCGGTGTCGAAACATCCGAGGATACCCTTACGAAAACCGTTGCACTTTCTGAAACCGCTGGCAAAGAGGTTGTCATCGTGAGGGACAGGCAGGGATTCGTCACCACGAGAGTGCTGTCAGCTTTTCTCCTGGAATGTTACCGGGTGCTCGAGGAGGGAGTTGCTACAATGAGCGACATCGACAAAGCAGTAAAACTTGCTTTCAATCACCCGATGGGACCGTTCGAACTCTCCGATTTTATCGGCCTTGACACGATACTCATGGCATCCAGGGGGCTAACTGAAGCGTTCGGGGAGAGGTTCAGACCGCCCCAGGTGCTGGTCAAGCGCGTGGAGGGGGGCAAGTTCGGGGTGAAAAGCGGTGATGGTTTTTACGCGTACGGGAAATAGGTGCGTGATTGTTCACTCTTCCTTTCGCGATAGCATGAATGCGTCGTGATGTGAGAGTTCGATTACCAGAAATGTGGTTTTGTCTGGGTGCAAATACCAAGAGGAGCAGAAGTGTAATAAAATCATATAGGGAAGGTTCTTCCGTTCATTCCGGCGGTCTTAAAACGGGTACCGGGAAACGTTACTATGGGTTTCCTGCTTAAAACAGCGAAACTGGCATTGGCGTTATTGCTCGCAATCATTTTGGCACTTTTTTCCGGTTTCATCGCAGAAAGGGTGCTGAACTTATTGGTCCCATCCATCTTTCAGGGCGCCGGCCATGTCATCAAGGTGGTGGTGATCGTTATTTTCTTGCCCCTCTATTTTTACCTCGTTGAGAGTTACTTCATCAGAAAGGAAAAAGGCAAATAGGAAGGTATACAGAATAACAGTAGTCCATAGTTCAGAGGAAAACAGAGAGCAGCAAATCGGTCCGGATGGTAATTCGGAATGCGGATTAGAAACCAAGTCCATCGTTCATAGTTCAGAGTTCAGAGGAGAAGCAGACCATAGTGACTGAATGGTTATGCGGAAATCGGAATGCAGAGTGCGGAATAGAAAACCAGTCCAGAGTTCATAGTTCATCGTTCGGAGGAAAACCAGAAAGCAGGAGAAGGCCCGAATGTACTCAGTTGGAGATCACTTGACACTGCTATGAGAAATAAAATGGGAGTTTCGCTGGTAAACCCTGAGCACGAAATCCTAAATCCTAAACAAATTCAA
>CAYFXN010000002.1:0-88680 GCA_964347065.1 uncultured bacterium | reverse complement strand
TTTAGCATTTAGGATTTGTCAACGCATCTTTAGCTCAGTACAACAAAACAAACATGGCGACGGGAAACGGTGAGCTGGAAACTTTGAACCTTGAACTATGGACTGTTTTCATCATCCGGATCTTTTCTGCCCCAAAGCCGCTCGAGGGACTTTTTGATCTCTTTCTCCCGTCCTCGCTCCGTGGGCAGGTAATATTTTTTCCCTTTCAAAAGATCGGGAAGATAGTTCTCCTCGACGAAACCGCTCCCGTAATCGTGGGGATATTTGTAGCCCTTCCCGTAGTCCAGTTCCTTCATCAATTCGGTGGGAGCGTTTCTCAGGTGGAGGGGAACGGGTTGTGCCCCCGTTTCCTCCACATCGCGCAAAGCTAGGTTGAATGCCCGGTATACACGGTTGCTTTTTGGAGCGCAGGCCAGGTAAATGGCGGCCTGGGCAAGTGCAAGTTCCCCCTCGGGGGAGCCAAGCACGGTGTATGTCCGGTGGGCGTTTATCGCAACGCCGAGGGCCGCCGGATCGGCATTTCCCACGTCTTCTGAGGCGAAACGTATCATTCTTCGGGCGATGTACAGGGGGTCCTCTCCCCCTTTAAGCATCCTGGCAAGCCAATAGAGGGATGCGTCAGGATCCGAGCCCCTGAGAGATTTATGGAAGGCGCTGATCAGATTGAAGTGTTCCTCACCGGATTTGTCGTAGAGAAGGGCTTTCTTCCTGAGCGCCTCTTCGGCCACCGTCAGGTCGATCTTCTTGGTATTTCTTGTCATGGCGATGAACGTTGCTGCTTCGAGGGCGTTCAGAACGGCCCTGCCGTCACCGTCTGCGCTTCCTATTACGTGCTTCCCCGCATCTTCCGTGACTGTGTAGCCCTCCTTCGCAAGTCCATGAGTTGGGTGATTCAGCGCCCGACGAAGAATTTTTTCCAGGTCTTTATCGCCCAGCCGATCGAGGGTGAGGACCCTGCAGCGGGACAGGAGTGCGCCCCGTATTTCGAAGGAAGGGTTCTCCGTGGTCGTGCCGATCAGGGTAACCGTTCCATCCTCCGTGTGGGGAAGCAGGGCGTCCTGCTGAGCCTTGTTGAACCGGTGAATCTCATCGATGAAGAGAATTACGGGCTTTCCCGTTTTTGCCCTGAGGGATTCCCCCTGCCGTATCGCCTCTTTTATTTCCTTGATCCCCGAGAGGACTGCAGAATACTTCAAAAATGTAGCGCCCAGTTCACGGGCGATTATTCGGGCGAGGGTCGTCTTTCCCGAACCCGGAGGTCCCCAGAATATGAGTGAGGGGAGATTTTTCGCCGAGATTGCCGACGAGAGGAACTTTCCTTCTCCCAGCAGATGCTCCTGGCCATAAAAATCATCCAGAGTGTCGGGTCTCATCCTGTCGGCAAGAGGCGCTGACCTCTTTCTTTCCCTCAGGTAGATATCCTCGAAAAGTTCCACGGTGCATTCCCCTTCCGATTGGGGGTTGAAATTAATCGTTCTTATGAATTTGCAATTCTGATAAAATTTCCTTCAATATAAATATTATACGGTATGGAAAGAAAGCAAAAGGGTTCCCTCGGGGGCTGTAGGGGTAGTTCACTGGAAAATATCGGAATCATAGCCAAACACACTGAAGAAAGGGCCGTTGAGGTTGTCTCCACCCTGGCCGCCTGGATCGGAGAGAGAAAGAAAAAAGTGGTGCTCGACCGGGAAACGGCCACGGTAATGAGGTCCGACGACGGCGTTTTGCGGTCACGGATTCCTGAAATGTCCGACATAGTCGTCGCCATCGGGGGCGATGGGACACTCCTCTCAGCTGCGAGAGTCGTTGGAACCAGCGGGGTTCCGATTCTCGCGGTGAACCTGGGCAGCCTGGGGTTCATAACGGATATAACCCTTGAAGAGCTCTACTCCGTGATGGAGGCCATTCTCTCCGGCGAGTTTGAGTACGACGAGAGAATGATGCTCGTTTGCCACGTTCACAGGCTCGGAGAGAGGGTGGCAAATTACACCGTCTTGAACGACGTGGTAATCAATAAAGGAGCTCTCGCGAAGATCATAGACATAGAGACGTATGTTGACGAACTCTACCTCACCACCTTCAATGCAGATGGGCTTATCATATCGACACCCACAGGTTCGACGGCTTACTCCATGTCGGCGGGCGGTCCCATCGTGTACCCGAACATGCGATGCATTCTGATCACCCCGATATGCTCCCACACACTCACCAACAGGCCTCTTGTTTTGCCCGATACCAAGGTGGTGAGAGCAGAACTGAGGACCAAGGAGACGGATATACTGCTGACCCTTGATGGACAGGTGGGTTTCGGCATCAGAGAGGATGATATAATCGAGGTGAAAAAGTCTGATTCACCACTTAAACTCATCAGGTCGCCCTACAAGGATTACTTCGAGGTCCTCAGGACAAAGTTGAAGTGGGGGGAGAGGTAGACCCGGATTGTTAACTGAGATTTCCGTAAAGAACATAGCGGTTCTTCAGGATGTAAAAATTCATTTCAGAGAAGGGTTGAATGTTATCACCGGAGAAACGGGAGCAGGGAAGTCCATCCTCATTGAGTCTTTGAAACTCGCCCTGGGAGAGAAGGTCTCTCAAACGCTCGTTCCCGATGCCGAGGAGGGTGTCGTGGAGATCGTGTATGACATCACGGGGGACGAGGAAACCACCTATTCTCTGGAAATCGCAGGGCTGCCGCAATCCGATTCCCTCATCATGCGGAGGAAAGTGTCTCCCCTCGGAAGAAGCAGGATTTACGTAAACGAATCGCCGGCAACCGGTCAGTTCGTTGCCGAGATCACTTCGGAACTGGTGAGCATCCTGGGCCAGCACGGGTATCAGAGGCTCTTCGGCTCCAGGAATGCGACAAAGCTTTTCGACGCTTTCTGCGGAAACATTCCCCTGTACAAAGATTTCCTGAGGGCATACCGGAACTGGAGAAAAGTGATACGGGAAATAGAGTTGATGAGAGCGGATGCACCCAACATTGCCGGGAGGGTAGAATGGCTCGACGCCTGCATTGGCGAACTGGCGGCCATGGATATAAAGCCGGGGGAAGAGGCAAAGATCGAAGAAGAATTACCTGTTTTGAAAAATGCCGCCAGAATCAGGGAGGCGATAAGGGAATCGGTCGATGTTATCGATCAGAGTGAGGACAGTTCCGTATCGCGGTTAAAAAGGGGCGTCGACTCTCTGGGTTCCGTTTCCCGATTCGACCCATCACTCAACGAGATTACGGCAAAGCTGGAAGAGCACATGCATGCACTCACGGATATTTCAAGGGATCTCATGACCCGTTTTTCTGAGATAGATATCGACGAAGAACGCTACCAGACGCTCGTTGAGAGGCTCAGCCTGCTCAGAAGACTGTCGAGAAAATATGATGTTATGCCCGACGGGTTGCCCGGGAAGGTCGACGCTCTCCGGGAGGAGAGGAAAGAGCTTCAGGGCTCCGTTGAGAAGTTAAATCATCTAACCGCCTCGGAGGAAACACTCCGGGAGGAAACGCTGTCTCATGCGCGGCTGCTCAGCGAGAAACGGCGCCAGGGCTCCTCTGCATTCGAGAGATCGGTGCTTCGCGAGCTGGCGGAACTCGGGCTATCCGAGGCGCTGTTCCAACTGGTGTTTACGGATTATGATGGGGCGGGTCTTTCCTCCTATGGACTCGAGCGGGTCGATATTTCCTTTTCTCCTTCTCCATCTTTCGAGGGGGGGCCCCTTGTCCAGGTCGCCTCGGGGGGAGAGCTCTCCCGCATCATGCTGGCCGTTCACAACACCGTGGCGGGAAGGGAAAGGTTCAGGACCCTCATATTCGATGAGGTGGATGCCGGGATAGGCGGTTCGATGGCTGAAGTTATCGGTGAGAAGCTCAAAAAGATATCCGGCTCGGCCCAGGTGATATGCATTACCCACCTCCCCCAGATTGCTGCTCTGGCGGACCACCACATCAAAATTGTAAAGGTGAAGAGCGAAAACGGTGATAAAACGGTGGCAAAATCCCTGGCCCGGAAAGAGAGGATCGACGAGATAGCGCGGATGGTGTCGGGTGAGAGAGTAAGCGACGCGGCGAAAAAATATGCGGCGAACCTTTTGAAAAAAGGGTAGAGACGGTGGAGATCAGAAAAGCAACCATTGCAGATGCCCGGGAGATCCACAAGCTCATCGGGAGTTTTGCATCGAAGGGCGAGATGCTGGCGCGGTCCCTGAGCGAGATCTACGAGCACATACGCGATTACCTGGTCTGCGTCGATGAAAATGCCAAGATGATGGGCGTGTCGTCACTGCACATAATGTGGGAGGATCTGGCGGAGATTCGTTCCCTAGCGGTCTATACGGAATGTTCCGGCAGGGGAGTGGGGACGAAACTCGTGGAGGCCTGCATCGCGGAGGGGGTGGTTCTCGGCATCAAGAGAATTTTCGCCCTCACCTACCGCCCCGGTTATTTCAAACGATTCGGGTTTCAGGAGGTGGACAAATCGACCCTTCCACAGAAGATCTGGACGGATTGTCTGAAGTGCTCCCAGTTTCCCGACTGCGATGAGACGGCGGTGATTTTGGAGCTCACCAGCGCAGAGGGGGTATATGAAAAAGGTCTTCGGTAGGGTGGAGCGCCTCATAGCAAAGAAGGGCGTGGAGGACTTCGAGATCTCCGCTCTTAAGTCTTCAAGGGCGACAGTGGAATCGAGGGATGGAAAGGCGGATTTCATATCCGATTCCGAGTCCAGCTCCTTTGCCGTGCGGCTTCTGAAGGGAAAACGTCTTGGATACGCCTATTCAATGTCCGATGATGATGCGTCTCTTTCGGCAATGGTTGATGGCGCCGTTTTTGCGGCGTCATACCAGGACGAGGACGAGAGTGCCCTTCTTCCCGAGGGGCCGCACGAGTACCCAGATGTTGCGGTGTCCATAGCCACCAAGCCCGCAGATCTGGACAGCAAGGTTGATTTTGCTATCGATCTGGAGATGCTCACACGGAAAAAGGACGAAAGAATCCGGAATGTGCGGTACGCAACGTTGAGGGAGACCTTCTCCACCTTCCACATAAAAAGCTCCCGGGGTATCCAGGGAGAATACGAAAAATCTCTCTACCTCGCATACGTTTACGCAGTCGCAGAAGAAAAAGGACAGTCTGAAACCGGTTTCGGCCTGGGTTTTGCCGGTACCTTCGAGGAAATGGAGAACCTCAAGGAGAGCGTTGCCGGGGATGCGGCGAGGAAGGGTTTGCGGATGCTCGGGGCAAGACGGATCAAAACGGGGAAATATCCCGTGATCGTAGAAAACGGTGCCATGACTGAGCTACTCGGGGTTCTGGTCCCCTCCGTAAACGGCAGGAACGTTGCGCTGGGCAAGTCGATGCTCGCGGGCTCGCGGGGCAGGAAGGTCTTTTCCCGAGAGATCAATATTGTAGATGATCCGCTCATGGAAAAGGGGGCGGGGACCTGCCCGTTTGACGGTGAAGGGGTGCGTTCACGGAGAGTAGATATAGTTACAGAGGGTGTGTGCAAAGAGTACCTGGTCGATTCATACTGGGGGGGAAAACTTGGGACGGTTACCACGGCAAGTCTCAGAAGGGAAAATTTCAAGACAGGTCCGGAAATCGGCATTTCAAACCTTTACATCGAGCCCGGAGTGGCAAACCTTGAGGATATTTTCAGAGAGTTGAACAGGGGAATTCTCTTGACGGGTTTCATGGGTATTCACACCGCCGACCCCGTTTCAGGAGATTTTTCTGTAGGAGCCTCGGGCATTTTCTTCGATGGGGGAAAAAAGCAGTATCCCGTTCGCACTTTCGCTGTTTCCGCGAATATCGTGGGTTTAATGGCCAGAGCCCAAACCACGGGAAACGATCTGGAGATGTTCGGAAACATCGGATCCCCCTCGATTGCCTTTGAGTTCATCGACGTTGGAGGAGAGTGATGGGGAAAAAATTCGTCTTCGATCTCGACAATACCCTCTATCCCCCCTCTGCTGGCCTCTGGGAAATTATCGACGGACGGATAGAACAATACGTCAGCATTGCTCTGAATGTGGACCGCGATACGGCGAGAAACGTGAGGAAAGGATTTTTGAAGATCCACGGGACGACCCTCAAAGGATTGATGCTCAACCACTCCGTCGACCCCGGTGATTATCTCGCTTACGTCCACAACGTTGATATCGAGAGGATGATCCAGAAAGACGGGGAACTTCTCGCAATGTTCAACTCTCTCCCCTATCAGAAATACGTCTTTACGAATGCCTCTCACGACTACGCTTTGAGGGTACTTGCCTCCCTAGGCATCGAACAGTGTTTCGAGGAGGTGCTGGACATACAATTTATGGATTATCTGGCCAAACCGGGGGTATATCCGTTTCGAAAGCTCATTTCCTATCTCGGTGTGGCACCCGGGTCGATCGTCTTTTTCGACGATGTTGAGGAGAATATCATAACGGCGAAGAAGCTCGGGATCATTTCCATCCTCATCTCCCCGAATGGCAATAAGGCGGGAGCTGACGTGGTCATCGACAGCGTGAAAAAAATACCCTCTATTCTCGATGACATAGTTAAGGGCGAGGTTGATCTGTACGATAAGTGATGGTAGATAAGGAATTGAACATGGATAGTGCCAAATGACTTTTGCCTGGTTTACTTTTGTAGCGGGAATCGTTATCGGCGTCGTCATCGGTTACTTCATCTCGAGTTCGAGGCTCGAGACAAAGTTCGTCACGGGAGTTTCGGTCCTGAGGGACGAACTCGGCGATTTACGGAGCGAGGTTGGGAACCTCAAAATGGCCCTTTTGCGGTCTGAGGAAGAGAGGGAAAAACTAGCGCGTTTCAACGTACTCATTCCCGAGATCATCAGGAAACTGACCACCAACGTTTTTTCCGATGACATTCCGTTCATCGCAGTCCGGGCGATGAAGAATTTTTTCAATGCCGGCATGGTGGCCTTTTTCCTGAAGGAAACGGATGATTTATATCTGCTGAAAATGGGGACTGGGTATCCGGCGGAACTCAACGGCTCTTTGAGGATCAAATTGGGCGAGGGCATAGTCGGTGTCGCCCTGGAGCACAGAAAGACGCTGAATAGAGATGATTACAAAAACCTCGAGCGTTATTCGAGGGTAACGATTTCGGAATTCGAGAGGAAGGGGTTGAAGGCCGACCTAGTTGCCCCCATCATGGGGGTTGAGGGAATCTACGGGGCGATTGCCGTGGCCGACGTGGCCTTCCAGGTTCCCGAAGAGAAGCGATACATTTCCATGATCGGAGACATGATCGCTCTTTCTTACGACAAGGCGAGGATCTTTTTCGAGGCCGGACTGGACGATGTGAAAGACGAACTGTGCGATGTGTACAGCAAAAACTACTTCGTGCAGCGTTTCGTATGGGAACTGAAAAAAGCCGAGAACTATATGCTTCCCCTCTCTCTCCTCATGTTGCAGATCGATGGACACAAAGAATTGAAGGATACCTTCGGACGCGTTGCGGGTGGGGTGGCAGTGAAAAACATTGCTGCATTGGTCAGGGAAAATACGAGGAGAGGGGATTTCGTGGCCAGGTTCGATGACGACAGATTCGTTGTCGTCATGGTGGCTTCCACGAAAGAGCAGGCCTATATTCATGGAACCAGATTGTGCAATACTATAGGTGATATGAGCTTCCCGATACCCGACGGAGATGATGGCGCAGCGATTACCGTGAGCGGAGGGGTTTCGGCTTACCAGGTTGATGGTGAGCAGCCCGCGGACCTCATCGAGGCCGCCGAAGAGGCTCTCGAGGTGGCCAAGTCCCGCGGGGGGAACAGAGTGGAGAAAAGCAAAGCCCACACCGGAAGCGACACCCGATAGGAACCGAGAGTTGATGACACAGAGGAAGCGGAAGGAAGAGAGAAAGATAATATGTAACACCTTTTTCCCTGAAGAGGGAAGAGCGGTTATCGCAACGGGGCGAGACGTCGAACTCGTGCAAATTGAGAATCAGTTAGAGCGCGGAATCGTCGGGAATATTTACCTGGGTGAAGTGGAAAACATAGAACCGGCCCTTCAGGCGGCCTTCGTAAGCTTCGGTGGCAAGAGAAACGGTTTCCTGCCCTTTTCGGAGTTCTTTCCTCCCGCCCTAATTTCCAAAAAGAAAACGAGAAAGCGAAAAAACAGCCAGTCTGGTGAAAAAGTATACATGAAAAAAGGGGACAGGGTGATCGTCCAGGTTGAGAAGGACGAATCCCCTCTGAAAGGTGCAGTCCTGACGTCGTACGTCTCTATCGCTGGAAGGTATATCGTGCTGATGATGGGGATGCGAAAGGCGGGAATATCGAAGAGAATAACCGATGAGCAGACAAGGGAAAAGATCAAAAAACAGGTGACCAAGCTCAACCTCCCCGCGAACATGGGGATCATAGTCAGAACGGTGGGAGCCAACAGGAATTTGAGAGAGTTGCGGGAAGACCTGAAGAATTTGAAGGAACACTGGGCCATTGTTTTAAAGAAGGCGAAGGAAATGAAGAGGCCGGGTATCCTTTACGCAGAGCAGGACCTTGTGACACGTTTTTTGCGCGATCACTACGATGCCACGGTAACCAGGATAGTCGTCGACACGGAGGCGTCTTACGAAAAGGCTATCAGTTTCTTCAATATTTACGCTTCTGAAAAGAAAGAAGACCTCTTCCTTTACAAGGGCAAGGTGCCCATTTTCGACCACTATAACGTTGAGGAGAGCGTGAGCAAGATTTTCTCGAACCGGGTGGAGCTTGCATCCGGGGGCTACATCATCATTGACATTACGGAAGCATTTATTACCACCGATGTTAATTCGGGCAGAAGCGTCAAAGAGAAAGATGTTGAGGAAACCGCCTACAAGACCAATCTCGAGGCCGCACGGGAGATCCCCCGACAGCTCAGGTTGAGGGATCTGGGCGGTATCATCGTCATCGACTTTATCGACATGGAAAACAGGCAGCATAGAAAAGAGGTTGAACGGGCCGTCCGTTCGGCGATGAGGGGGGAGAAAGCACGGTACGACATCGGGCCGCTGGGAAAATTTTCCGTGATGACCATGACCAGACAGAGACTCGGGACCTCTCCATACCCCGTTTACTTCGAGGGCTGCCAGAGTTGTTTCAGCTCCGGGAAGAGAAAGAAGGTCGGATCCGTGAGTTCAGAGTTCTTCAGGGAGATATTGAGAAGAACCGCCTCCGGTGATGAAAATGTGTTAAAATTTTCCCTGAGTCCGTATCTTTTCGAATATATTGTGAACAACCTTTCTGAGAGAATCAGGCAGATCGAAGAGTATACGGGGAGCAGGCTGGATCTTAAGGTCGATTTTTCCCTGCGAGGGTATTCATTCGCGGAAACGTCCCTCTAGTCCGGGAAGGACCTTGAATTTATCCTCTGTAAATTGATTTTGTTGTTTTTTATTATCCTGCAAAAGAGGTGACGATTATGGTTATGAGCAGCAACCTCTGGACGGAGAACTTTCACGACTTCTTTGTTGAAAGGGATCAGGATAGGTGCATACAGTGTCTCGTCTGCGTGAGGCAATGTCCTTATGAGTCGAATATTTTCCGGGAAGCGGCAGACGTGGTGGACTCGGTGCATAAGAATTGCACAGGCTGCCACCGGTGCGAGGCAATGTGCCCCACCCGCTGTATTACCATACGGCTGAATTCCTCGGAGCTGAGGCCCCACACCACGTGGACTTCCCGGTACGTAAAAAACGTGTACAAACAAGCGAGGACCGGAGGGGTGCTCCTGACGTCCACCGGTTGCGAACTCGATTATCCCATATATTTCGACAATATTCTCGTCGACGCCTCCCAGGTTACCAACCCTTCGATTGATCCCCTTCGGGAACCCATGGAGCTCAGGACCTATATAGGAAGGAAGCCCGAGAAGCTCGAGGTAGAGAGACTGGAGAGCGGGGAAGTGAAGCTGAAGACGGAAATTGCGCCTCAACTCACCTGTGACGTGCCGATTCTCTTCGCAGCTATGTCCTATGGGGCGATTAACCTGAACTTATGCGAGGCTCTCGCAATGGCCGCCACCGAGAAGGGAACTTACTGGAACACGGGTGAGGGGGGACTGCACAAGAAACTCTATTCTTTCAAAGACAACACGGTCGTTCAGTGCGCATCCGGCAGATTCGGGGTGAGCAAGACCTATCTCGAAACATCTGCAGCCATCGAGATCAAAATAGGCCAGGGAGCGAAGCCCGGAATCGGTGGACATCTGCCGGGAGAGAAGGTGGACAAAGACATTTCGGAGACCAGGATGATCCCCGTCGGGAGCGACGCCATTTCTCCCGCGCCCCACCATGATATCTATTCCATCGAGGACCTGCGGCAGCTTATTTTTGCGCTCAAGGAAGCAACAGATTATGAGAAGCCCGTTTTCGTGAAAATTGCGGCCGTGCACAACTCTGCCGCGATCGCAAGCGGGATTGCCCGGGCGGGGGCGGATGCAATCGTCGTGGACGGACTGCGGGGGGGTACCGGTGCCACGCCGACCATGATCAGGGATAACGTAGGTATTCCCATCGAACTGGCTATTGCCTCCGTTGATGATCTGCTGCGATCACAGGGGATCAGAAACGAGGTATCGCTCATTGCATCCGGCGGAATTCGTAACAGCGCTGACGTCGTAAAGATTGTCGCCCTCGGTGCAGACGCGGTCTACCTGGGAACAGCGGCAAAAGTCGCCGTGGGGTGCACCGTCTGCCAGAGATGCTATACGGGCAAGTGTCCGTGGGGGATAACGACCAATGATCCGACCATCTCGAAGAGGCTGAACGTGGAGATAGCCGCCGAGCAGCTCGCGAACCTTCTCGAAGGATGGGCCCACGAAATCAAAGAGATGATGGGGCTCATGGGTATCAACGCCATCGAGAGCTTGCGGGGCAACAGGGAGAGACTCCGCGGCGTGGGTCTCACGGACCGGGAGCTGAACATCCTCGGATTGAAACATGCAGGTGAATAACATGAAGAGAGTCTACCCCAAAGAAGAATACTGCATGGGTTGCAGCCTCTGCGTTGTTGCCTGTGTGGTCGAGCACTCACAGAGCAAAGACATTCTCCTCGCCTACAAGAAGGAGAATCCAAGGCCGGGAGAGAGGAACGTGGTGGAAGAGGGACTTGAGGGAGATTGCTTCTCTCTCCAGTGCCGGCACTGCGAGATGCCCGACTGCGTCGACGCCTGTATCAACGGGGCCCTCTACATAGATGAAGGGGTGATCAAAGTAAACAAGGAGCATTGTGTCGCATGCTGGATGTGCATCATGGCTTGTCCCTACGGCTGCATCTACAAGGAGAAAAACGCAACGGGGTGGAACTCCAACAAATGCGATCTCTGCCCGGACAGGGAAATTCCCTCCTGTGTTGCTATATGCCCCAACAGGGCACTCGTTTACGAGGAGAGGTAGATGAGGTACGTCATCATCGGAAACTCGGCAGCGGCCGTTCACGCCATCGAGGAGATACGAAAGATCGATACGGCGGGGGAACTGGTCGTCTTTTCCCGCGAGCCCTACCTGGCATATTCTCGACCCCTCATTACGGAGTTTCTCTTCGACGGCATTCCCGAGAGAAAGATGGCTTACCGGGATGCTGCCTTTTACCGAAAGCACGCTGTCGACCTGAGGCTAGGTGTCGAAGTGGTGGAGATCGACAGGAAAAAGAGGGAGGTCCTCGACTCGGGAGGGGAGCGGACGCAGTATGACAAACTGCTTTTGACTGCGGGGGGCGTTCCCTTTGTCCCACCCTTGAAGGGCGGCGGCAAAGAGAATATATTCACCATGATGACCTGGGATAGCGCGCGGCAGGTCAAGGAGAGTATTACAAAGATCGGGCACGCCGTCGTCCTGGGTGGCGGCCTCATCGGAATGAAGACCGCCGAAGGGATCTTCGAGGCGGGAGTCAAAACGACCGTCGTCGAGCTGGCACCGCAGATACTCAGCAGGATCCTCGATTATGAAGGAGCCCGGATTTTCGAAGATTATTTGCAAAAGCGCGGGATGGAGATTATAACGGGCGATACGGTCACCGAAGTTATCGGCGACAGATCCGTGTCCGGTGTTCTCCTTCGAAGCAAGAGGGAAATCCCCTGCGACATGATCGTCGTCGCCATAGGCGTTGCGCCCAACACAGAGATCGCGGAAAAGTCGGGTATCGAGACGAACCGTGGTGTGCTTGTAAATGAGAATATGCAAACGAGCGACCCCGATGTTTTTGCGGCAGGAGATATAGCAGAGTCATACGACATCATCGTCGACGAGGTGCGGGTGAACGCCATATGGCCTCTTGCCAGCCAGCAGGGGAGGATAGCGGGAGCGAACATGGCAGGGGGAAGCCTGGCATTTTCAGGAGGGTTTCCCAAAAACTCCATCAGCCTCCTCGGTCTGGAGACCATTTCCATGGGGCACGTCGACCCGCCCGACGATTCCTACGAGGTTATTTCCAAAATCGACAGGACAGGATACAAATACAGAAAGTTTATCCTCAAAGACGGGTACGTCTCTGGCGGGATTTTCATCGGCGATATCGAGAAAGCCGGCATCATAACAGGGTTGATCAAAAACCGGGTACACCTGGAGGGGGACGTGTCGTGGCTCCTTTCGGGGGTTCCGCAGCTGATCTGGCTCGATAAAGCCTACCGGGACGATAAACTTAGGAAACGGGTTTTGAGTTAATCCGAAGAATGCAGACGTCCGACAAGAAGATAGGTTTCGCCGTTCCCGACAGGGAATCGCTGGAGAAAATTAACAGGCTCACCCTGGTGTACATCGCCACATCCTTTTTTTATCTCATCCTGGGCATGGCGCTCGGGGTGGGGATGCTCGTAACGGGCAATGATAACTTTCTCTTCACCCACGTTCACCTTCTGCTCATCGGTTTTGTTGTTTTTTTCATTTACGGTGTGGCCTACAAACTGCTTCCCACCATGTTCTTCGGATATCCCGGGCTGCCGCACCTACGCCTTGCGTGGGTTCAATACGTTCTCGCCCACGCAGGTCTCCTCTCTATGATCCTTTTTTACAACATTCTTCCCGTGAACTTCCAAACGGGCACGGTTCTCTTCATTTCCGGCATCCTTGAATTCACCGCCTCTTTGCTCTTTGTCTTCATCATGGTCTCCTGCATTACCGGCAGGTCCCGGCAGGACACATGTGATCGGGGTGATCGATGAACAAAGCGGCGGGAGCCCCTGATCGCTCATTGTGCCCGATGTGACAAAATTCTTGTGTTCACCCCCGTATGGTTATATCGTTAGTTGGTAAGAACTTACCCGGCAAAGAGTATAGATGAAAAGAAGGATACATTCTGACAGGACAGCGCTCATCGGAGTTCTCTTCTTCCTCATCCTCGCAGCTTCTTTCTTTTTCTCTGTTATTTACAAGATGGGCGAGAATATTTTTGTCACCCAGCATATCGAATCCGTCGAGGAATCGGCTAACAGATTGGGTGACCATGTGGCAGGTATCCTGGACAAAGGGGTTTCTTCCGTCCTCGACTATTACGGCAGAAACATTCAGGAGAATATTGATTCGGGCTCTCTCGACACGTCTGAAATCATGAGGGACGCGTTTTTCCCCGTCGTGGCTGTCTGGCTCCATGACGGAAACGGGAATCTTCGGGAAAAGTGGCTGTCCCCGGATATTGGAGAGAAGCTCCGTGAGCGTTTTCCCGAACAGTATTTGCTCGGGCGGCCCCTGCCGGAAGTCCTCTCCTTTGCGGGAAACGTTTACCTCTCCTTCCAGCGGAAGCTGGAGTCCGATTCGGGGGAAATGATGGTAGGGGGTCTGGCGGTGCTCGATGGATCTGTGATCATCCCGTCCCTCAAAATCAGCCCCGATGCCCTGCTTTTCATCAGGGGAAATCGCGTCTATCCTCTCATGGGGGTGAACGGGCGAGGAGAGTGCGTTCCCTGCCACCTCGGGAAAAAGTACGGGGACGTTTTCCCCATGCCCCACAGTGGCTTCATCAAGGGGAGGGGGCTCTTTCTTTCCGGCGAGGCACAGGGCCACCGGTTCGTAATCGATCCCGTTGACGCAGGCGGCAGCGATGATTCATATCTTCTTCTTCGGTTTCCATCGGAAGGGATGATCACATCCCTGATTGCCTTCCGAAGGCTGATCGTACCGACCTGGTTGCTGCTCAGCGTCGTCATCGTGCTGGGTACCGTCCTCCTCTACCGGCGCTTGAGAGATCCCGTACGGGGGATCGTCTCCCCGGCCGGGGACCCGTCTGGGTCGGGTGAGCCGGCGGTAACCCGGGGCAAAGCGGAACCTCTCCTGTACGAGCAAGGGGAAGTGAAGACCGGGACGGATGTCTCCCCCGGGCCCCCGATCGCCGGTGGAGATAAAAAACCTGAGCCCGCTTTGAGCAGGATCGATCATGAGAAAATACGGAAAGATACCCTGTCGAAAATAAAGGAGCTGAGCGAATTCTTAAGCTCCGTAAACAGGATGACCTATCCGGAGCGGCTGGGTGATGCCATCGTCTGGAACCTGATGAACCTGATTCCGGGTGATCTCATAATGCTGGCCGTCATGGGGGCGGAAGGAATCGTTGGCGAGTTTGACGTTTTTTCCGCACAGAGATTCAGGAAAGATTCCGTCTCGGAAATATTCATAAAAAAGATGCACAAGGAGTTCCCCGCCTACGCAAGGGGCATCGTTCACGTCAGAGTTGTCGATGTGGAGGAGGATTCATTCCTCGCCCGGTACTCTCTCTACAAACACGGGTTGAAAAAAACTCTCCTTTTGCCCGTTGAGATAAGGGGGGTGATTCTGGGAGTCGTGGCAATATTCCGGAAGGGGAACGATCCCTTTTCTTCCTTTGAAGTCAGTCTCGCCACCCTCCTCGCCAGGCATCTCGGGACGGTGATCGAGAACTCGAAGCTCCACGAGGAAGTGAAGAGCAATTATTTCAACACGCTGAGGGCCGTCATAAACGCAGTCGAGTCCAAGGACCGGTACAGGAAGGGTCATTCAGAGAGGGTGACGGAAATTGCGCTGTCGATTGGGGATAAGATCGGGCTTTCGAAACGAAGAAGGAACATCCTCTTTCAGGCAGCCATACTCCACGACATCGGGAAGATAACGGTCGATCCGGCTGTTTTGAGCAAGAAAGGCAAGCTGAGCGAGGAAGAGATCGGTCTCATCAGACAGCACCCGATAATCGGCTACCGGATCATAGAGCCGCTGAGCTTCTTGAGAGAGGTGAAAGCGTGCGTCAGCGAGCACCACGAACGGTACAACGGAGAGGGCTACCCGAGCGGAACGAAGAAGGAAGAGCTCACGCTGGAGGGAAGAATTCTCGCCGTGGCGGATGCCTTCGATTCGATGACATCTGACCGCCCCTATAGAAAGGCGTTGACCGACAAGGAAGCTATTTCGGAGCTCGAGAAAAATGCGGGAGGACAGTTCGACCCCCATGTCGTGAAGCTGTTCATCGAAGTTTACCGGGAGCGTGAGGCCCGGAAACTTTCCCATCTGTCTGGAAAAGAGAGCTCATAATCTGTGTGCTGTGAATGATTCAGGCGATGAGGGGATCATCGGCGGTGAAGTTTTTGAAACCGAATTCTCCCTCCCTGTTAATGTAGAAGTACCTCCGTTCCATCCTCCACATGGGGAGGCATACGAGCATCTTGTGGGGGCCGTGGTCCGAAAACTCGATCACCTTCTCCTGGTGGTAGTGACCGATGATGACGAGATCGATGCCCTTCCGGAAAAGTCTCGATGCGAACGCTTTCCCTTCATCTTCCGGGAAGTTGTACCTGAACCGGGGGTTTGTTTTCTTCAGCGACCTCTCGAACCTCCCGGCAAGCGGCAGTGCGATGCCGGAAGGGATGACGGAAAAGAGTGAATAGACCAGGGGGTTTTTCGAGATATATCTCCAGAAGCGGTATTGAAGGTCGTGCGTGTTGACCGTGTCACCGTGGAGCAGGAGAATGTTTTTCCCGCCTATCGTCACGGCAAGCTCCGTATCAGAGATCGTGGTGAAGTGCTTTTCCACCCACGAATCGACGAGGAAAAAATCCCGGTTTCCCTCAACATAGTGGATCCTCAGCCCTCTTTCCGCAAGAGATATGATCTCATTGATCACCTTTTCCTGAAAGGGGAAGGTGAGCGTTTTCTTCCCGAACCAGAGGTCGAAAATATCACCGAGGAGAAACACCTCCACCCTCTCCTCGCATGAGTTCCGAAGGAGCGAAGAGAATGCTTCAGTATGCTCATCGAAATCGTTTAGGTGAGCATCCGATAGAAATATATATCCTTGCGTATTTCCCATACCAGTTGCCGCTTGATTCAAGTTCATTCAGCCTATATCTTAAAATTTTACACGGTTGGTATCAATGACAACTGTGATGAAATGCAATAGAGGAGACAGGTATGGGAGGATTGCTTGATGGCATAAAAGTTCTCGACCTTTCACTTCAACTGCCCGGCCCCTTCTGCTCGATGATCATGGCTGATTACGGAGCGGAGGTCATCAAGATCGACGAGCCCTACCCGAGAAAGAGAATGAGCTTCGGCGAGTCCCGCGGTCCGGGGGTTTCGCCCGGCGAGATATACTTGAACAGGAACAAGAAAAGTCTCACGCTGAACCTCAAGAGCGAGGAGGGCAAGGAGATATTCTACCGGCTGGCGTCGGAAGCTGACGTTGTCCTGGAAGGGTTCAGGCCCGGCGTTGCGAGCAGGCTCGGTGTCGATTACGAGAGAGTGACCGAAATAAATCCCCGTATCGTTTACTGCTCCATATCGGGTTTCGGTCAGACGGGCCCCCGGAAAAATCAAGCAGCCCACGATCTCAATTACATCTCCCTCGCCGGAATTCTCGGCATCTGCGGCGAGAAGGGGAGAGCGCCGGTCATCCCCCCCGTCCAGGTAGCCGACCTCGGGGGCGGCTCATTGATGGCGGTTACCGGTATTCTCATGGCACTTCTCGCCAGGGTAAGCGCCGGAAAGGGACAATACGTGGATGTGTCCATGTTCGACGGCGCTCTCTCATGGCTTTCCGTCCACGCCGCTTCCTACCTGATGACGAATGAGGTTCCAAGGAGGGGAGAGATGCCCCTCACCGGGCTCCTGCCCGGGTATGCCATTTACCGGTGTAAGGACGGCAGGTACTTGAGCGTCGGGGCCCTTGAGGAGTGGTTTTTCGACAGGCTCTGTGTGATTCTCGGAAGGCCCGACCTTGCGGGGAATGCAACCGTTCCTGATGCGGAAGGGAAGATCAGGGATGAGTTGCAGGGGGAGTTCGGAAAAAGAGAAAGGGCAGAGTGGATGGAGATGTTCGAGGGGGAGGATGTTTGTGTGAGTGCCGTTCACGATTTTGCCGAGGCCTTTGATGACCCGCACACGATCGCACGGGAGATGATTATTAACACGAGTCATCCCGATTTTGGGGAAATCAGGCAGCCCGGTTTCCCGTTAAAATTTTCCGATTCATCAGGCAGTATAAGGATGCGCGCGCCTTACCTGGGTGAGCACAACAGGGAAATACTGTTCGGCCTCGGATTGGGAGAGAAAGAAGTTTCCCGGCTGGTGGATTTAAAGGTAATAAACGATTTCAGTGGGCCGGGTGAAAAATGAGAAAATGGATCCGGGGAAAATATTCGGCAAGGTTAAGAAGAGGAAGGCGTTTAGTGGGGGGAGTGGAAACACCACTCCCCCCAAATTATATCTGTCGTTGCGAGAAAATTATCGGTGAGTTAATTCAGGGGTTGCCCGTTATTTTTTCTTCGCCTTTTTCCTAGCCGCCGGCTTTTTTCTCGCTGACTTCTTCGGTGCAGCTTTTTTCTTCGCTACCTTTTTCTTCGCCGGCTTTCTGGTTTTATTCTCGCATTCAGCGCATTTTTTGCCTTTCGGTCTCGACTTCGGCGCTCTCCACGCTTTGTTCACATTGACATTTTTCGGGACCTTCGAACAGGCCTCGGTTGTGTGGTAGGTTGCGCTTCCGATTCTCTGGAAAAAAGCCATCTACGCCTCCTTTACGAAGTTTTTATTAACATAGCAATATAATTTAATGAAAGCAATATAATTTGTCCAGTGTAGTGAACATTTTCCTCTCCTGCAGTGGTTCTTGAGAAACGGAATTTTCCGCCACGCGATTTGGATGTGAAATGATGGAGCCGAAGGCGGAAAGAGCCATTTTGTGCAACTTATCAACTTCGTGTTAATAAAAATATGTATTGCCCCGCCGCTATTTCGGCTGGAATGAAATCGATTCATGCAGGGATGGGATTTCCGCTCAATTTTATACTGTACCGTGTAACAGGGGTTGTCTGACAGGCAGCGGCTTCCTCAATCCATGTCCGGCGCATTGAGCGATTTATACAGAGTTTCATAAATCTTTTTCACTTCTGTGGAAACCTGTTCGGGCAGCCGGACAGGCGTGAGCGTTCCCGGCGGCAGGTGGGATACCACCGAGTGGGTCAAGATCGCTGCGGTGATTTTCATGACGTCTTTTTTATCCATCCCTTCCTCCTGATAATGAGCTTACCTTCAGTTTTGATTCATGGTTTTTACGGTAACTTCTCGCCGAAACAAATGCAAGAAGACGCGGCTTTTTTCGGCAAGAGCCGGCAAGTACAACTTGCCAGTTCATATTTCATAGTCCAGAATCCATAGTCCAGAGTCCAGAGAAAATCAGATGGCAGAACATCAGTTCCGCGTTTCACGTTCAGAGTTCCGAGAAAACCGGAAAGCAGAAAAAACTGCCAGGACGGTAATGCGGAATTCGGAGCGCGGAATGCGGAATGAAAAGCTAAACAATCGAAATGAGGATTCGGGAACGGGAAATTGTGAACCTTGAACTGGTTTTGCTCTGACCCCGGGACTCGAGACTCTGGACAAACAATAAAGCCGGCGTCAGCCGGCTTCATAGTTTTGTTGGTGCCGAAGGCGGGACTCGAACCCGCACGGGTTTTAGCCCACCACCCCCTCAAGATGGCGTGTCTACCAGGTTCCACCACTTCGGCAATATGTGTAAAAGATCTTAGGAGTTCAATCGTAATATTTTTTCCATGAATTATCAAGTCGATTGTGCGGGGAGAGGAGCGGAGAGAGGGGGACCCGTCTTTTTCCCATTGGAGGATTTACTCCCGCCCGCAAGGTTGTATAATTCTCTGAGGATGAAAAAAAGTGGACGGAATAAAGAGGCATACCTGGGGCTGGACCAGGGCAGCACGGCCACGAAGGTGCTCGTCGTCACCCAGCGGGGAGAGGTGCTCCATCAGGCCCGCAGGTCTGTGGCGACCTCCGAATCGGGACCGAGAGTTCATCAGGATCCCCGGGCAGTTGTCCGCTCTGTCAGATCGGCTCTTTCGGAATCGATTACCTTTGCCCGTGAAAGAAACATGAAGATACGCGGCCTGGGCCTGGCAACCCAGCGGAGCTCCTTTCTTTTTTTCGACAGAAAGGGCAGGGCGCTCACGCCCGTCATATCGTGGAGGGATACCTCGGGCGCGGGTCGAATTCCTTCTCTCGATCACCACGTAAAGAGGATCAAAAAAATAACCGGACTTCCGCTGACGCCCTATTACAGCGCATTGAAAATGAAGCAGTACCTGCCGTCCCGCCAAAATGAAATCCTTTTCGGGACGGTCAACACATTTCTCATGTACCGGCTTACGGGAGGGAAGGTTTTCGCCACGGACCCGGCGAACGCACAGCGGACCCTTCTCTTTAACATTCGAACCCTCGCCTTTTCCGAGGAGCTCCTCCGCTTTTTTTCCGTTCCCGGGAATGTCAGGCTTCCGGAAGTGAGGGATACAGCTGGCCATTTTGGGGAAGTTTCGGTGAAAGGTATGAGCACCCCCATCGTCACCTCGACGGGGGACCAGCAGGCGGCTTTCTTCGGCTCTTCCGGATGGGAGACGGGGAGGGGGCTCATCAACCTAGGCACGGGGGGATTTCTTCTGGTCCCCGTTACGGAGCTACCCGACCGTGCAAAAGACCTGATCATGACGCTCAGCCACACCGATAAGGGGAAGCCCTTCCTCCTGCTGGAGGGAACAGTGAACGCTGTGTCCGATGCCCTCCGCTACTTCGAGAGCATTCTGGGAAAAAGATTCACGGCGGGGAGACTGGAACAAGGGTCGTACCCCGTTATCGTGTTCGGCCAAAGGGGCACGGGCGCACCGCTCTGGGACCCGCCCTTTCCCGCAGCTGTATCGGGGATGGGGGGCGATACAGGCGGAGACGAACTTCTGGCCTCGTCTCTTTTCGGTTCCCTCTGCTATTTCCGGCTCATCGACGAGGCCATGGGGCGTTCGGGATTCGATGCCGGCGAATACGTCGTATCGGGGGGCATCTCGGCCATAGAAGGAGTGTCGCGGTTTCTGCGGGATCTGCTCGGAAAGCCTGTTTACCGCTCGATGATCACGGAGATGACGGCTTTAGGTGCGGCGCTTGCAGCGATGGTCCTCGGAGACGGGGTGCCGTACCCTGGAAAGAGGAAGAATTTTCGGCTCATCCGGGGGAAGGCTCCTGCCGACGCCGGAGCATACTATAAAGAATGGCTGAAGCTGTACCGATTCGCGAGAAAGCGATTCTGCCGGGCCAAACCTCAGACTGAATAGGGAAAGAGGGTGAACTCGAAGGAGAGGGTGAGCGACATGTCATCCATCGATACCTGCTCCTTTTTCCTCTCTTTGTGGGCCCTCTTTTCCTCTGCGTTTTTGATTTCCTTCTTTCCGGAAATTCGTATGTCTGCCTTTCCCGTGAGGGTCTTGAGATTGAAGGTCAGGTCGGCATCGCCCGCAACGGTCGGTACTTCCACGCCTCCAAAGTGCGCAGATATTTCCGTGGCTATTTCCTTGGACGAAAGTGTGCCGGTGAACTCGGGTTCGCCGGTGGCGGTGTCATACTTGATCTTGAACTCGATACCCCTGAAGATCGCTCTCGGCGAGAAGCACTCAAAGACGGGTTTGTCTTCTGGTCCCAGGGACACGAAGACGCCGTGTCCCTCCACGTTTTCTATAGGGATCTCGCTCGTGGAGTTCAGGATGATTTTTCCCGCGGCGATCAGGGATGATAGCTGGGTGGAGGTCAATTTCAATGTTTCCGCGTTGATGCGGACCTTTTTGTCGGGGGAGGTCAATTTAATGTTGTGGATCTCAAAGGAATCCGTTATCCCCGGGATACTGATTTTTTCCAGGAATACGGAATAATAGGTCTTGTGTTCGACAAACTCTTTGAAGACCCGGGTCCTCTCGTCCTCGTTCACGAGCACCTCGAGAAATTTCAAGAAACTTGCTCTTTCCTTCATGGCGGGCCTCCTCTTCAGGCATTCACAGAAGATGTTAAATATTCTGTGAATAATGTTGTGGGTGTATATGAAAAGATAACACCGGGGGCACACTTTTTTCAACATGCATAAAAAATGGGCACGTCATAGATTCAGGGAAAACCTCTTTCTGGTTTTCACCTTCGTGGCATAGTAGAGGAATTTGTCTATTTTCAGGTTGGAAAGGGAGATGTGGAAGTCGTGCTTCCTGAAGCATGTTTCCAGCTTGTCATAGTGTTCGAGGAAAAATACCGATACGGAATTGTAACCGTAGTTGAGTATCTGAATCCTCTCGGAATAGTTCATGCTCCCGTAGAGAAAGAGGGTTGACTCCAGTTGGCCTGGCTCGATGAGCATGATATCCACCTCGGGGTGCGACCGGGAAAGGAGGGAGAGGCCCAGGTCGAGCTTGACCCTGCTGTTTATCCGGGACGACTGCTCCGTAACGTTCGATATGCCCGATTCTGCTATCGATTTGCAGTATCCGGTAAAGGTGGGGATGCAGACGATCGTTTTGTCGTTGTATATGGGAACGACGGGGTTGATGATTATGATGAGGTCGGCACCATGCTTTATGGCAACGTCAATGTGGCCGGATCTCTCCGCAGCGCCGTCGATGAAGTAGTGGCCGTTGATCAGGGGGGGGGAGAAAAACCCGGGTATGGCCGTCGATGCACGAACTGCCGCGGGGATCGAGACATCCTTTTTCCCATCCTCGCCGAAAACCCACCTCTCGCCCCTATCGAGCTCCACTGCGACGATGTAAAGCTCCTTTTTCAGCTCATTGAAATCGGTGGTGTTTCCCGGCAGAGACAGAAGTCTTTCCATGTACGATTCCAGGTTTTTATTCGAATAGATACCAGCCGGCACGCACGATTCAAGGGCGGAGAGAAGGCTCACAAAACTTATTTTCCTCTGATCTTCCTTTATTGCCTGAAAAATCTTTCGAAGGGACAAAATAAATGTACCCAATCCCTTGAGATATTCGTGAAAGGGAAAGGAATAGAGATCCTCCTGCCTCATGAAAAGTGGGTTGTTCATGGGCCCCAGAATGGACCGGTACATCAGCATCGGTGTGATACCGTTTGCGAGCATGGCGGCGAGGATGGAGCCGGCCGATATCCCGATGTAGATATCGAAGTCCGTCGGCCTCTTTCCTCCCGCGATTATGTCGTTGAGCGCGGCAAGCGCTCCCAGTTCGTATATACCGCCCGTTATCCCCCCTCCGCTGAGTATTAACGCTGTTTTTTTCATGACCCTTTTATGCCCGATCGTTCATCACATTAGTATAAGAATAATCGGATTTTATTACACCAATATTTACCTGTCGGCCTTCAGGTGTTGGGAATATAATAATTTTATGGAAAAGGGTGAAGAATATGGGAAATTTGAATGGTTTCGGGAGATATCACGGCGGGGAGAAAAAAGTGTCCAGGGGAAGAATATTGTGCATCCTCGCCCACCCCGACGATGAGACCTTCGGGCCTGGGGGAACCATTGCCAAATACGCTGATTTGGGGTATGAGGTGTTTCTCGCCACAGCGACGAAGGGGGAAGCAGGGATGCTGGGTGACCCTCCCGTTGCCACCCGGGAAAATGTGGGAGAGGTGAGGGCGGCGGAGCTTGAATGTGCTGCCCGGACCCTGGGAATCAAAGAGGTTTTCTTCATGGGGTTCATCGATGGGAAGCTGGTTGATACGCCGCTTCAATCGATTCTCGAGCGGACCGTTTACGCGATCAGAAAATACCGGCCTCACGTCATCATAAGTTTCGGCCCCACGGGAGTTTCGGGCCACCCCGATCATGTGAAGATTTCGGAGATATCGACCCTCTGCTTCAGGAAATCGGCGGAGGCCGATTTCTGTCCCCAGCATCGGGAAAACGGAAAACTTCGACCATGGCAGGCGATGAAACTGTACCACTTCGAAATTCCGGAGAAATTTCTAAAAATGCGGAATATCGAGCTCCGCGGGGTCCCTCTGGAAGATATCACCACAGTGATAGACACCGCTGCGTACGTGGAGAAAAAGATAGAGGCTTTCTCCTGCCACAGGACCCAGATCAAGGATATAAACAGGATACTTTCGAGACCCAATTACCGGGAGTTTACGAAGAAGGAGTATTACATACTTGCGGATGCAGCGGAGGTGAAGCCACCGGAGTCTCTTGAGACCGATCTCTTTCAGGGAATCACTATAGAAGAATAGAACAGACGAATAGATTTCGTAAAACATATCAGGGGGGTGGTATGCAGATAGGTATATTCGGTGCTCCCCGCTCCGGGAAGAGCACGCTCCTTCGAATCATGGTTGCCGAGTTTGGTTACGGCATAGACGAATCGAAGGGGAAAAAGGGCCTGTTCGTGGTGAACGTTCCCGATCCGCGCGTGGATCATCTCGCCGGGGTTTTCAAGGTCAAAAAGAAGGTCTACCGGACCATAACGCTCGTTGAGATTCCCCCGGGGGGTGCCGGACTCATAGACTCCCTGAATATCCCTCTTTTACGGGATTGTGACCTGTTGCTCCTCGTGATACCCCTCTTCCTATCGGGGGTGGAAGGGGTCTCATCCGGCGGGGAAACTGCATATGAACTATTTCGACAGATCGAAATCGATCTTGGCCTGGCCGATTATCTGGTGATACAGAAGAGGCTCGAGCGGCTCGTTAAAGAGGGGAAAAAGCCCCGTGAACTTCAACTCATGGAGGAGGTGGCATCAAGCCTCGAATCAGGAGTGCCGATGCGGGACATGGAACTGCGGGCAGAAGAAAAAAAAATGATCTCCGGCTTTAGTTTATTGAGTGATATTCCGATTATAGCTGTGGTAAACGTGAGCGAAGATGACGCGCAGAGCAACTCGGTAAAAAAAGTGGTTGAAACAATTCAAGAGCGCAGGGTCGAAGCCGTGGTGGTCTGTGCAAAGCTCGTAGAGGAAATCATGAGCCTTGACCCGGAAGATCGGGAATTGTTTATGCGTGAAGTCGGTATCGATAGATCTGTGGGGGAAACCATTTATGCGGCATCAAATCGGCTGCTCAACCTGGCAACTTTCCTGACGGTCAACCCCAACGAGGTGCGGGCATGGGGGATACGAGAGGGGTCCACTGCCCGTGAAGCTGCCGGTAAGGTCCACAGCGACATGGAACGCGGTTTTATCAAGGCCGAGGTGATACCCTTTGAGGATTTCATCCAGTTTGACGACATGGCAAAAGCTAAGGGAGCGGGGAAAGTGCGGCTTGAAGGAAAGGATTACATCGTGAGAGACGGTGACATCGTTACGGTCCGGTTTAATGTCTGATAACCGGCGTGCGGGAGCACTTTCCTCCGTTTTGCAACGATGATGCATGGAAGGGGATGATAATTGATCGGTTCGAAAGAGAGACTTCCAAAATTTGATGGTGAGAAGAACTCCCGGAGTTTTTTGCCCTTCGAGGTCGTCCCATCGAAAGTTACTGTTCTCGTCGTTGATGACGAGGAGATGATGCGGGAGCTCGTCACCGAGAGGCTCAAACTCGAGGGGTACACGGTGGAAGCTGCTGAGAATGGGGAGCAGGCGCTTCAGAAAATCAAGGCAAACGGCTACGACCTTCTCCTGACGGATTTGAACATGCCGGTGCTAAACGGCCTCCAGCTCCTGAAAAAGCTCGCCGACAACCGGGATCTCGCCACCGTCGTTATGTCCGGGCAGGGGGATCTCGAAACCGCCGTATATGCCATGAAACTCGGGGCTTCCGATTATATCTTCAAGCCCATAAACTTCAGGGTTCTCCTCCATACATTAGAATCTGCGATGAAGAAGAAGATGATGGAAAAGGCGTTGATAGATTATCAGGACAACCTGGAGAAAAAAGTTTTCGAGCAGACGATGATCATAAACGACTTTTATCTCCGATCCATTCAGTCTCTCGTCAAGGCTCTCGAGGCAAAGGACAGCTATACGAGAGGCCACTCGGAACGGGTAACCTTTTACTCCCTGGAGCTGGCCAAGGGGCTCGGAAAGTCCGTCGATATGGAGAAACTGAGATCTGCCGGGATACTCCATGACCTGGGAAAAATCGGAATTCCCGAGACGATATTGAACAAGCCGGGCAGGCTGGAAAATGAGGAATTTGTAATCGTAAAAAAACACCCCTCCATGGGAGTTCAGATTCTCGAGCCGATAGAGTCGTTGAAGGGCGTTTTTCCCGTTATCATGCACCACCACGAGAGGTTTGACGGTAAGGGGTACCCATCGGGCCTCCAGGGAGCAAAAATTCCCATCGAAGCGAGAATACTTGCTATTGCCGACACCTACGACGCAATGACTTCGAACAGAGCCTACAGGGGTGCCCTCTCCCCCCAGCAGGCAGTCGAGGAGATAGATAAGTTCGCCGGTTCGCAGTTCGATCCCGACCTTGCCAGCAAATTCATGGCTATCCAGCCCCATATCGAGCTTCCCGACCACATTTCCCAGCCCTCCGGATCTATGGAAGCGGAGAGTAAAGGTAAATAAGAAAGAGCAGAAGGGGGATGGTGACGAGGGACAGAAGGGTCCCCGCCAGAATCGTTGAGGCGGCCAGCTCAGGTTTCGTCCCGAATTTTTCGCAAAGTATGAAATTGAAGACTGCCGGCGGCATGCTTGACTGGAGTATGACCACGTATGCGGGGATTTCTCCAAGATCGAAGATCACCACGGCGCTGAATCCGGACAGGACCCCGATCAAAAAACGGGAACCGGCAAGTGCGTAAGAGAGCTTGGCGTCACTGTGTTCTATCTTCCAGAGACGGACGCCGAGGGAGAAGAGCATAAGAGGAATAGCAGAGTCTGCTAACAGCTTCACCGGGTGCTCTATCAAGGCCGGGAGGGAAACGTTCAGCCGGTTTATGATGATGCCGAGAAGAGCTGCTGGAGCCAGGGGCAAGAGCAACGCGTCCCTCATCTTCCCCCTTCCGCTTGCTATAACGGTACCCACCGTGTAGTGGACGATGGACATGGTGACAAAAAAGATGGTAGCCACAGCGAGTCCTTTTCTGCCGAAGGCGAAGTAGCACACGGGCAGCCCCATGTTTCCCGAGTTCATAAATGCCATCGTCAGCGTTGCCGCAGGGCTACCCCCTGCAATTTTACGGGAGAGCATAAGGGAGATTGCGACCCCGGCGATGGCCACGAAGAGGGAAGCAGCGAAGATCAGGGAAAAATTTTCAAATACGAGGGTTCTGTCGGTAAGTGAGTAAAACACCAGGAGAGGAGCGGCCACATAGGTTATGTAATCCGTAACGAAATGAATGTCCCGGCTTTTTTTCCACCGTGCAAAGAGGTAACCGGTGCCGACGACGGAAAAGACGGGAATCACGACGGACAATATTTTTCCGGTTATGCTCCCAAGATGCGCATCCAATGGCTATCTTCTCCCTCGCCAGGGTCTTTTCGGGGGGGCAATCCTTCCTCCCGCCGGAGATCAGAACTCGAAGTTGATCCCGATTCCCGCCGCAATATCCGTTCCGGCTTTCAGCTCCATGAGTAGGTTTACCTCGTTCCCGATGTTGAAGTTCAGCCCTGCCACGACGAACAAGTCGAACTCGTCGTCGTCGGTCAGCGAGCCCCCGCTTCCGCTTATTTCGGCTCCCAGGTTGCCCCTAATCGTGAGAGCAGCAGCGGCTGTGAGGGTTTTTTCGGCCACGGGTCCCAGGAAAAACTCGTTGAGGGCCCGCCTCGATTTCAATATGCTCGAGAATCCGAAGGTGAGGTAGAGATCGTAGGGGAAACTGCCCTCGATACGGGCGAGGATAAAGTTGCCGTCTAGTCCCAGGTACGTCCCCGTGGCGTCGATGCCATCCTTTTGTATCTCCACCACGCCACCTTTGAGGCCCACCTCGAAGGCCCCTGCCGGCTTGGTCCTCACCTGGCCGAAAAAATAGGAAAAATCATCTGTGAATGAAGTGAAGAATCCCGCCGTGTTCCTCCCCGAATTGAAGTCGAAAAACCTGTTTGATGAGGCAGAGGAAACTCCAACGTAGAAGGCCGTAATCCATATGCAGATGAATACAGCAACCCGCACGATAGATCTCATTTTTATTCCTCCCTCGGACGGCGACCAGAAAGTGGCCTGGCCTCCGCGCCGTTTGCCCATGGTCTCCGGATGAAAGGTTCTCGGAAGTATGCAAGGGCCTTTTGAAAATATATAATATACTAGCGCTTTGCCCAACGGGGAATTTCCTCCCCGGAGGCCCTACATGTCGGGGGTCGGCAAGATATTCGGGACACTCCTTCTTTTCCTCCCCCACATCGATCTCGCCAATCTCCACAAGGAGGACCCCAGGGGCTGGGGCGTATAACCCCGAGAGCCGGGAAAAGCTACCTCCATGAGAGGAGGGGGGAAATGAAAAAAGTGGAACTTTCGGGACCCGAATATTTAAGCGACGAAGAGAGGAGGGAGTTGCTGAATATTGCGAGAAAAACGATTGAAGAATATGTCGGCAGGGGCAAGATGCCCGCCTTCCAGGTCAAAAGCGAGAAACTGAATACCCCGGGGGCGGCTTTCGTGACAATAGAGATTGGAGGGAAATTGAGGGGGTGTATCGGGAACACGAAGGCGGTCTACCCCCTGTTTCGGACTGTCATAGAATGTGCGGTTTCCGCCGCAACGGAAGATCCCCGGTTTCCTCCGCTCTCCCCTAACGAGATTGAAAACATCGATCTGGAGATATCCGTCCTCACTCCCCTGAGGAAGGTGGAGGACGTTGCCAGCATTCAGGTAGGAAGGCACGGTTTAATGGTTTCCAGGGGGGCACAAAGGGGATTGTTGCTTCCTCAGGTGGCTGTCAGCAACGGGTGGGACAGGGAAGCTTTTCTCTCTCAGACCTGTGTCAAAGCGGGACTTTCACCCAATGAGTGGAGAGAGGGGGCCGAAATATTTTTCTTTGAGGCGGAGATTTTCCATGAGGAGAAGAACCGGTAATTGATTTGGTTTTGAAGAAGAAGTGCTGGCAATAAGTGAAAACGAAGGGGCCTTCGCCGACAGATTTACTCCGTTAATTCATCGGAGCGATCCTCTCTCGAGTAAATGGCAATTTCGTAACCCAGAACATCAACCTCATATACGATATCGTTCAGCTCGATGGAAAAGAGTTTTCCCGGACCCATGAATTCATCCTCTTCGGTAATGGAAAATGCCTGAAGTTTCTCCAGATGATCGATCAGCAACCGTACTTCCGCAAAGGTCAGGTCGATTGCTGTAATCAGATTGTAGATCTTTCCGCCGTGGAGAAACGGGTAGATATCGTATCTATCATCCATTCGGCTCTCTCCAAATGCCTTGATTATTCTCCCTGCATAGTATAACTTTTCTTATACGGGGGAGGAAAGGAACGAACGGTGCTAATCAGCGATATCCTTGAACACAATGCCCGTGTATTTCCCGAGAGAGAAGCAATTGTATGCGATGAGGAGGTGCTTACCTTCCGGCAGCTTGAAAAGCGGGTGTCGTATCTGTCTGCCCTCTTTCGTGAGATGGGAATCCGTAAGGGAGAACCCGTTTCCGTTCTCGCCCACAACTCCCCGAGATACGTTGAGATACTCTTCGCCCTCGCAGCGATAGGGGCTCCTATATCTCCACTCAATTTTCTGCTCATGGCCCCTGAGCTGATGAGGATCATCGATGACCTCGAGCCCAGAATCCTTCTCTTCGAAAGAAAGTTTGCAGATTCGGCGGAGAAGATAAAGCAGTCATGCCCGTACCTGGAAAAGATCGTCTCGATAGACGGGGAAGTTCCGGGATTCCCTCCTCTTGCCGCAGTCATCGGCGAAGGGCACGGTGACGGTGAAAAAAGCGACATGCCGGATGAGAACGATGTGGCAATGATCTCATATGCCGGTTCTGTCGGCAAGAACCCGAAGGGGGCTATGTTGACCCATGGTAACCTGATGTGCGCTTCCTATTTCTCTGCCCTGGAAATGAATATTTCCCGGAGGGATGTGTATCTCTCCACCGCACCGCTCCCCTTTCTCGCCGGCACGGGCAGGATGTTGAAGTTTATGCTGCCCGGAGCCAAGGTGGTGATCATGCGGAATTTCGAACCAAAACTGGCCCTCAGGCTCATAGAAGAGCAGGGCGTGACGCAGCTCCTCCTCGTTCCTCAGATGATGTCGCAACTAGTCGCCGAGGCAAAAAGAGGAAGACACGATCTCTCTTCATTGAAAAAGATATCGTACAGCGGCGTCGTGCCGGTGAGCCCCTTCCTCGTGGAAGAGGCGATGGCCATTTTCAGGTGCGATTTCACGCAGTCTTTTGCGCAGGTAGAGTCCTCCGGTGTTATCAGTTTTCTCCACATAAACGAGGAAAGGGGAGGGGAGGGCACACCTTTCGTCAGGAGGATGGCTTCCATCGGCAAGGAAACGATCGGTATTAGCGTCAAGGTTATCGATTCGAGTGGGAGGGAACTCGGTCCGAACATGGTGGGGGAACTTGCTGTTTGGGGTCCGACGGTTATGAAAGGGTATCACAATGACCCCTATCTGACGAAAGAGATTTTGAAAAATGGATGGCTCCACACCGGGTACATGGCTTCTATCGACGAGGATGGTTACATCTACGTGGTCGACAGGAGGAGAGATGTCATCGTCAGGGGAGGTATTCCCATAGATCCGGATGAAATCGAAGAGGTACTGTCGGAGCACGGCGCCATCTTGGAGGTGACCGTCGTGGGGAAGCCGGACTACGAATGGGGCGAGGTTCCCGTGGCGATCGTCGTCCTCAAGAAAGGAGTTTCTGTTACAAGCGACGATATACTTCGATTTGCAGGTGGTAACATGGCTTCCTTTAAAGTACCAGTTTCTATCGAGTACACGGATCTCCTGCCGAGAAACAGCCAGGGGAAGATCCTCAAGGCGAAAATCAAGGAGGAGTTGAAAAAGGGGAGCTCCCCCTCCGATGGGTGAAGGTAAGACTGGCGTGGCAGCACAGAAGTTGGCGCAAAATAGAAAGAACAGTGAAACCATAGATATAGTAGGAAAGAGCCGCGGGAAAATGTAATGCGGCTCCCATCGTCTACCGTGAAGAAACGATCAAGAGGTGGGTTTCCCCCTCAGCTGCATTTTTCCACCTGTGCGGGACGGTGCTCCTGAAATATATACTGTCCCCATCTTCGAGGCGAAAGATTTTCCCATCCATATCGATTTCCAAGGCCCCTTTGAGGACGAAGAAGAAATCCTCTCCGCCGTGGTTTACATAGTCGGCTCCACTTGTGGCTCCCGGTTTCAAGATACTGATCATGGGGTGAAATTTCTGATTCGGTAGCCCGCTGCCGAGGCTCTTGAATTCCACGTCTTTTATTTCAGTGGCGATTATTTCGCGGTTTTCCAATTTGGTGAATATATATTCTTTCTCTTCTTCACCGAGGAGCGAGCTGAGTGACTCACCGAGGGCTCTCGCTATATTGACAAGCGTGGATACCGTAGGAGAAGATACATTTCTCTCTATTGCGCTGATTGCCGTCGCGCTCATTCCGCTCTTATCAGAGAGTTCCTGCAGGGTCAGCCCCTTGCGTTTCCGGATGCTCTTGATTCTTTTGCCAACATCGATTGATTCAACCTTCATACTTCAAATCCTCCTTGTTATTTAGTAGGTGTTGTGGGGAAATATCGATTTTTCTACTGGAAAAGGCCCGGTAATCATAACGGTTTCCCAGAATATTGCAACATCCAAGATAATAAGTATTTTTTAAAAAAATGAACTATTATATTTTTCTTCAGTATAGCATCATATTTTTCCCTGAGACGAAAATTTTTCAGATTAATGCATAGCGGATACCAAAATATGTGCTCCCGGGTATTGCAATATTTGGTCGTAAGGGATTAAAATGCAAAAATTACCATCACCAAGGAGGAACATACATTGGCAGAGAACATAACCCCCAGCGAGAGTTACAGTTTTATCATAAGGGTTGAGGTTCAAAACTTAGTGGGGATGCTCGGTAAGGTTACGACGATCATAGGTGAGAGTGGCGGCGACATCGGGGCAGTTGACCTTTCGGGGTTTAACAGGGGAACAGTCATCAGGGATATTACCGTGAAGGCGAGAGGCGTCGACCACGCCCGGAAGATTATTGAGGCCGTCAGGTCGATGGAGGGTGTGAGAATCGTCAATGTTTCTGATATGACCTTCCTGATTCACCTGGGCGGGAAAGTTGAGATTAAAAACAAGATGCCGATAAAGACCCGGGGTGACCTGTCGATGGCCTACACCCCCGGCGTCGCCCGGATTTGCACGGCAATTGCAAGGGACAAAACGAAAGCCCACACGTTGACGGTGAAGAGGAACTCCGTTGCTGTGGTTACTGACGGGACAGCGGTTTTGGGACTGGGAGACATCGGACCGGAGGCGTCGATGCCGGTTATGGAAGGAAAAGCGATGCTGTTCAAAGAGTTCGCCAATATCGACGCCTGGCCAATTTGCCTTGATACCAAGGATTCAGAAGAGATCGTAAGGGCGGTGAAGATGATTGCCCCCGGTTTTGGCGGAATCAATCTCGAGGATATTTCCTCCCCGAGATGCTTCGAAATTGAGGATCGGCTGATTCAGGAGCTGGATATCCCCGTGTTCCACGATGACCAGCACGGTACCGCCGTCGTGGTGCTAGCGGCACTGATCAATGCGTTGAAGATCGTGAAGAAGAAAATCGAGAACCTGAAGATCGTCGTGGCCGGTGTCGGGGCATCCGGCGTGGCTGTCTCGAAGATGCTCATGAATGCCGGAGTAAAAAACATTATCGGCGTCGACAGGGTTGGTACCATATATTTCGGGCGGACCGAGCACATGAACTTCATGAAGGAGTGGTACGCAAATAACACCAACCCCAAGTGCCAGAAGGGAAGCATCAGCGATGTCATCGAAGGGGCCGACGTTTTCATAGGACTTTCCGGGCCGGGCATCATAACCAGTGAAGACTTAAAGAAGATGGCGAGGGATCCCATCGTTTTCGCTATGGCCAACCCGGATCCCGAGATCATGCCGGAAGAAGCCGCACCCATTGTGAGGATTATGGCCACGGGCAGGTCGGATTACCCCAATCAGATAAACAATGTCCTCTGTTTTCCCGGTATTTTCAGAGGAGCACTGGACGCCAGAGCATCGAAGATAAACGAGGAAATGAAGATCGCTGCAGCCTACGCCATAGCGTCATGCGTGTCAGATTCGGAACTCTATGAGGATTACATAATTCCGAGCGTTTTCAACAAAAAGGTGGTTTCCGCCGTGGGCAAGGAAGTGGCCAAGGCCGCGCACAGGACCAAGGTCGCCCGGAGGAAGTCGAGAGCCTACATGGAGATCAACATAGACTGAGTCAATTAAGGGATGTCGATCATGAACCCTTCTATTTTCAGAGAGTATGATATCAGGGGAGTCGTGGGAGAGGATTTGGATGCCGGGAGTGTGTATAAAATTGCACAGGGTTTTGCCTCCTATTGTTCTCGAAAAGGGGTGAAACGCCTCTCCCTGGGCAGGGACGTGCGTCTTTCTTCTCCGGAGTTCCGTGACGCTGTGGTGCGCGGTCTTTTGACATCGGGCATCGATGTGGTGGACGTGGGACAGGTACCGACACCTCTTCTGTATTTCTCTATCGTTGAGCTGGGAACAGACGGTGGAGTCATGATAACGGGAAGCCACAACCCACCGGAATATAATGGCTTCAAGCTTTGCGTCGGCACCACCGCCATCTACGGCGACATGATTCAGGAAGTGAGAACAATCGTCGAAAATGAAACCTTCATTCATGGAGAGGGGACCCTCCGTCACGAGTTCGTTACCCCCCTCTACGAGGAGAAGATCAGGGAAAACGTGAGCCTCGTAAAAAGCATCAGGGCAGTTGTGGACTGCGGGAACGGAACTGCGGGCCTGGTGGCGCCGAAACTATTCCGTGAGTTGGGTGTCGACGTAATCCCTCTCTTTGAAGAACCCGACGGAAACTTTCCCAATCACTTCCCGGATCCCACCGTTCCGGAAAACCTGCAAAAGCTCATCGAGAAAGTCAGGGAAACGGGCGCCGACGTCGGCGTGGCGTACGATGGCGACGCAGACAGGATCGGTGTGGTAGATGAGACAGGAAAGGTAATTTTTGGCGATTACCTTCTCGTAATATTCTCGCGCGAGCTGCTGGGAAGAAAACCGGGCGCTACGATCATCTCCGAGGTCAAAGCATCCCAGAACCTGTATGATGACATCGAGAAACATGGCGGGAAACCCCTCATGTACAAGACCGGCCATTCGCTGATAAAGAAGAAGATGAAAGAGGTGGGGGCGGAGCTGGCCGGAGAGATGAGCGGGCACATATTTTTCAAGGATCGGTATTACGGCTTCGACGACGCGATATACGCCTCGGCCAGGCTCTTCGAAATTATGTCCCGGGGGGATGCCCCTCTTTCTTCACTGCTATCCGGATTGCCGGAGGTGGTCTCCACGCCTGAGATCAGAAGGGATTGTCCCGACGAAGCCAAATTCGAAGTGGTGGAAGAGGTGAAGAAGGCGCTCTCAAGGGTGGCCAAGGAAGTGGTGACGATCGATGGCGTGCGGGCGCTTTTTGACGGTGGGTGGGGGCTGGTGAGGGCTTCCAATACTCAGCCTGTTCTCGTTTTGAGATTCGAGGGGAGAAGTGAGGAGGAAGTTGAGAAAATCCGGGCAACCGTCAATGAGGCGGTCAGGGTAGCCATGGAAGCGAGAAAGGTCGGGGATTAGAAAGCCTTGCCCACACAGAAAATATTAGCGGCCGTGTTTCTCGGTTTATTACAGGGGGTGACCGAGTTCCTGCCTGTTTCCAGTTCGGGGCATCTCGTCCTCTTCCAGCATCTGTTCGGGCTAAAAGAGCCGGAACTCTTCTTCGACATTCTTCTTCACGTGGCAACGATGACGGCCACCGTCTTTTTCTTTCGACGTGAACTTGCGGAAATAATCAGGGCGAGCATACACGGCGGGAAAAACGGGATTGCTTACCTCTACCACGTTTTGATCGCAACGATTCCCACGGTGCTGATCGGACTCGTGGTGTCTGAGAAATTTGGCAGTATCTTCGCCTCGTTGAAGGTGGTGAGGGCCGCCTTTCTGGTCACCGCGCTTATCCTGGTAATCCCGGTTCTCATTCCCGTGAAGACGGAAGGAGAGGTTACGGGCCTGAGGGCTTTCCTGATCGGAACGGTGCAGGGGATGTCGGTCATTCCCGGGTTATCCCGATCAGGCGCGACTATTATGGCTGGAGTCATGACGGGGGTTGACTACCGTTCATCCTTTACATTCTCCTTCATCGCGTCGATTCCTGCGATATTGAGTGCTGTGATCCTCCACGTATTCACCGGGAATATCTCATCCACATTTTCTGTCCCGGCCATGGTGCTGGGATTCGTGGCGGCTTTCTTTTCAGGCTACCTTTCTCTTGTTATACTGAAAAGAGTTATTATCAAGATGAAAATGTACCTGTTCGGGTATTACCTGCTCGCGCTGTTTTTCTTTACCCTCGTCTTCGGTTGAGGGTTGTTCCCTGCGTTTCGATGGCGCGACGCGACGGCCCAGGAATATTTCGCCATGAGCCAGAACAAACAGAGAGCAATCGAAGAGGAAAACAGGAAGATACGCTACCTGAGATTTCTCGTTGACCTGAATCTTACCCTTATCATATCGGGGAACCTGTCTCTGGAAGATTCACAGGAGATTATCCCCCGATTGCGGGAAATATCGGAAAACCTCTTCCCGGGGAAGGGATATGTGTTCGATCTGGTGTACCTGCCCCGGTTCAAAAGGGCAATCCGGGGCGTCTTTAAAGACACTTTCCAGTGAACTTTTTCCGAGCCACCTTCTCCCCGCGGCCTCACCCCCGCGGTTCAGTGAATGCATGATACGCGAAATGCGGTTGAGTAGGCTTGCCATCCTGAATCGACACCCGGACGGGGAAAGCAGGTGCATATTGAGCTATGGGCGGACGCTGAAGCACCCTCACCCGGATTGTAGATGAAAAGCCTCATCCCGAAAAGCTTCGGAGTCAAGCGTTGGTCACTTTCACCTTCGCCTGCCGTCACCTGGTTTCGGACCGTCAGCGTACCTTATGAGAACCCCTTCTCCCCGCCGGGTGAGAGGACTTCTATCTTCACTCCCGGACAAAAGATACCAGCCTTTTCGATAAATGTGTCTGCCGTGGGGTCCAGAATGGGAAAGGTCCCAAAGTGCATCGGTATGGCATATTTCGGCTGGATGAGACTTAACGCTTTTGCTGCCTGCAGACCATCCATTGTGAAAACGGAGCCAACCGGGAGAATGGCGAGATCCACGTCATACAGTTCCCCGATCAGCTGCATCTCTGAAAATACGCCCGTGTCTCCGGCGTGGTAGATGGTGAATCCGTTTTCGAGCTTTATCACAAACCCGACCGGTGATCCGAGGGTGCTGGAGTGAAAAGCCTGCACCATAGTGAAGGATATTCCATCGAAACTCACCGTTCCACCGATGTTCATCCCGTTTCCACCGTGTAAAATCTGCGAATCGGGGATCCCCTTCTGTTTCAGGTCGACGGCTATTTCGAAAATGCTGACCACGAGCGCTCCCGTTGCCTTCGCTACCGAGATCGCGTCACCTGCATGGTCAAAGTGATCGTGGGTGATGAGCAGGAAATCACCTTTGCCGAGAGCCGTTTTCTCCCCTCCCGCCTGGGGGTTTCCCTCGAACCAGGGATCGATGAAAATTACCTTGCCCTCCGGAGATGTTATTTGGAATCCGGAATGGCCGAGCCACTTGACTTTCACGCTTCCCATGTCTGCCCCTCCTTTCACGGTATTGTAACCCTCATCTCGATTGTATGTATCCCACTTTTCTTTCGCAAGGATTTATCTCCGTTCGGGTCGGAGAAGGTGCTGGCTCATGGAGTTCGAATTGCATACGACGTTACTTCAATGGTAAAAGGATACTATGGAAGGCTCTTCCACAGTAACGGTCAAAACACCCGTCCGGGTTGATATCGCCGGCGGGACCCTCGATGTTTATCCCGTATATAACGTTATCGGCTCATCCCTGACGGTGAACTTTGCGATCAATGTGTTTTCCCGGGTCAGGGTGAAAAGGCGGGACGATGAAGGGATATTGATCCATTTCGGAAGGGGGGAAAAACGGGAATTTGCACATTCACATTCCCTTGAGAACAAGGGGCGGCTTTCCCTCATCAAGCACGTGTTTGAGTACTTTCCGCCCCTCAACAACTTTGTTCTCTCCTTTGACTCAGAGGCTCCCATGGGTTCCGGCCTTGGCGCTTCATCATCCCTTATCGTTTCGCTCTTGATTGCCATCGGGCTCATCTCGGATAATCTCATCCCTCTTCGGAACCTGTCTCTCGTCGCTTCGGAGATCGAGTCTTCCCTGATAAAGATGATGACGGGGAAACAGGATTATGTTCCCGCAATTTTTGGCGGCTTGAACGTAATCCGGTTTTCACCGGGAAAGACGCAGATGGTAAATATCAAGAAGGAAAAGGCGGAGTGCCGGTTTCTCGAGGAGTACGGTTTGCTGGCCTACACGGGCATTTCTCATACGAGCGCGAACGAGAACTGGCTTCTCGTGAAAAAACTTCTCGACGGAGGGAGAAAGAACCAGGAGAAATTTATGCAGCTCCTCTCCCTTGCCAAAGAAGCGTCGGATGTCATATCGAAAAAAGATCCGGCCATGCTGGGCGCAGTAATTGAACGTGACTGGCACGTCCGAAAAAGCCTCTCCCCGCAAGTGACCTTTGATCGTTTCGAGAATTTTTTGAAGAAAAAGGATGTGCGAAAAATGATCTATTCAGCGAGGCTCTGTGGAGCAGGGGGCGGAGGAACAATGTTTGCGGTACTGAAGGGGCCCGAACACCGCAAGAGCGCAGAGGCAGCTGCTGAAAAAGCGGGCTTTTCACCCCTTCCTTTTTCCATTTCGAGGGGTTTGGAGGTCAGGATTGGCGGGAAAAGGGTCCAACTTTTATGAGGTCATCATCATCGGGGCAGGTCCTGCAGGTCTATTCGCTGCCCTCGAGCTATCAGGGAAAATGGACGTCCTGGTTCTGGAGGGGAAAAAAAGCGCCGGCGGTGCCGGTGCCCTGACGGACGGAAAGCTCAACCTTACCCCCCTGATCGGGATGGATCTCGATGAGCTCGATCTGAGCAGAAAAGAGGCTCAGCACATTATCGATTACGTCGATTCGGTGTTTCTCGATTGTGGCGCCGACCCCACGCTCTACGGTGTCGACGACGAAAAGATTCGGTGGTGGCTCGAGAAAGTGTCATGGGTACGGCGGCAATACGAGGACGAAAGGTTCGACGTGAGCCTCATACCGGCCCGTCAGAGGCACATGGGAACTGACATGACGCATCGGGTGATTAAAAATCTGGTGGGGAAGATAAAGGCCAGGGGAGTGAAATTCGACATGGGAGTAAACGTGAAGTCTGTCCGCCAAGGTGACACCTTCGTTATTGACGCAGGCGGAAAGAGGCTCCGTTCGCGTTACACCATCGTTGCGCCGGGAAGGGAGGGTGCCTACTGGTTCAGGGAAGTTGCCAAAGATCTGGGAACGGAAATGTGTTTCGGGCCCATCGACATCGGCTGCCGAATAGAAGTGTCAGCCTCGGTGATGGAAGAGATAACATCCGTTCTCTACGATCCCAAATTCCATTTCGTAACGCCGACGCACAGAGACAAAACACGGACTTTCTGCACCAATCCTTACGGCAGGGTCAGGATCGAGAAGAACATTGACTATATTCTGGTAAACGGCGATGCCCTGAAAAAGAAAAAGACGAGCAACACCAACTTCGCGATTCTCAACACGGTGAACATGACGGAGCCCGTCCAGGATACGAAGCTGATGGGAATCAAGGTGGCAAAATTTGCCAATTTCTGGGGGGGCACAAAGAGCGCTATCGTTCAGAGGTTGGGTGATTTGCTCAACGGGTCCCGGTCGAAGAAGGAAACGTTTTTCAGCAGGGAAAAGGGTTACGACAAGCTGGAGCCCACACTGCCGCCGGGAAAATACGTAACTCCCGGTGACGTCTCGTTCGCCTACCCGGGTCGCATCGTCGATAATTTAAGGGAGAGCCTCGATCTGCTCGGCAAGGTCCTTCCGGGAGTCCTCCATCCCTCGACGCTTATCTATATTCCGGAGATAAAGTACTACGACACCAAGTATGTGACAGATGTAAACCTGCAGACCTCTGTTCCGGGGCTCTATGTGGCTGGAGACGGGGTTGGCAAGTCGAGGGGCATTGTCGGTGCGGCGCTCAACGGTATTCTCGCCGCCCGGGGAATTCTGGCGGGACGATCTTAACGTGATCCTGAGGCGATGATTCCTGACATGATGAGGAGGATAAGGAGGGTTACGATCAGGCTCCTTGTAAAGAGCCTCCGGTTTCCCAGGCGGTAACTGTAGAACATCACCGTCACAAGGCCGGCGATAGGGCAGAAGGTGATGAGGTAGACGCCTCCGTTGACCATCTTTGCACCGAGCCTGTTATCGAATCCGTGAAGAATCTTACCGGCTATCATGGCGAAAATGGAAATGTAGAGTACGAGTTTGTAAAGCAGCGCCACCATTTGTTCTCTTCTTTCTTCCATATCACCCAACCCCCATGATCAGAAACCTCACGGCAAAGTACAACAGCAACAGGGAAAACGCAATCTTCAGCCCTTTTTCGGGAATTTTGGGCATGATGCGGGCTCCCTGGCGAGCACCGAGATAAACTCCTGCAACGAGGGGAGCGGCGATGTAAGGGTCGATATCCCCCCTGAAGGTGAATACCAGGGTGCTGGTAGCGACGGTGATTCCAATCATGTAACTGCTCGTTGCTATTGCCCGGGGCATGGGAAAATGAAGGAGTTTATGAAGGACGGGCACCTTTATGAGGCCTCCCCCCACGCCGAGGGAACCGGAGATTACCCCTGCAAAAAAGGAGGCCACGTCTGCCCCCAGATAGTTGTTCGGGGTTTCACGGTTTTGTCGATCTCTCTCGTCCCTCTCTTTGTTTTTTTTCGTAATCATGGCAAACGCAACATATAAAAGGATGATGGAGAAGGCGGTCTGGAGGAATCTCTGTTCCACCCATCCGGCCATATAAGCTCCGATTGCAGCCCCCGCAACGGTTGCAATCTCGAGCCTTACGCCTGTCTCGATATCGCACAGCCCTTTTTTCAGGTAGGATGATGCCGCTGAAAGAGAGGTGGACAAAACGGCGATAAAACTCGTCCCGATTGCGATTCTGATCGGCACCTTGATGAAGAGAACCAGAAAGGGCACCACGATAATCCCTCCCCCGATGCCGAGAAGTGCACCGAAGGTTCCGGCGAAAAAACCGGCCACAAAAAGGGCAAGGTCACTCAGCATCAGGATGAGTTCCTCGGATCCAGTATCTCAATGCCCTTTTTCTCCAGTGCTTCCTTGATGGGGAGGATGTTGATCGTTGCCACTCTCAGGTAAACGATCCTCTTTTTGCCGCTGGGATGGGGTGTTGTCATAAAGCTAATCAGATTCGTGTTGGATTGTTTGATGGTGTTTACCACCTCTGCCAGTGCTCCCGGCTCGTCGGCAACCACCACTTCCATGCGCTGGCTGGCTTCCTTCACACCGAGCGCCTCAATGAAGGCTTCCAGAATATCGGTTTTCGAAATGATGCCAACGAGATTTCCCTCGTCCGTCAAGACAGGCAGGGAGTTTATCTTGTAGTCGTGCATGAGGATAACGGCGTCCTCCAGTGTGTCGTTCACGTTGGCTACTATTGGATTTTTCGTCATCAGCTTCGTAACGCTCGTTATTGCCAGGGATTCCCTGATTTTACCCTCCTCCATTTCATCGAGGAGGAGAAGGGGCATCGTAGCTGCCTGTATGTCTCTTTTCGATATGATGCCGATGATTTTGTCAGCGTCCATCACCGGCAGTTGATTTATCCCGTGTTTCCTCATCATTCCTTTTGCCTCGGAGAGCGTACCGTCCTTGCTTATCGTCACGACATCCTTTTTCATTCTTCGCCGTACAAACATTTCTCCTCCTTAGCGCAAAATATCATTTCCTCAAGATGTGCACGCACCGATTCGTCCAGTGCCTCCAGGTTGTATCCCCCTTCCAGCACCGAAACGACTTTGCCCGTTGAATATTCAACGGAGGCTTTCATCATCATGGCAGTCATCTTTCCGAAGCCTTTCGCCGTTACGTTCATATCACTCAAGAGGTCGTCTCGGTGAGCATCGAATCCAGCGGAGATCAGGATAAGCTCGGGATCAAAGGATTTTATTACCGGTATCACGTGATTTTCAACCGATTGAATATACTCTTTGTCTCCGGCGCCGGGGGGTAGGGGGATGTTCATCGTGTATCCGCGTCCCCTTCCGGTGCCGGCTTCCCATCTTCTTCCCGTACCCGGGAATATGAACGTGGGATGCTCGTGAATGGAAATATAATAAACGGAGGGATCCTCTTCAAATATGCTCTGCGTTCCGTTTCCGTGGTGCACATCCCAGTCGAAGATCAGCACTTTTCCCACACCGCATCTCTTCTGGGCATACTGGGCGGCGATGGCAACGTTGTTGATCAGGCAAAATCCCATACCCTGTTCCCTCGATGCGTGATGGCCGGGCGGACGTATCGAACAGAAAGCCCGGTCGGAGGTGTCTGAAAGGACACGCCGGACAGCCTCGATGGCCCCTCCGGCAGATAACAGAGCCACATCATAAGAGAATTTGTTAATGAAGGTGTCTTCATAGTCGAACCAGTAGTTACCGTTCACGCAGGCATTCCTGAGCTTCTCGAGATACCTGCGGGGATGGACGAGCATGGCGGCATCGATTTCGGCCGGATGGGGGTAAACCAGTTCCATATGGATACCCAGTCTTGAATCTTCGGCCAGTTTTGCAACTTTCCTTGTTCTTTCAGGGCTTTCGGGATGATTGTAGGTGGAAAAGTGCTTCTCGTAATCCGGGTGGGTCACAAATGAAATTTTTTTTCCCGTCAACGGATTCCTCTGACAAGAAAGAGATAAAGGATTGTAACATATCCGAAAGACCGATACCCCCCTGAGTTTCGGCTCCCGCCATGGTGGTATCCCGCAAGTGGAAACGGTTTCATGTCTGGTTTCGGAACATGCGAAATGAGCCGAGGTGTAGAAACAGCCCCGTAGTCACGGGCAGTTTCTCATTCGAGGAAGGAGAGGACTTCGTCAACGGGTTTTCTCTTCGGGGCCCCTCGTGAAGGTTTCGCCGCAAATCCCAGAGCAATGATGGCGGCGATCTCCTCAGGAGGCCTGATGGCGAGGAACTCTTCGAGTTCCGGCCTCGCAGTCAGGGGGCCCGTCATCCAGCAGGTTCCAATACCCATTCCGTGGGCGGCGAGGAGCATGTGCGTTATGGCCGAAGAGATGCTTTGCAGGGACGGGTTCACCTTTTCCTGCCTGATCCGGTACCGGTCAGGGTATTGTTCCTTCAAAAACCTGTCGGTGCCCGATTCGTAGGGTTTCATAATTGCGACGATTGCTGCTGGTGCGCCCGCGAAGAGATTCTGAAAGGTGAGCTTACCGGCTGGTATATCTTCCCCCGTTATCTTTTTTATGACGGAATCTACGATTTTCTTCATCTCCAGGAGCTTGCCGGCGTCATCGATGATTATGAAGCGCCACGTCTGCTGGTTTCCCGCGTTCGGGGCCAGAGTCCCAAACCCCACAATCCTTTTCAGGGTATCTCTCGGAATACCCTCATCCCGAAACTTTCTCGTCGATCTCCTGTTTTCGAGGGCCGAGAAGAGGTCCATGGTCTTTCTCCTTTTCACTTTGAATATTTTGGCGTTATTGTGTAGAAGGTAAGTAAATCACTAACCCTAATAGGGATGAAGAAGCAAGAATTTTCTTTTCCCCGTCTTTTCCGCGTGACGGCGTACTGGTTTTCCTACGGGGGTTCGGCATGATCCTTAAAAAACGGTTCGGCTTGAAAGAACTCGGAACGGATGTGAAGACGGAAATTACGGCCGGGATAACGGTATTTATGACTATGGCATACATTATCTTTGTGAATCCGGCAATTTTATCCGCTGCCGGTGTTCCTTTTACCGGTGCAGCCGTGGCTACCTGCGTCGGTGCGGGGCTCATTACTTTTGTCATGGGTTTCGTCACGAACTATCCGCTTGCCCTCGCACCGGGCATGGGAATAAACGCCGTCGTCGCCTTCACCATAGTCGGATCTCTGGGATATTCCTGGCAGGTTGCCATGGGGGTAATATGTATCGAGGGTCTCATCGTTCTCATTTTGTCGCTGTCGCAACTGAGGAGGATGGTCATGGAAGCAATTCCCCTTCCGATCAAACACGCAATAGGGATCGCCATAGGCGTTTTTATAGCTTTTATCGGCCTCGTGCAGGGAGGGATCGTCGTGAAAAATCCGGCAACCATCGTTGCCCTCGGGGACTTGAGCTCGAAAGAGAGCTTGCTCACGATCGTAGGATTGATCATAACGATGGTGCTGGTTACGAAAAGGGTCAGGGGGGCCATACTGATAGGGATACTTGCCTCAGCGCTTATCGGTATCACGCCCCTTTTCAAACTCATCCCCTTTCCGGAGCGCATCGTCAGTCTTCCCGGGGATTTTTCCACATTTTTTGCCCTCGACGTCAAGGGAGCCCTCAACCTTGCTCTTGCCCCCCTGATTTTTTCCCTTTTCATGACCGATTTCTTCGACACGATGGGGACAGCCATAGGGATCGGTAGGAAAGCAGGATTTCTGGACGAAATGGGGATGATTCCCAGGCTGAGAGAACTCCTCGTTGTTGATTCCCTGGGGGCAGTTGCGGGGGGGCTATTCGGGTGCAGTTCGATAACCTGTTACATAGAGAGTGCATCGGGGGTCACGGAGGGGGGAAGGAGCGGGCTGTCGGTGCTCGTCACCTCTCTTCTCTTTTTTCTCGCTCTGTTTTTAACTCCCCTCATCGCGGTAATCGGCGGGGGCGTCAAGATTGCCGAGGGGGTTTACCGGTATCCCGTAACGGCACCGGCCCTTATCATCGTCGGATTTTTCATGGTTTCACTCGTCTCCGAGATAGACTTCAGCGATTTCGATACCGGTATCCCCGCATTCCTGACAATAGTAATGATGCCGCTCACGTACAACATTTCCTACGGAATTGGGTTCGGGTTTATCAGCTACACGCTCATCAAGGTTTTCGGGGGAAAAGGAAAGGAGGTTCATCCTGTGATGCTCATAACGTCGTTATTCTTCGCAATCTGTTTTTTGCTTCCCGCGGGAGGCTAGATGGGGCGAGATAAAATTGACAGAGCAACCCTAATCGAAACTGCACGGGGCGAGAGGAAAGCGGACCTCGTCATAAAGAACGGCACCCTCATCGACGTGTTCAGCAATAAGCTGCGCACGTGCCACGTGGCGGTAAAAGGAGGCTACATCGTCGGGCTTGGCGACTATCGCGGAGAGAAATATATCGATGCAGAGGGCGGGTACGTGTCTCCCGGTTTCATAGATGGGCACACGCACATTGAGAGCACCTTCCTCTCGCCGCAGGAATTCGGTCGGTTGTGCCTTACCTCAGGCGTGACGGCTGTTGTGGCAGATCCCCATGAAATTGCCAATGTGCTTGGTCTCCCCGGAGTTTTATGGATGCTCGAGATGGCCAGGTATTCTCCCATGAGGATATTTTTTTCCTGTCCCTCCTGTGTTCCCTCATCGCCCCTTGAGTCCCCCGGGGGAAAGATCGACCTTGATGACATGAGAAAGCTCAAGGGAAGGAAAGAGATCGTCGCCCTCGGTGAGGTGATGGATTTTCAGGGTCTGGCACAGGGAAGGCGGGACTTGATTGAGAAGGTGGGGCTTTTTGAGGGCTATGCTCTGGAGGGCCACGCCCCCGGGCTCAGGGGTAAGAACCTTTCCGCATACAGGGTCAGCGGCGTGTCTTCGGATCACGAATCCGAAGATCCGATGGAGGCGGAAGAGAAACTGGCGAAGGGGTTTCACGTAATGGTGAGGGAGGGCTCTGTTGCCAGGAACTTCGAGGCGCTTCTTCCTTTCCTCATGAAGTTCCAGGAAAACGGCAGGATCTCCATTGTGTCGGATGACATGAACATACTCGATATGGCAAGGACGAACTATCTGGGCACGGTCCTTGCGCGGGGAGCAGCGATGGGAATCGACCCGCTGAATCTGGTGCGCATGGTTACCCTGAACACGGCCATGCGCTTCAATTTCACGCGCCTCGGTGCCATCGCCCCCGGGTATTTAGCCGATATGGTCATCTATGAAAATCTCAAAGATTTCAATCCGAGGCTGGTTCTCGTCGGTGGAGAGACGGTCTATCGGTCTGGGGAGCCCCCCCCGGAGGTGAAGGCTCCAGTGAAGATCAAAAAAGGAGGGGGCGTCACCCTGCCCCCCCTATTCTCCCCGGATACGTTCAGGGTGAAAAAGAGAAGAGGGGCACTGAAGGTGATACGCGTAACTCCCGGCCAATTGACCAACAGGATCGTCTCCGTCTCCTCGGATATGTTCCACGGCAGGTACGTCTCCTCACAAGTGGACCGAGACCTGGTGAAAATATGCGTTATCGAGCGTCATCGGGGGACGGGGAAGGTGGGAAAAGGCTTCGTCAAGGGGCTGAAATTAAAAAAGGGGTCGTCTGTAGGGTTAACTTTTGCTCACGATGCCCATAACCTGGTCGTGGCCGGGTCAGGGGATAAGGAGATGTTCGATGCAGCCATGCAGGTTGCGCGCATCGGGGGGGGGATAGCGGTGTCAGACGGTTCCGGGGCAGCGGCCTCACTTCCCCTGAAGGTGGGGGGGATAGTTTCCGCGCTAAGATGGGAAGAAGTTGCGGGCGGGATGGAAAAGGTGAAACAAGTATGCGAAAGTATATCCCCTCTGGGACTCGACATCTTAAATATCCTCTCTTTCATCGCTCTCCCGGTGATACCCGAAGGAAGGGTCACAGACAGGGGTTTTATCGATGTCGATGCTTACAGGAAGGTTTCTCTCTGGGACTGATTACCCGGCCATTGTTCGTTTGGCGTTGTATTGTGAAATTTGGATTGCGGAGCGAAAACCCGCGAGTTTGAAAAACTCGGAGGTGGAACGGTCAAGCAATGCCGGGCCAATTAATTTCTCAACTGATGTGCTTCTGATTGTGCGTGTGAGGAGTTGAAGACCTGTTGAGGGTGATGGCACAAAGGTGTTATCCGGTTACGTCCCTCACCAGATAGATGTTTATATCGACCCTTTCTTCGTCTTTTTCACCAATCTTGTCGATAATGGTGACCCGCCCCGTACGCCTTATGAAATCGGCGCTTTCGTTCAACGTGCTGCGGAAGCTTTTTAGCGCATTCAAGAGCGTGAGCTCCTTGTCTTTCAGAGAGTTCAATATATCCATGCTCCCGTCATACGTCCTTCCCGTAGCGATGATGTCGAGCTTGCAGGTTTTTTCCTCCTTGCAAAGCTCTAACAATTTGACGAGAAATTCGTGAAAATCCTTCGAGAGATTTTTTCCATTGCTTTCGATTGCTGCTTCGAAAGGTATCGAGGCGAAGAGAAAAGATATTTCTTTCTGTATGAACCGCGAAGAATAGGTATTGGAGAGCGCAACCGACCCCTTTTGCCTGACGCCGGACAGGGGCAAAAAATCTGCAATCTCTTCCTTCAAACGGGAGATTCTTCCCTCGAGAAGAAGGACTTTGGAGGAGACATTTTCCAGTTCGCTGTTCTTGTCTTCAGCCGTTTGTAAGCGGTTTTTGAGGCCATCGAGTTCGCCGTCCAGTGTTTTGGCGGTGTTTTCCAGTTGGGCGTTTTTTTCCGTGAGTTCCCTGATCTGGGAAGAGTATTTTTTTTCCTTTTCCAGAAGCTCACTTATCAGCGTTTCCCGGGATATTTTGGTCGTGTCGTATCTTTTTTGCATTTCCTCTACGGCAACCCTCAACCTTTCTGACTCCTCCTGCCTGGCCTCGAGTTGTCCCTTCGTCGCGCTCAGTTCTTCTGCCTGGGCATCAACCGTTTTTTTTATCTCGTCTATCTCCGTTGATAGCGCGTTGTTTTTCTTCTTGATCTCCGAGAGGGCATTTCTCAACATGTTCGCCTCACGGACTTTCGCGTCATACTTCGACGTCGTCGTGAAACATCCCTGAAGGAAGAAAATGAGTACTATCGTCAAACCGAGAAAGGAAGTAGTTTTCATCCCCGATCTCCCAATAAGAATCCCGATCAGCCACCAAAGTTAAATAGATTTTACAACCTCATCAATTTTATATAAAGTTTTTTAAGTGCGGTGATGACATAATCGCGAGTTGCGCATTGGGAAAGAGCAAGGACATAGTGGAAAAGCTATTTTCCCTCGGGCTTCTGAAGATAAAAAATGTTGCCGAACTTGAGAAGGCATCTTCAGAGAGCGGCAGGGATATTATCGAGGAGGCGGTGGTAACCGGACTGGTATCTCCTGACGCGCTGCCGTATATCATTTCAGAAAATCTGGATATCCCTTTTATTGTCCTTCAGGAAGGCGATGTTGATTCGTCCCTCTGCGCGCTTATCCCATATGAGATCGCCTGGGGAGAGGAGGTTATCCCGCTGTCTCAGGGCAATGATTTTGTCACCGTCGGTGTCTGTGACCTCCTGAGGCCGAAGCTTTTCAGACGCATAGAAAAGTTGACCGGGAAAAAGGCCAGGGTTGCGCTCGTTGGCAGGGATTCGATTCGAAGAATGCTCATGTCCCTCTACCCTCCACCCATCGCAATTTCGGATAAAAAAATTTCGGGTCACATTGTGGGTGATATCGATTTGCCCAAGTTCCTGGCTACCAGGGATAGCTCCTCGCTTTTGTCAGAGATTCTCTTTCAGTCGAGAACTGCCGGCATACGTGTCTTGATCCTTCACCACGTATCCGGGAAATTTGTAATCGAGGGAAGAGAAGATTCAAGGAGCATTGTTCTCCTCGAGACCCCGGGTAATATCGGGGAATTTCTCTTTGACGGATTGAAAAAGCTGTGCGGATTTCGAGATGGTGACCCGGCCGTCAGGGAGAGAATCATCGAAACGGGAGAGGGGAAACGATCCGGCATGTATAAGGTGGCTCTCGTTTCCGGAGCGGGTTCGAAAAAGGCCGTCATCAGGATAATCCCGAATGCCCTGGGAAAGCTCTCGATTGATGCCCTCGGCTTCAACGAGGATCAGTTGCAAGCCTTAACAGGGCTGATCAGCAGGGAGAAGGGAATATACATCATCGCTTCCCCGACTTTGGATGGGGTTTCCACGACCCTCTACTCGATGGTTCGGTTCGCAAAAAGCCCCGATTCCGCCGTTGTAACGATAGAGGAAGATATCCGTTTTAAAAACGAGGGATTCATTCAGTTGGAAAAGCCGATGTTGGAAGAGGACCTGTCGATAGAGAAGATCGTAAGGACCCTTTCGCCCGATATTTTGATGTACAGCAACCTCACGATCGAGAAGCTCATTCACGAGACAGCCCATATCTACCCTTCACGGGTGAGCGTATTTGCCGGCATTGAATGCAAGTCACTGGAAAGTGCTGTGGAAAAGGTTATTACATCGGAAGCATCCCGGCATGCTCTCGCCTCTCTCATGAAAGCGGTGGTATTTCAAAAGCTGGTGAGGATACTGTGCGATGCCTGCAAGAAAGAGCTACCGGCAATACCGTCTATGTATCTCGATCCTGAGATGGTAAAATCTGGCAAAAGGGATCTCCTCGCGAGGATGAAGTATTACATCCCTTCCGGGTGTGATGAATGCGGTGGAACAGGCTTTTCGGGGATGACGGCTATTTTCGACATGGTTGTATTTTCTCCCTCGGTGAGAATGGAAATGCTCATGGATAAACGGGAGGAAGAAAAGCGAGAGAAGATACTGTCTCATTTCAGGTTGGGGCCCGAGGAGCTGATCGTCAAAATGCTCATGGAAGGGCAAGTGACCTTCGAGGACATAGTGCCCTTTTTGGATCTTATAAGAGAGAAGAACGAGGGTGGCTGACCGGGTGGTTCCCGGGGGCTCGAGATCGCATCTTCTGCCGGCAAACGCATAACGGACGAAGGGCGTGCCGGGTGGGATGGCAAAGGTCAAAGCGGAAATAACGACAGGGTAATCCCGCTGGCAGAGCACGAAAAAAGGAAGGGCAGAGAAGGAGGGTTCTATGGAGGAACAAACCCTATCACGCATGTTTCTCAATCGGCTCGACTCGGCAAAGGACAGGGTAAAATTCCGATACAAAAGAGATGGTTCATGGGTTGATATGACCGGTGGGCAGGCGGGAAAGATTATCAGGTTGCTTTCCGCCGGTCTTTATTCGCTGGGGCTGAAAAAGGGAGATAAGGTGGGCATACTCTCCAATACGAGGGTCGAATGGACTCTCGCCGATATGGCATGCATAGTTGGAGGACTGGTAACCGTTCCCGTTTACCACTCTCTTCTTCCAGATCTCGTTGAATACATACTCAAAGACTGCGGGGCAAAGGCGATTTTTGTTGAAGATGAAGTGCAGCTGATGAAGGTGAACATAATCAGGGAGAGCGTTCCTGATCTTAAGCATATTGTTTGTATGACACCTGCGACACATGAGGGGGAGAGACCCTCAGATGTCATTTCCTTCAATGAACTTCAGCGAAAGGGAGAAGAGCTGCTCAGTAATGATCAAGATTTTGTCGACCGGATTGCCGGGGAAGTAAAACCGGAAGACGATCTAACGGTAATCTATACTTCTGGCACGACGGGCCCGCCGAAAGGCGTTTTGACGACCCAGGCGAATTTTCAGTTCATGGTTGATTGCTCAATCAGAGCCACCGATATCGAAGAGGGTGAGGTGATGCTCCATTTTCTCCCCTTCGCCCATACCCTTGGAAGGATTGAGCAGTTTATATCATTCGATGCAAAATTGATCTCCGCATATGCCGAAAACCTTGATGCTGTGGGAGATAATATGGTTGAGGTCAGGCCGCATATCATGGTAAGCGTGCCCAGGCTCTATGAAAAGTTCTACGACAGGGTGAATGCGATGGTGGCGAACGCACCTCCCCTGAGAAAGAAAATATTTAACTTCGCCAAGAAAACGGGTATAGAGGTTTCCCGTTTAAAGCAGCAAAAAAAGCCTATTCCCTTCCTGCTCGGCCTTCAGTACGCTATCGCCAAAAAACTCGTCTTTGACAAGATAAAAGAGAGGGTCGGGGGGCGGTTGCGGTTTTTCATATCGGGCGGAGCACCCCTGGCAAAAGAAATTGCCGAATTTTTTCACGCAATGGATATTCTCATCCTCGAGGGGTATGGTCTGACAGAATGTTCCACGGTAGCTACTGTTAACAGACTGGATAATTTCAAGTTCGGCACCGTAGGGCTGCCACTCCCGGATGTGAAGATCCAGATTGCGGAGGATGGAGAGATCCTGATAGGCGGAAAAAACATATTCAAAGAGTATCTGAATGATCCCGAAGCCACAAAACAGGCAAAAACTGAAGATGGATGGTTGAAGACGGGCGATATCGGCGAGCTCGATGAAGACGGTTTTTTGAAGATTACCGACAGGAAGAAAGACATTATCGTTACCGCCGGGGGGAAGAAGATACCTCCGGCGAACGTTGAAAATCTTTTGAAGACGGAGAAACTCATTTCCCAGGTTTTCTTGTATGGAGACCGGAAGAAATACATGACTGCGCTATTGACGTTAAACGATGATGAGCTCGAGGCCTGGGCGAAGGAGCAGGGAATCGCATTTAAGAGCTACGAGGATCTTGCAAGTAGCAGGGAGACGAATGAAGAGATCCAGAAAATTGTCGATAGGGTCAACGCGAAGCTCGCATCTTTTGAGTCGATAAAGAAATTCGTTGTCCTGCCGCAGGATTTTTCCCAGGATACGGGTGAGCTCACTCCCACGCTCAAGGTGAAGAGAAGGGTTATCATTCAAAAGTACGGGCACTTGCTCGACGATCTTTACAAAGATTGAACATGGGTGGAAAAACCGGGGAAGTTTGCATAAAACCTATCGGGATAATCAGGTCACCCTATCGGTCACGAAAAACGGCTCCGAAGCAGGGGTTTTTGGCGGATGATGTGTCTTACGTCGACCTCTCGCCCGAGTATGAACTGGGCATCCAGGGAATAGTTGTCGGTGATATCCTCGATCTCGTGTACTGGATGGACAGAGCGGACAGAGATAATCTCTTCAACGATGAAAAGAAAAAAGGTATTTTTGCAACCCGCGGTCCTGACAGGCCAAACCCGATGGGAATCACCCCCGTCGAGGTTTTGGATGTGGCGGGGAATACCTTGAAAGTAAAATACCTGGACGCCCTCGACGGTTCGCCAGTCCTGGATATACGACACAGCCTGTTCGATTCTTTCGGTGGTGTGAAGGGGAAGAAGTTCTAAGCCGGTAACCATGCCAATAACCGCGTATGACATCAATAGTATGCCGGAGAAGGAAAGAAGGGCGATGCTAACGACCCTCATTCCCCCTGTTCTTTTCGACAAATATTCGATCGACCGAGAGGCGTTTAAAAATCCTTCAGGCAATAATTGCGTGAAGTTCACGAATCCACCGAAGATGCCATTTTTCCAGGTCGAGATCTGGAGGGACCCCGCCGACAGGGACCCGTTGATGTTTCTCGACATATCCACAACAGCGTTCGCTCAGATGGAGATTTCCTTCATCGTTGTAAACGACCCGGAAACGGAGCGGTACAACATCGATCTGGATGAAAATGGGAGGGATACGTATTACGGAACGGTGCGGCGCAACATCTCCGAGGAGATGAGAGCGATGGAAGCCGGTCTCGCGCCGGGCCAGGTCAGGAGAGGTCTCCGTCTCATGAAACATCTCGTTGAGATCTGGGAGAGTTTTTTTGCAAATATGGGCCACCGCTTTTTTTTTCTGGAGCCCCTGGGATACTACAGCGCTATACTATACGAAAAATACGGCTTCGATCACATCAAAGGAAAGGAACGCATGAAGTTCATACACAGGGAATTTCAGAAGGGGGGAATCCTGTGGGGGAGACTCGATGGGTCGTCACCATTTAGAAAGAAGGGTATGGAAAAAACCGTGAGGGGCAGGGCCTGGGCGATACATGACGGAATCCTCGACGATCCCTGGGTGAGTCCGAAGATGTACAAAACCATTGGAGTGCATGCCGGTGTGTGCACCTTTCCTGATTTTGAGTTTTAGGAGGTGGAATCTTTGATGCGGAAGGCATCCTTTCCTTTGATCCTCGCCATCTTTCTGGCCGCGGCCGGACACCTTACCGCAGCAAAAGAGGGCGGGGAAAAGCCGAGAATATATCTCGAGAAGAAGGTCATCGCGGAAAAAACCGGCGAGCAGATAAAATTCTTTGAATTGTACAGAATGAAAAGGGGGGACACGCTGTGGGAAATATTTATCGATAAGCTCGGGGGCAGGAAGGAAGAGTTCGCCATTTTTCTCGATGCTTTCAAGAAAGCGAACCCCGAGATACAGAACCCTTCTCGCATCAAAAGGGGAGCGGGGGTGAATCTGCCGATGAACGTGGGTACCCTCGGGAAAAAAACCGTTGTCGATAACATGTTGCAGGAGGGGCAGGTCATTGAACATACGGTGGTGGAGGGAGATGTTCTCTGGAGGATTGCGCAGAGTGAGTTTAACAGAACGAGAGATCTGCTCAAATTTGTCGAAGAGGTACAAAAACTAAATCCCTTCTTGAAAGATCCCGATTGGATTTTTCCCGGACAGAAACTCTATATTCCGAAATTGGCGTATTTTGCTGAGGGAGAGAAGACCCTCCGGCAGGCCTTTGCCACGGGAAAGGGGGATGAGAAAACTGGTGGGGCGAAGGATCTCGACTTGTCGGCCGGGAAACCATTGCTCGATAGGCCAGAAGAGGAAGCTGTAGGCCACGATGGGGGTGAAAAGGCGTATCCCGAAAAGGTTTTTGAGAGAGAGAGGGCTGAGGGTAGCGTCGTCGATTCGGGCGCGGCCACTTCTGTCGGGACAGAGAAAACAGCACCCCTCGATTTTCAGATAGGCCCCCCACATTACCGGGGTCTCCTGGGAGATATTCTCTCGGCGCTCGGTGAGGGGCTCGTCTATTCGGGGGAAATGTATATTCCTTTCGGGGATGGCGAAGAACTCGTACTGAACATGGAAAATTATCCCATTGCGCGCTTTTCAAAGGGGAAAAGCCTCATACTCGACCTCTTCGGGTCCCTCCCCGTTGAAGTGGAGAAGGTTCTGAGAGATAAGTGGAAGGGCTACGCTATCTTGAGGCGTGACCGCGAGATGGATTTCGAACTGTTTGTAGAATCCGTGTTGAAAAATGGCGGGTATTATGCGGTAAAGAAGGGAAACGAGACGCAGCTTGTAATTGGAGAGAAGGTTTCTCTCTCCATCAACTCCGATCTGATCGTCCTCAAGGAGGGTGACAGTATTTTAAAAGGGGAAGTATATGCCATCAAAAGGCTGAAGACCCCCTCACTATCGGACGAGCTGACAAACATCTACGCATACTGCCTCAAGACGGGTGTTGTCGTGATTCCCTACTACGTGGACAGGTCGATAGGCGACGGTTACGTTGTCTCCTACTTTGCGGAGTCGAGCGATGAGAATATGGCGAGGGAAAAAATTCCCGGGAAACTGCCTGACGGAGCGAAGTACATATTAGATGCTGCAGGGGTCAAGGCGGATCGATCCCGCAAAATATCGATAAAAGGCCGGGAGGGAGCCTTTACCCTGACGATTAAGCCCGACCTTACTTTCTGGGTCGGAGGGCAGCCCTATGTTCTCGATCCTGAACGGTTCACGGAGCCGATACGGAATCTGCTCGAAAAAGAGGGTTACAGGATCCTTCGCGTGAAGGGGAACAGCTCTTACTCTTCCATCATCCCCCGGTTGCTGGAGATTGCGGGCAAAGAATTTTCCTACTATAAGAATGAGGTCATCGCAGGAGGAAAAGGCAGGGAGTACACGCTGAGCGCTTCGGGAATTATGCTCGGGAAAGAAGCCACGGCTAAAGGGGAGAGTATCCTCTACGTAAGCGGTGAGGTAGACATGGGAATGCGGGAATTACTTCTCCGCTATTTCGGCGTCCATGTCGTTACCTACTGAAAGAAACTCAGTGAGGCAATTACTCTGGGGCTCGCATCTCTCGTCTTTGAATGAGGGGTTTTCAATGACGAATTTTCCCTCGCCGAAGTAGTGTGCCATTGCCCCGCATCTTCTGATACAGCGCAGGTTTTCGGGACAAAGATGTACCCGTATGGTCTGACTTCCGTCGGCAGGTTTTTTGGGCGATGCCGGATCGGATGAGAGGCTTGCGAAGAGATCGCTTTCCAGGGGTTCAATGCCGACGAGGTAATATTCCTTCTGCATGGTATATTTCAAGAGAACCTTCCGGACGGTGAGGGAAGCGAGGTTCCTCCTTCCATTTGCGAGATTTACGAGACCCCACACCCTGTTGTTATCCTTTTTCACCTGTTTCCAGATAGTTTTCAGAATGGGACTGCCCATCGGAAAAAGGAGGGATGCGGGTTTTCGAATGACCTCCTCTGGTGTGTATCCGAGGAAATTCTTGTCGCAGGGGATGAACTCATTGATATAGCCTGTCCGATTGATGATGAAGTATGTAGTCGGGCCGAGCCCGATTATTGTCTCCAGCCTCTGGTTCCTTCTCACGGACTTATCTATGAGCATGTTCTTTTCCAGTACGGGAGACAATCGATGGAAAAGATCCGATAACTCCTCCAGCTCCTCCTCCTTCTTGTACTTCAAGCCGGAAATGCCGATCGCGCTTAACACCCGCTGTTTGACCTTCAGGGGAAAAAGGATAAACGGGTCGGGGAGTTCACTGAGACTTTTGTTCATGAAACCCGATTGTTCACCCTTTCTCTTTATCGGGATCCACTTTTGAGAGAAAATATCGATGATGGAGCTGTCGAAGGGAATGGACAGGTTCTGTAACTTGAGAATCTTTCTGCTTGCTGAGGGGAAAAAATTCAACGGTACGAGCGTTATCGTCTTCCAGTCGATTTCGAATAATATAGCTACCTGAAAACGGATGAGGCGTTTCAGCATCAGGCCGAGGTGGAGAAAAGACTCGCCCGAATCGAAGCATTCGATGAGCTCGTTTTTAACTTCCTCTACGCTATACAGATCCGTCATGAAATTCGTTTCCCGTTGTCCATCAATCACGGATATTTTAACACTGAATGCACCGGTAGGAGCGATTATTTCTCTTCCCTGATCGGGGGCGGCACTCTTTGAATAGCAAGACCCCTTCCTCACCGGGATAAAATGGAAGGATGAGGGAGTGGCCGGAGTTGCCCGGCTGATGGCAGAGAGGAGAATGAATGCCTTCTCTCCCGGTTTTTGTTATCCTGTTCCCTATAGGAATCTTCAGATGAAAGGGAAAAAAAATAGCAGTCCAAGATTGATTGTCTTTCTTTTTCTCACGGCTATTGTCATCATGATCACGGCGAGAATGGTCCTTACGTCGAGCTCCGTCCGGGGAGAGATGGTTCTCGATGAACAGTACCGGTATTTCGAGCGAATGGTCACGCTGTCACAAGACAGGTATAAGCCGATGGAGAAAACAGATCTCGAGCGGGAGATCTTCTCTCATCTGGGCTCCTCCTTTACTCTCCCGGGGGAGTCTTTCCAATACCTGCCTCTGATGAGGGTCAGGACAAAGAAGGTAAAAGGGGTATTGGTGCCCTTCGTCTACGAAAAAACCCTCTATCTCATGGCCATTTACACGCTGGGAGAGAGACGCGGCGAAAGCAAGAAGGACTTTCTCGATGCCGCCACCCTTCTTTCGGGAAACAGAGAATCGGTGGCTTTTGTCGTATTCGAGACAAAGGGCGGATTGAAAGTGTCGCTCATGTCAGGGGTATCCGTGGAGGATCTGTTCAGTGTGGTGAGAAATTATTTCATGGAGCTGTGAGTGGGCTCTTGAGCCCGGATTGGCGGGGGAGTAAGCTTCCTAGGGGCCTCATCGGAAAATAACGCTGGAGGTGTCAAATGATAGTCGAGAGGAGAATGAGGAAAAATCCCGTGTGGGTTGACGAGGAAGATTCCATGAAAAAGGCGATAGACCTTTTGAAGGAAAAGGGGATACGACACCTTCCTGTCTTGCGGGATGGCGAGAAACTGGTAGGAATCGTGTCGGACAGGGATATCAAGGCAGCGTCGCCTTCCCCTGCCACTTCTCTCGAAATCAGAGAGATTTATTACCTGCTCGATAAGATCAAGATCAAGCAGATCATGACAAAAAAACCCTATACCGTTTCGATGGGAACTCCCGTTGAGGAAGCGGCATTGATTATGCGGGAAAAGAGGATCGGTGCGCTGCCGGTAGTCAAAGATGGAAAGCTGATCGGAATCATTACCGAGACGGATATCCTCGACGCTTTTCTCGATTCTGTGGGGATAAGCAGGCCTGGCTACCGGATCGAAGTGGCGCTGCCGAACACACCGGGACAACTTTTCCGCATAGCGAATCTCTTAAATGAGCTTGACGTGAACATCGTTTCCGTTGTGACGGCATCGGCTGAAGATCCCGGGAAAAAAATCCTGGTTTTGAGAATTGAGACAAACAGGTACAAAGTGGTAAAGAGTTTGCTCAAAAAAGAGGGAATCGAGCTCATTGCGTCTGACTGAATCTTCAATGTGGCAGAAACATCAAATGTGCAGATGATTAGGAGAAGCCTTGTGAGATAATGGTATAATTGATTGAGAAAAGGAGGATACATACTATGCGGCAAGAAATCGAAAGGGTACTCGAAAAAGTAAGGCCCGCCCTTCAGGCGGATGGAGGGGATGTAGAGCTGGTGGACGTTACCGGGGGTGTCGTGAAGCTGCGTTTGACCGGAGCATGCGGCGGATGCCCGATGGCAGGTCTGACCCTCAAAAACGGCATTGAAGTAGCGCTAAAGGAAGAAATTCCATCGATTGAACGGGTGGAATCCGTATAAACGAATCAGCGATCAAGCCCATGGCCTGCAGGGCATCTAAGATTCTCATCTTATTTGGTGCCGTCGGTGCAAAAATTTGACCTCGATGCATTTCCGTGGGTGATATGGATCTGAAGTGATTGTTTGCGGGATGAGGCCGGGTAATGATGGCCTCGCCGAAACGACTATCTTCTTATTTCTGGTCACATCGATAAATCCCATGACCGGTATTTTCGCCAAGAACGTATTATCCGGTGAGATAGCTGAGGATCAGAGGATTTTCTTCGCTTCCCTCTCGAAGGTTTCCACGTCTAAGAACCCCATGTGGACGTTCGTTATTTCGCCTTTTCTGTTGATGAAAAACGTGGTGGGAATAGACTGAACGCCACCGTACTTGCTCAACATTTCGGTTGTTCCAATAGCAACGGAATAGTTGATGTTGAGTTCGCTGATGAATTCCGGGAGAACTTTTTCCGGGTCGCTGTCAAGAGAGATACCGATTATCTCGAGTCCCTGATTCCTGTACTGATTGTATATTTTTACGAAGCCGGGAATTTCCGTTTTGCAGGGGGGGCACCAGGTGGCAAAGAAATTTATCACCACCGCTTTGCCCAGGTAGTCCGAGAAAATCACCGGATCCCCGGCAATGTCTTTCAATGCAAACTTTGGTGCCTGAACCGGAGGGTGACCGCCGGCACTGGATTGCTCGGAGGGTATCGAATTTCTCGTGTGCTGTTTTAAAAATACGTATCCTCCCGCGAGCGCAAGCGCAAGGAAGAGGATGATGAAGGTAGATCTATTTTTCATCTTAGCCTCGAAAGAACCGATTTGGCTGCGTAAAATTTCTATATTTTAACACGCTGGAAGGGGAGGTGATAAAAAATGATGGTACCGTACAACGATCTGTTTTATTTTGTTATCATGATTGAAACGGAAAACAAAAAGATTCATCATTAAAAAGGAACGAGGAGACAAGCTATGTCGAAAGAGGAGATCGCCAAAGTGTTGAAAATGGCACTGGCGCTGGAGAAGAAAAACTACAAAGACTACCTCAAGGCTTCGGAGGAGGCTGAACTTCAGTCTATCCAGAAGATGTTTGCGTTCCTTGCGGAAGAGGAAGAGAAACATATCGTTATGATCAGGCAAAAGATGAAAGACTTCGGCGTTTCAGAGGAGGACTAGGGGATCAATCCTTAACCGGGGGTTTTATGAGAAAAGTATTTTTCGACCATATCTCCACGACGCCTCTTCACCGTGATGTTCGCGAGGCAATTATTCCGTTCTACGAGGAATATTACGGCAACCCCAGTTCCCATATTCACGAGCAGGGTCAACACGCGCTGCGTGCTATAGACGGGGCAAGGGAAAAAGTTGCCGGTTTGATACACGCGACTCCCGAAGAGGTTGTCTTCACATCGGGAGCAACGGAATGCAATAACCTGGCGATAAAAGGTGTGGCCCGGGCTATGAAGAACAGAGGGAAGCATCTCATTGTCTCTGAAGTGGAGCACTTTTCGGTTTTAAATGCCCTCATCCCGATAATCAACGAGGGATATGAAGTTACCTACCTTAAGGTAGACCGGTTCGGCCTCATAAATGTGGAAGAGCTGAAACGGGAGATTCGCGATGAAACCGTTCTCATCTCCGTGATGCACGCGAATTCGGAAATCGGCACCATAATGCCCGTAGAGGAAATCGGCGCGATCGCCAGGGAGCGAAATGTCTGCTTTCATTGTGACGCTACGGCTACCGTGGGGCACATACCCGTGAACGTGGAGAAGATCGGCGCCGACCTTCTGACGGTCTCGGCGCACAACTTTTACGGGCCGAAGGGAGTTGGAGCCCTGTTCATCCGGAGGGGCACCCAAATCGAGCCACTTTTCGACGGTGGCTTTCAGGAACACGGGCAGAGGGCCGGAACAGAAAACGTTCCCGGGATAGTGGGGCTCGGGAAAGCGGCTGAAATCGCTCTGGTTGAAATGGAAGAGGACGCACGACGCGTGAGATCACTTGAAAACCAGCTGAGAGATGGGCTCATGAACAGGATAGAACACATCCACTTTACCGGGCATCCCACAAACCGGCTGCCGGGCCATGTAAGCTTCTGGGTAGAATTTGCCGAAGGAGAGTCCCTGCTCATATACCTGAACATTCACGGGGTAATGGCGGCGAGCGGTTCCGCCTGCAGTTCCAATTTAAAAGCTCTGGATGAAGAGGATCTCGTTGCCTCGCATGTTTTGAAGGCAATCGGAGTCCCATCGGATATCTGCACTGGCTCTATAACCTTCAGTATGGGGAAATGGAACACATCTGCTGAAGTCGACTATGTCCTGGAGATCATGCCGGGAATTGTGCAAAAACTATGGGAAATGTCCCCTTCTTATTCGGATTACCTTAAGAGCCAAGTGGCGAGGAGGTAAAAGTATGTCGATTGGACCCTACAGCGAAAAAGTTATGGATCATTTCATGAACCCCAGAAATGTTGGGGAGATAGAGGATGCCAACGGCGTGGGAGAGGTAGGCAATCCGGCCTGCGGCGATATGATGAGGCTCTACATCAAAGTGGAAAGTGACGTTATCACGGATGCCAAGTTCAGGACTTTCGGCTGTGGCGCTGCGATAGCATCGAGCAGCATGCTCACGGAGATTATCAAAGGCAAGACCATCGAAGAAGTTTTGAAAGTCACCAACGAGAACCTTGCAGAAGCCCTTGACGGCCTCCCACCTGCAAAAATTCATTGTTCCGTTATGGCGGAGGAAGCGGTGAAATCTGCGATCGAGGACTACAGGAAAAAATCGGCTTGAAACATACCATGAGGGAGGTAGTTATGGCGAACGATCCGTCAGCAATTCTGTTTGATGCCCTTGAAAGGGAAAAATGGGCTTACAAAAAGTACAAGGAAGCGATCGACAAGTTCGACGATGAAGACGTAAAGGCTCTGTTCCGGTTTCTGGCTGCTGAGGAGAAGAAACACATCCAGATGATTCAGGACGAGATCGACGAGGCCCTCTGGGAGTATTGAACCGCCACGTGAAAATATCTGGACAAAGCTCATGGACCTGCACGTTTACAACACTCTCTCAAGAGATGTTGTTCCCTTCATACCCCTTGATCCGAAGGGGGTAAAGGTATACACCTGTGGCCCTACCGTCTACCGATATGCCCACATAGGGAATTTGCGGACTTACCTCATGTCGGATATCCTCGTGCGGGTGCTCAGATATCATTCCCACGACGTCTATCACGTGAAAAACATAACGGATGTTGGGCACATGCGGCAGGAGATGCTCGAGAGGGGCGAGGACAAGGTGATTGCCGCTGCCCGGGCCGCGGGGAAGAGCCCGGAGGAAATAGCCCGGTTTTTCACAGAGGCTTTTTTTCGGGACGAGGAAAGGTTGAATCTGATCCCAGCCGATCTCTATCCGCGGGCGAGCGAGCATATTCCGGAGATGATCGACCTCGTCTCGATGCTCGTCGACAAAGGATTTACCTACGAGATGGGGGGGACTATTTATTTTGACATCGGGAAATATGCTGAATACGGCAGGCTTTCCGGAAATCTCCCGGGAGAGTTGCGGGAGGGGCACAGGATTGAATCTGACCACCACAAGAGGCATTCAGAGGATTTCAGCCTCTGGAAAATTGCCGAACCGGGGAGGGAGTTGAAATGGGATAGCCCCTGGGGAGAAGGTTTCCCCGGTTGGCATATCGAGTGCGCAGCGATGGCGATCAAGTATCTTGGAAATGAATTTGATTTTCACCTCGGCGGCATTGACCTGATTTTTCCCCACCACGAGAATGAGATTGCCCAGGCAAGGTGCGCCATAGGAGGGGATTTTGCACGATACTGGTTGCACGGAGGGCATCTTCTGATTGACGGGAAAAAAATGTCCAAGTCTGCCAGAAACGAATACACTCTCGATGATCTGGAGAGACATGGCATTTCGCCGATGGACTTCAGGTACCTCTGCCTTAATGCACATTACCGTACGGTCATGAATTTCACTCTCCAGGCCCAGGAAGGTGCCAAGGTAGCCCTCGCGAGGCTGAAAAAACAGGTCAACGCTCTTATCAAAGAGCACGCAGTGGGCGAGCAGGCCGGTGAGCAGGCGAAAAAGTTCCAGGATGAATTTCAAAGCGTTATTACCAATGATCTGAATCTGCCAAAAGCCCTCGCAACGGTCTGGAAGATGGTCAGGTCGGGTTTGCCGGGTGCCGAAAAGGTCTATCTACTGCGGAAGTGGGACGAAGTGCTCGGTCTGAATCTTTTTCATGATGGCGCGGAGAGGGAGAGGGAAGACGAAAGGGTCCTCCAAAAAGCTATGGAGATTGCGGAAAACAGGGCCCGTGCCCGCGGGAACAGGGACTACGTCAATGCCGACAGAATGCGGGATGAGATAGAATCGCTTGGGTACAGGGTTCTCGACACGAAGAAAGGTTACAAACTGGAAAAGATTTAAGAATTGGTGTCTTGCAAGACAACGGGCTTGTTCATAGTTGAAGGTTCAAAGGTCAGAGGCAGGTATTTAAGGCAGAAACCCGAACACAGACGGTTCATTTATACGTCTATGTGAATTTCCCCATCTCCCTTCAAAAGGGTTTTTATTACCGCAGAGGAGTCTTCCTCCCCGAACCCCATATCCTTCGCACGTATGAACTGTGCGTTCGCGGAGGCAGTGACGGGACATGATACGTCCAACTTGTCGGCGCATGAGAGAGCCTGGCGCAGGTCTTTCTGTGCGTGTTTTAAGGGGAAGTGGGGAGAAAAATCATGTGACACGAGCATGTTGCGGCCCTTTACTTTGAATATCGGTGCCTGTATCGCGCTGTTTTCGATCACCTCGAACATCCTATCGGGTAGTATGTCTGCCCTTTCACCGATGACGAGGCCCTCGGAAAACAGTGCGAGCATACCCGCCATTATCTGGTTGACGATCAATTTCATCTGGGACGCTTTGCCACATTCACCCATGTAGAAAATCTTCTCCCCGAAGGAAGAGAGGATATCCCTGCTGCGTTCGAATACTTTCTCGTCTCCTGCGGTCAAAACGGTTAACGTGGCTTCCCTTGCCGGAATCTTGCTCCCGAGGACCGGTGCTTCGATGTATTCTCCCATTCTTTCCCTTACCATGGATTCAACGGAGATGTTGAATTCAGGGCTGTTGGTTCCCATGTCAATCAGGGTCTTGCCTTCCCGCATCTCGGACAGTATCCCCCCCGTGTCCTCAAGTGCCCAACGAACAGCATCACTGTCTGCGAGCATGAGGATAATCACATCCGATTTTTTGGTCAATTCCGCAAGAGATGATGCCAGTTTTGCCCCCTTTTTCTTGAAAGAGGAGCATTTTGCCGGAGTACGGTTGAATATTACCGTTTCATATTTTCCCCTCGAGATAATGTTGGCGACCATCTCACGCCCCATTATCCCCAGTCCAACGAACCCTATAACGTTTCCCATCGTGAAAACCTCCTCCTTTCGCCGGATCTTTACGCCGTTCGGTCATCTCGTGATGGATTGAGATTCGTTTTTGTTCTATCGGAAAATACCAGTTTTAAAAATCGGTTTTTGATAGTATATAGTAATTTTAACCTTTGACGATGAAAAGCCCGGGAGCGGCGGGAGGTTTCTAAAGGTCCTAAAGTATTCGATATATTTTTTTTACATTTAAAAAGCAGAGGTGAAAACACATTTGGGAAGGCCTACCGCAGCGGAAATTAATTTGTCTCATCTCGCTGGCAACCTCGAGAGCATCAGAGGGTACCTTAAATCCAGGACGAAGATACTCGCCGTTGTAAAAGCGGATGCTTACGGTCACGGAGCCTTGCCGGTAGCATCGAAACTCATTGAATTGGGTGTCTCCCATTTGGGTGTCGCCACGATAAAGGAGGGTAGGGAGCTCCGTGATGGAGGAATTGCCGAGGAAATAATTGTCCTGGGAGGGGTAATGCCCGATCATCTTGATGAAGCCATATCCCTCGGCCTCGACGTTGTCATCGGATCCTTACAACATCTAAGAGACATAGTCGATGAATCGAAAAAAATCAGGAAAAAAGTGGGGATCCATCTCAAGGTGGACACGGAAATGGGTCGGCTCGGCATTTTCCCCGATGAAGCCGAGGCTGCTTTGAAATATGTCGATGCAGTGGAACACATCGAATTGAAGGGTGTTATGTCCCATCTCTCCTCGGCAGACGGAGATGATGAAGAAGACCTGAGACATACGAATAAGCAGTTGAAATCCTTCGGAAATGTAGCAGGAGTACTTTCCAGAAGAGGAGCTCTCTTGCATATGCTCAACAGTGCGGGAATCATTCGATTTGGCGAACATCAACACGATATGGTGAGGCCCGGCATAACCCTGTATGGTTCCCTTCCGAGAGCGGGCTTCGAGGACATAGGGCTGAACCCAGTTATGACCCTCATGACAAAAATCTACTATATGAAGGAGTTTCCGCCGGGATTTCCCGTTAGCTACGGAAGATTGTATCATACAAAAGGGAGGGAAAGGGTCGGGGTGCTCCCCATCGGTTATGCCGATGGGATGAGGAAAGTCCTTTCCCCCGGTATCGAGGTATTTGTTGAAGGAAAGCCTGCCAGAGTTCTCGGGGCTATTTGCATGGACAACATAATGATAGACGTTACCGGAATTGCTGAAGCGAGGGTGGGCTCGGAAGTGATGATTTTCGGAAAAAAGTGGAACGTGGTGTCTCCCGTCGAACGGGTTGCAAAAATGGCGGACACGATCCCCTACGAGATACTTACAGGCATTGGCAAGCGGGTCCCGAGGATTTTCGTCGAATAGGGGAAAACACCGCGCGGGAGGTCCTGTTAAAATCCCTCAACGGTAGAACCGCTGCCGGAGAAATCGATGAACGTCGCTTCTGAACTTGTCAACTCCATCGGAAAAGCCGTATACGGTTTCGTAGAAAATCTCGGATATTACGGGCGGATGCTGGCCGAGACTCTTTACTGGACATTTAGACCTCCCACCGAGATAGGCAACATACTCAAACAGATCGAGGAAGTGGGCGTCAAATCGCTTCCCGTTGTGTTGATAACTGCCGCCTTCACCGGGATGGTACTCGCTCTTCAATCCTGGTCCGGCTTTTCCAGGTTCCAGGCCGAGAGTCTCGTGGGGACGGTCGTAGCTCTCTCCATGACGAGAGAGCTCGGGCCGGTCTTTGCCGGCCTCATGGTATCGGGGAGGGTTGGCGCCTCGATTGCTGCAGAGCTCGGCACGATGAAGGTGACGGAGCAAATTGATGCCCTCTATACGCTGGCTGCGAATCCGGTTAAGTTTCTCGTGGTGCCCAGGGTAATCGCCACCACGATCGTCATGCCCATACTCGTTATCTTTGGAGACCTCGTGGGCATTGTGGGGGGGTATTTCGTGAGTGTAAAGGTTCTCGGAGGAAATCCGGTTATTTACATAAATAAAACCTATCAGTATCTCGAACTGAACGATATTTACATCGGGTTGTTGAAGGCAGCAGTTTTCGGATTGTTGATTGCGCTCATCAGCTGCTCTCAGGGATTCTTGACCGAGGGGGGAGCCGAGGGTGTGGGGAAATCCACCACAAGGGCGGTGGTATATTCTGCAATGACGGTCCTTATTTCGGACTATTTTCTCACCGCTCTTCTTTTTTAGCGATGGGGCCAAAGATAAAAATACGGGATCTCTACAAGGCGTTCGGAACGAACAAGGTTCTTCAGGGCGTGAATCTCGATGTTTTCAAGGGCGAGAACATGGTGGTAATCGGCGGAAGCGGGACAGGGAAAAGCGTCCTGATCAAATGCGTTATCGGCCTCCTGAAACCCGACTCGGGGAGCATTTCCATCGATGGGGCCGACATATCTAGGCTGTCAGAGGATGAAATGGTCGAGGTAAGGAAAAAATTCGGGATGCTCTTTCAGGGATCGGCGCTTTTCGATTCCATGAACGTTGGAGGAAATGTGTCTTTCGAACTTCGAAGGCTCAAGCTGGTTCCCGAAGGCAGGATATACGACGTGGTGGAGGAGAAGCTCTCGTTGGTTGGACTCCGAAACATTCAACATCTCATGCCTTCGGAGCTATCGGGGGGCATGAAAAAAAGGGTGGGCCTGGCGAGGGCCATAGCTTCAGAGCCCGAGATACTGCTCTACGATGAGCCAACAACCGGCCTTGATCCCATCATGGCAGATGTCATAAACGATCTGCTCATCAGCATGAAGGAAGCCCTCGATGTGACGTCGATAAGCATTACCCACGATATGACCTCAGCCTACAAGATAGGGGACAAGATCGCGATGCTCTACAGGGGGAAAATAATCGAAGTTGGTACTCCCGACGAAATAAAGCACTCTGATAATCCCGTGGTGAGACAATTTGTCGAGGGTCGGGCAGAAGGGCCTATTACCAAGGAAAATGAAGAGTTTGTTAAATTCGATAGCAAGTTCATGGAACAGAAAAACCGGAGGGAATGATGGCATTCATGTCCAAGGAGGCCAAGGTCGGCATATTCGTCCTGTTGGGAATCGTCATACTCGCCTATTTCACCCTCAAAGTGGGAAAGATCGAGGTCACGGAGAAGGGATACACGATTTATGCTGATTTCGACACCATTTCGGGGCTCGACGATAAATCTGTGGTGAAGATGGCCGGTGTGCCGGTAGGCCAGGTTGTGGGGATAGGTCTCGAGGGAAACAGGGCGAGGGTTCGGATGAAGATCAGGGAAAGGGTGAAGATTCCGATAGATTCCACCATCGCTCTCACATCGGAAGGATTGATAGGCGAAAAGCATATCGAGATCTATCCGGGGCTTTCCAAGGAGAGTTTCATCGAGGAAGGAGGGACAATAGAAAAGTCCTATTCCGGAGCGAATATCGACGAGTTGATCCGCAAGGTGACACTGATTGCGGATGACTTCAAAAAAATCACCGAGTCGTTAACCGAGGTCCTTGCGGATGAAGAGGGGAAAAGCTCTCTCAAGGAGATAATCGGGAATTTGCGTGATTCGACGAGAATTTTCAAGGATATCTTCGCAACGAACGAAGACAAGATAGACAGAATATTCGAAAACCTCGACAGGGTATCCGGCAACCTTGAGGAGGTGACGGGTGAGAGGAAAGAGGACCTGAAGATCCTCATTGCCAATCTCAGGGAGTTCACCGATATACTGAAGGAGAAGACCCCCGAGATTGTGAGGAAGCTCGACACCACTCTCGGGAAGATCGAGCGCGGTGAGGGGACCTTGGGGAAACTCGTTTCGGACAGTGATGCTTACGACACCATGAATTCCGCTCTTTCCGGGATAAACAGGCAAATCAAGAAAGTGGAGACTCTGCAGACGTTCCTGGATTACCGGCTCGAGTACCAGGAGGACCCATCTGAGTTCAAACAGTACGCTTCCTTGAAGATACAGCCCACGGTTGATAAATATTATCTTTTCGGCATTGTTGACGACCCCATCGGTGATGTGGAGACCAAGACGATCATAACGACCCAGACGCCTCCCGGTACCACGACGCAGACGGAAGAGACGGTCGTTTCTGATGACCTCAAATTCAATGCTTTCATTGCAAAAAAGTTTGGTGATTTTACATTCAGGGGAGGGTTGATGGAGTCGACGGCGGGTTTCGGGCTTTCCTATTTTGCCCTGCGAAACCGGTTGTCGTTGAACTTTGACCTCTTTGATTTCGACAGGGCAAACAATGATCCCCATTTGAAATTCTACGGCAATTATAGTATTTTTAAAAACCTCTTCGTGACCGCGGGCTACGACGATTTCGTTAACGATAATAATGACTTCAGAACGCTATTCTTCGGCTTCGGCCTCGAGTTCCGGGACGAGGATCTCAAGACCCTACTCAGGGCTACACCACCGGTAAGTCCATAAATAAGTGTGAGGTGATGTTCAATGGCGAGGATCAGACGGGCCATTATCAGCGTATCGGACAAGAGAGGCGTCGTCGATTTTGCCCGGGGCCTTCGCGGGCTCGGAATTGAAATCTACGCGTCGGGCGGGACGGCGGCAATCCTGAAGAAAAACAGGATATCGGTCAGGGCGATAGAGGACTACACGGGTTTTCCCGAAATGCTCGACGGGAGGGTGAAGACCCTTCATCCGAAAATTCATGCGGGCATACTCGCCGCGAGGGGAAAAAAGGAGCACATGAAGGTTCTCCCGGGACATGGGATACACACCTTCGATATGATCGTCGTAAACCTCTATCCTTTTGAGGAGACCGTAAAAAGACCATCTTGCAGCCTTGAGGAGGCGATAGAGAACATCGACATCGGCGGACCGACTCTTATCCGTGCAGCCGCAAAAAATTACCGGGGGGTCTGCGTGGTGGTGGACCCGTTTGATTACGACCGCGTTCTTGAGCTTCTCAAGCGAAAAAGGGGCAGTATCGACGAGGGCTTTCTCTTTGAACTGGCCAAAAAGGCCTTTGCCCACACTGCGTGGTACGACGCTTCCATTTCGAACTACCTGTACTCGCTCATCGATTCAGGAGGGAAAAAAGAATTCCCCGCTGTCTTTACGTGGCAGTGGGATAAATTACAAGATCTCCGGTACGGGGAGAACCCCCATCAGAAGGCGGCTTTTTATCGAGACACCAGGTTCCCCGTCGCAGGGATTGGCTACGCGGAGCAGTTACAGGGGAAGGAGCTTTCTTTCAATAACATCGTGGACATTGACGCTGCATTCTCCCTCGTTCTCGAGTTCGACGAGCCGGCCGTAGCGATAATTAAACACACCAACCCCTGCGGCGCGGGAATATCCAGACGGAGCCTTGCCGACGCTTTTATAAAGGCAAATGCCTGTGATCCCGTCTCGGCCTACGGCGGGATCGTTGCCGTAAACCGGAAGTTGAATGAGTCCTGTGCCAGGGAAATGGCGAAGATCTTTTTCGAGGCGGTAATTGCGCCGGGTTATGGGAGGGATGCGATAAAGATCTTGTCCGCAAAAAAGAACCTGAGGGTGATGAAGGTAAATATGCGAGGCTTCAGGGAGACGGGAAAAAAGTTCGAGGCAAAAAATGTCTCTGGTGGTCTTCTGCTTCAGGAAGCAGATCATATCACACTGAATCCGCGCACCCTCAAAGTTGTCACCAAGAGGAAGCCATCGGAGGATGAACTCGCTGCACTTTCCTTCGCATGGAAGATTTGCAAGCACGTTAAGTCGAACGCGATAGTCTTGACCAGGACAGACAGATGCGTGGGTGTCGGGGCAGGGCAGATGTCGAGGGTTGACTCTGCGAGGATTGCCATAATGAAGGCGCAGATTTCCACGAAGGGATGTGTCGTGGCATCGGATGCGTTCTTCCCCTTCAGGGACGGTGTGGACGTCGTGGCAGAAGCCGGCGCCACCGCCATAATTCAGCCGGGGGGATCAATCAGGGACGAGGAAGTGATCAGGGCTGCGGATGAACACGGCATGGCCATGGTCTTCACGGGAATCAGACACTTCAAGCACTAAAAGGGCAATTCGACGGGGCGGGATGTATGAACGTGATGGTCGTCGGGGCAGGGGGGCGAGAACACGCGCTGGTTTGGAAAATTGCGCGGTCGCCGCTGGTGAAGAAAATTATCTGTGCGCCCGGAAACCCCGGGATCGCAAGGCATGCCGACCTCTTCGATGTTGCCGTGGAGGACAGGGAGGGAATGAGAAAACTTGCCATTTCCCAGAAGATCGACCTCGCGGTCATTGGTCCGGGATTCCCTTTCGTATTGGGGCTTGCAGAAGAGCTTGAAAATGTGGGAATCCTCGTATGCGGTCCCGGGAAAGAGGCTGCCAAGCTGGAAGGAAGCAAATCTTTTGCGCGGGAGATTTTCAAAAAATATTCTCTCGAGACTGTCGACGCCGAGGTTTTCGACGACTATGACGAAGCCGAGAGATATATCCTCTCTTGCCCGCTTCCCGTTGTGATCAGGCCCGATGGTCCGGTGGCGGGGGTGAGCGCTGGTGTGTGTGAAACCTTCGAAGAGGCAATTGCCTTCCTGAGAAGATCGATGATCGACGGGGCGTTCGGTGCTTCCGGTGAGAAAGTCGTCGTCGAGAAGTTCCTTTTCGGCCAGGAGACCACGTTCATTTTGTTTTCCGACGGGAAGAATATCATACCCCTGCCATCCTGCAGGGACCATGAAAGGATAGGCGATGGTGAGACCGGTCCGAATGCGGGCGGAATGGGCGCGTACTCACCGGCTCCATCGATGACGTCCTTCATTGAGAAAAAGGCACAGGAAAATATTTTTCAGCCACTCCTCGACGGGATGCGTGAAGAGGGAAAACCCTTCAAAGGGATTCTCGGCGGGAAACTTGTTATCGACAGAGGGAATCCCGCTCTGCTCGATTTACATATCGGGTTCGGGGACTTAGAAGCCCAGGTTCTCCTTGTGCGTATGAAGTCCGATATCGTTCCCCTGCTCGTCGGGTGTGCTCAGGGGAATCTCGGCGACCATTCCATTGAAGTCGATACCAGAACTTCTCTATGCGTCGTTATGACCTCAGGGGGATACCCCGGTGCATACCAGTCGGGCTTAGAGATTAAGGGGCTCGAGGAGGCTGAGGGGATGGATGATGTAATGGTTTTCCACGAGGGGACGAGAAGAGAGGGTGATGCAATGGTAAACGCCGGGGGGAGAGTATTTGGTGTCACGGTACTGGAAGATACCCTGAGGGATGCGATCAACCTGGCTTACGAGGCTGTTGATAAAATATCATGGGATGGCGCCTATTACCGGAAAGATATAGGGTTCTGGGCGTTGGAAAGGGGGGAATAAATGGCTCCGAAAGTTCTGGTCATCATGGGGTCCGGTTCTGATATGGACTCGGTGAAGCAAACGATAGAGATTCTCGAAGATTTCGGCGTGGAGGTAAGGAGAGAGGTGGCATCTGCCCACAGATCTCCCGAGAGAACGGGGAGGCTCGTCATGGAAGCGGAGGGAGAGGGGATCGAAGTTATCATCGCGGCTGCCGGATATGCCGCCCATCTTGCCGGATTTGCTGCGTCACACACGACACTCCCGGTGATCGGGATTCCCCTCGACCTTTCTCCCCTTTCAGGTTTGGACGCTCTCCTCTCCTCGGTTATGATGCCGGCGGGGATTCCTGTGGCAGTGGTAACGGTGGGGGAAACAGGGTCCAAAAATGCCGCGTACCTCGCCTTGTCGATACTGTCGATTAAATATGAGGAGATCAAGAGAGCTCTCGTTTCCTTCAGGAAAAAGCTGGAAATGGACGTGATCGACTCCTCCCGGGCGTTACATGATCAGAATAAACCCTGAATGCTACCCCTGTTTCCTGAGACAGGTCGAGACGGCCTGCAGAGCGGCCGATGTCAACGAAGCGAAGACAACTATGAGCCTGAGAAGATCGGCCCGGTATATATCATCGGCCGATACCGATGAGGTGCCCGCCAGGATCGCAACGAAACTTCACGCTATAGTCAGGGAGACCAGTGGGAATTCTGATCCTTTCGAGAAGGTAAAGAGGGAGCATAAGAGGAGGTTTGATAAAATATTCTCCACGGTGAGGGAGAAGGTAAAAGAGGGGGGGGATGACATCGAGCGTTCCCTCATGCTCTCCGGTGCCGGCAACATGTACGATTTCGGTATCATATCGCCAGAGGATGCAGAGATATATTTCAGCGATATGGATTCCCTCTCCCCGGGGATATTTGAAATCGATTCCTTCATCGATGCCCTGGATTCTTCGAAGACGGTGGGAATTCTTCTCGACAACACGGGCGAGGCCCCTTTTGACCTGGTGCTCGCCGAGCAGCTGATGGCAAGGGGAACGCAGGTCTGGCTCGGGGTAAAGGGAGGGCCGGTGATAGACGACATAACCTATCTCGACGCCCTCGAACTGGGCATGGATAAGAAGTTTCACGTAGTATCAAACGGCAGCCAGGCAGTGGGAACCGATCTTGCCGAATCCTCGCATGAATTCCTGGAGATGATAGAGAACTCTGATCTTTTGATCAGCAAGGGGCAGGCAAATTTCGAGACGCTCTACGGTAAACTGAAAAAGTGCTTCTACCTTTTTGTGTGCAAGTGCCCGGTTGTCGAAAAGGTCACGGGGGTGGATTTTGGCAGTGTAATGCTGATGACAGACGGGATTGAAGATGAGGGTGATAAAAGCTGAAGACTTTCTCATATCAGATACCATAAGGGATGAAGTTTCTCTCTATCTTCGGGGAGGGGGCGTTGTCATCTTCCCGACCGATACCCTTTACGGGCTCGGTGTGGACATCAGATGCGTCGGTGCAATGGAAAATCTGCTCGGGCTGAAGGGAAGGGAAAGGAGCAAGCCCGTTCCGCTGATCATAGACCGGGCGGGCAGGGCGCAGGAGATATTCGCTTCTTTTTCACCCCTGGGGATGAGGCTGACGGCCCTTTACTGGCCGGGAAAATTGACCGTTGTGGCGAGGGCGCGAACACATATAGCCAGCGTCATCGGGGCACTCGATGGAACGGTCGGCGTGAGGATGCCCGCTTCGGAGGTTGCGCTCTCCCTCGCCGAGTTGTGCGGCGGCATGGTAACGGGGACATCCGCCAACAAATTGGATGGCACTCTCCCTGTTGCTCTATCGGATGTGTTCAAGGAATTTGGGATGGACGAAGTATGGCTCCTCGACGGTGGTGATCTGGCGCCATCTCGCGGCTCGACGGTGCTTTTGCTAGACGGGAGAGTGGTAAAGGTGATACGAGAGGGGGACATCCCTGGAGAAGAGATACTAAAAATAGCGGAGGAATTTGGAAATGGCTAGGGTACGGCCGGTTCGTGGGTTGCGCTATGGAAGCCTGATAAGGGACAAAAGTCTCGTTGTGGCTCCTCCGTACGACGTGATATCGAGAGCGGATCAGATAAAACTCCACGCCAGGCATCCGAAAAATATCGTCTGGATCGATTATGGGATGGAGCGGGGCGGAAGAACCGAGGAAAAATACGAGAGGGCAGGCGCCACGCTCGAGATGTTTATCGCAGAAGAGATTCTCGTGCAGGATGAAAAACCATCTTTTTACTATTATGAGCAGGAGTTCCAGCTGGAAGGGATGGGAACACTGGTGAGGAAAGGGTTCATATGCGGTCTCTTGCTGGAGAAGTTCGGGGAAGGGAAAGTGTTTCCTCATGAGAGGACGCTCCTCTCACCAAAAGTTGACAGGCTGAGTCTCATGCAGAACACAAGGACCGCTACCAGCCCAATTTTCGGAATATACGATGACGATGAAAATGTCGTCCCGGTACTCTTCCGGGAGATGACGGAGCGTATCGACCCCGATGTGGCTGTGATCGACGACGTCGGCGTCACGCATCGGATGTGGGTGGTTTGTGATGAGCGCTTGGTGGGGGACGTGGAGGGTGTTTTGGAACAGAAGAATATTTTTATAGCAGATGGTCACCACCGCTACGAGACGGCTCTCGCGTACAGGGACTGGATGAGGGAAAGGGCAGGGAGTGATCGGGACTCAGCGTGGAACTACGTGTTGATATTTCTCTCCGCGAGCGGAGATGATGGACTCGTAATACTACCGACACACAGGGGCGTTTACGGTCTTAAACAGGATACCGTTGATTCACTCATCGAGAAGCTGCAAGCCTGTTTTTCGGTTCAAAGTATCGAAGGGGGCGTGGAAGATATGGTGAAAGAGGTATCGGAGGCGAAAGAACAGTCGCACAGGTTCGGCCTGGTCGATGGAAGGGGTGCGTGTTACCTCTTGACGGTCGAAGATCCCGATACCATAGAGGCAAAAAATCTCTCTTCCCTCTCGAAAGCCGAGAAAAACCTCGATGTTTCACTTCTCCACGGCATCATTCTGGAAAAGATTCTCGCCATCGGGCCCGAGGAGATAGCCTCGGGAGATAAGGTGAAGTTCTACAAGGACGTGAAGATAGGACTGCGTGATTTGGAGACGAAGGACATCCAGTTCTTGTTCTATCTCAATCCCCTCACCATGCAGCAGTTTATCGAAGTCTCGGAAAGCGGTGTCATCCTCCCCCAGAAATCGACCTATTTCTATCCGAAGATACTCACGGGACTCGTCTTGTTTCCCGTAGGCGAAAATGACCGCGTAGGATGAAAAGTTCATGCACAGGGAAAAGGACGAGATCACAATAGACTTCATCGATTTTGCTAACCTTTCGGTCTATCAGAGGAAAAAAGGGTACCGTTTTTCCCTCGATTCCGTTTTGCTCGCTTATTTCGCCCTCGATGAGGGAATCAGGGGTGATGTCCTCGAAGTCGGAGCCGGCGTCGGCGTAGTGTCGATGCTCGTGGCCAGATCAGAAAGAGCAGTCGGACGGATCGTTGCCGTGGAGATTCAGGAAAACCTGGCAGAGATGGCACGAAAAAACATGGAGACCAATGATCTTACCGAAAGTATCGAGGTGGTGAATACGGACGTTCGGGAATATGTCAAAAGATGCGGGAAGAAGTTCGATGCCGTGGTGTCGAACCCGCCATTTGGCAGGGTAGATGCCGGTAGAGTGAACCCCGACCGGGAGAAAAGGTTAGCACGGCACGAATACACCCTCGATGCTGCGAACCTGGGCGCCGTAATTTCATTGTCGCTTACGGCGAAGGGAAAATTTTTTCTCATATATCCAGCCAGGAGGCTCCTCGATGTGGGCTGCCAAATGAACCGGCGCGGATTAAAGCTCGAAAAGATACGCCTTGTGCACTCGTTCCGGGATAAAGAGGCTGAATTTGTGCTCATGAAAGGGGGAGTTGGCAAGCAGCGGGAGACAACGGTCATGCCACCCCTTTACATCTACGAGAGGGCAGATACCTACTCCGCGGAGGTGGTGAAGATCTACCGGGGAATGATCAGGAAATGACATCTGCCGATGGGGAAACCCCGATCGTTGTTAATACATCAGAATGGCTCTGAATGATACCGTATCAGTCGATTCAGGTGGTGACCGCAGGTTTTCATACGCGGAAGTGATGAGAGGATTCTTCCTGGAGAATTTAACGGGCTTTCGGGGAAAGGAACCCGGCATTAGCAATCTCCCCGCACCTTGAACCTGATATCCTTTACTGCTTCTTTGCCTAGGATCCCGTTTACTTTCTTCAGGAACTGGGGTTTGAGCAGCTGAAGTTCCTGGGCCCAGCTGTGATTTGAAACGGACAGGTGGAGGGTGCCGAAGCGGAAAGATTCGGGCTTAACGAGATTGATGAGCCCCTCTCCGGCAATTTCTTCCCATTGGGAGATTATCAACGCGCATTTTTTTGCATCCTTCAACCCGAGGTTTTCGAGAAGACTCAAGACCGTTTCCCCTATCTTTTCCGTTTTCATTCAGGCGTGCTCCTTTTTTCGTAACACCCCTCCGCATATCTGGCCGATAACGGCAGTGAGAATGAAGAGAGGTATGGAAATGGGGTGAACCCTGTTATTGATTCTCAGGTAGATAATCAACGGTATCGACAGGTGAATAAATGTGAACCATGCGAGAGAGTACTTTCTTGCCCCGCTCCTCAGGTATCCGAGAGGAAGATTGACTGCGTAAGAGATAAGAGCTATGGATACAATTGTCACAAACTGATCTCCGTGCGTCGTGTTGGCCGGCACGTTTTGGATGATTATACTACAATGTGATTATCTTTTTTACCCTGAATATTCGATTTCATGAGAGGTATTGATGGAAGGCATTTTGATTTTTGAAGGTACCCACCATGTCATGGCTGCAGAAAAGGTGATCAAGGGGGCGGGTATATACATGAAGCTGATTCCCGTACCCCGGTCCCTCACCTCAGATTGTGGTCTTGCAATCAGGATAGACGACGATGACAGGGGGAAAATCCTTTCAGCCCTCAATAAGACTGGAAATTATCCGAAAGAGTATTATGTGAAGGATGAAAATAGGTACTTGAAAAAGGACATTAGAGTCGAGTAAAACTTGACAGGCCTGTTTTACTTGTTGAAATTCGGCTTAATTTTTCATTACTGCTCGATTCGGTATCGGGGGGCTTGTGGGAGCAAGAAGGGTAAAAAAACTCGTAACTGCCGTTTGCATTCTGCTTCTTTGTAATCTTTTCCAGCCGGAGAGAGCTAAGGGAAAGAGCAGCGAATTGGGTGCGGTTCTGTTCAAAGAAGCCGCCATATCAGCGTTGCATGCTGAATCTCCCCGTTCCCTTCTCTCTCGCGATTCCGCTTCAGGCGTCGATGTGTTCCAAAGGTTCAGTCCCTTCCGAGATGAAAATCTCGTGCCGTGGTCCCTTCGTCGGCCAGACCGTAATTTTGTTGCATTCCAGACGGAAGAGGAAATAGAAGCCAACATGGGCGAGGAGGAGGTTGCCGAGACCCCTGAGGATATGCTGGAGGAGGAGGATATCCCTCTTCCCGTAGACCTGAACAAAAGAGTAGAGTACTCGATAAAATATTTTCAGACGAGAGCGAGTGCCCATTTCAAGGAGTGGCACAGGAGATTCGGAAAATATGAAAAACTGATGAGAAAGATTCTCCGTTCAGAGGGTGTGCCGGGAGATTTTGTCTATCTTGCGATGATAGAGAGCGGTTTTTCACCGAAGGCCGTGTCCCGGGCCGGTGCCGTCGGTATCTGGCAGTTCATGTACTGGACGGGCAAAAAATACGGACTGAACATCGACTGGTGGGATGACGAACGGAGGGATTTCGAGCATTCCACCAGGGCGGCCGCAAAGTATTTGAAGAGTCTCTACGAAATGTTCGGTTCATGGCACCTCGCCGCTGCAGCATATAACGTGGGAGAAGGTAAGATCGATCGGGCCATACGGAGGTATCGCACCAACGATTACTGGAAGCTGGTCAAATACCGGTATCTGCCGAGGGAAACGAAGAATTACGTTCCCAAGATGCTCGCAGCCCTTTCGATAGTGAAAGATCCGGAGCTTTACGGATTCACGGATCTCGAGATGGATTACCCGCTTACGTTTGACGTAATCGATCTCCCGGGGGGGATCGACCTCAGAACCCTTGCGGAGATCATCGAAGCGGACTACGAAGAGATCAAAGCCCTGAACACGGGCATAAGGCGCGGGATCAGTCCCCCGTACTCTGCGGTGTACCCGGTCAGGATTCCTTTCGGGAGCAAGGAGAAGGCAATCGAAAAGATGCAGGAAATCGAGCGGAGAGCGAGAGTGAAGTTCGTGCTCCACCGGATAACATCGAAGGACAACATCAACAGGATAACAAGCAAATACGCCTCAGACGTTATGCGGATCAAAGAGGTAAATGGGCTTCGCAGCAACAGTATCAGAGGCAGAAAGCGGCTCATCATTCCCATCGTGGGAGAGCCCCGAAACTCCTACGCTGCCTCGCTGAAGCCCGTCGACGACAGGAAGCTGGGGCGGGTCGTAGCGAGCCTTGAGAGGAGTGCCCGATACTATTACGTTTACAAAGAAGGGAACAGGAAAATTTACCTGGTGAAGAAAGGGGACAGCTTATACAAAATTTCCCGCCGTTTCGGGGTTTCCGTATCAGCTCTCAAAAAGCTAAACGGTTTGAGGGGCAATATAATCAGGGCGGGTCAGAAGATTGTAATCAGGGTTTACGGAAAACCTGCGAAGGGAGCTCAGAAGGAAAACAGGAGCAGCTATACCTACAGGATCAGCGGCGGGAAGAAAATATACACCGTGAGGCAGGGAAACAGCCTCTATTCAATAGCCAGGGCTTTCGGCATCTCCATCAAAAATCTCAAAATGATGAACGGCCTACAAGGTGAAATCATCCGGCCAGGGATGAAACTCATAGTAGGTTATACTGGGTAAGTGGTATAATTTCTATCTATCCTGAAAGGACCGAAATCAGCAAGAGGCGCAATTTCATGATCACCTATCGCGGAAGAGATATCATCTATCTCGACAACGCTGCAACATCTCTCCCCAAACCATTGGAAGTTGTGGAAGCGGTGAAGGACGCTCTTTTGCGTGCAGGGAACCCAGGAAGATCCGGTCATTCCCTCTCTTTCGAATCCATGAGAGATATTTTCGAGACACGCGAGGTTATCGCCCAGCTCATACATTGTGAAGAGAGCAAGAGAATCATACTCACGCCGAACGCTACTTTTGCTCTGAATCAGGCGATCAAAGGGTGCCTCCGGCCAAACGACCACGTGATCACCACGGTGATGGAGCACAACTCGGTTTTGAGGCCTCTCACCACACTGGCAGGCTTTGGCGTGGAAGTGACCTACGTGGAGGCAGATCCTTGGGGGAGCATTGACCCGGCAGATATTGAGCGGTCATTCAAGGAGAACACAAAAATGGTCGTAATGGTGCAGGCATCGAACGTTACAGGTTCTGTATACGACATCTCCGCCGTTGGCGATGCCTGCAGGAAAAAGGGAGTCGTTTTCCTGGTGGATGCTGCACAGTCAGCAGGTGTCGTTGACATTGACGTGGGCCGGATGAACATCGATCTTTTGGCCGCATCGGGTCACAAATCTCTCTTTGGCCCTCAGGGGACGGGATTTCTCTATGCGGGAGAGAACATCGACCTGGATCCTCTCATCGAGGGGGGTACCGGCACGAGATCGGAAGAGGACAGTCATCCGGGGTTTTTACCCGACAGGCTCGAGGCGGGGACTCCCAATTCTCCCGGGATAGCGGGACTTCGAAGGGGAGTGGAGTACGTTTTGAAGAGAGGGATACATAATATCCATGCCCATGAAATGGAGTTGCTCGGTATTTTCCTGGAGGGAGTGAAAGACCTGAAGAGGATTCGCGTTTACGGTGCCGATGCCCCGGGAAAGAGAGTCGGGGTTATTCCCGTAAACGTCGAAGGTGTCGATCCGGGGGAGCTGTCTCTGCAGCTCGACGATGATTACGGAATTCTCGTGAGACCGGGACTTCACTGCGCGCCATTCGCGCACAGGGCGCTGGGGACGTTTCCCGAAGGGGCGGTCAGGATAAGCTTTAGCGCGTTAAACACGCGACGGGAAGCAGAGAAAGCGGTAGAGGCCTTTCGGACTATCTGCGAAAAAAACTGATCCAGTCAACAATGTTGTTAAAAGATGAATCTGAGCGAAGGGCGTACCGGAACCGGTAAAGTAAGAGCGCTGATCATGTTTTCGTTCTTCCTCTGGTACTCATCGGTTTGCCGGGGCACCTTTCTCAGCACGGTCCCCTCTGCTCCCGGAAGCGTGGCTGCAGGGAAAATGGCACTCGGACAAACCGGTAACCGCAGGTGCGGGGTATCTTTTACCCTTCGTCGGGGGGGCCATCCATTGAGGAATAGGATTCAATTATCCGTTCGATCATCCTCGAAGACGAAAGCCCCTTCACGAGGGGAACAGCTTTCACTTCTCCACCGAGGCGAATTACCAGATCCCCTCCCACAATGTCCTCCACACTCCAGTCCTCTCCCTTTACCAAAATGTCCGGCTCGATTATTTTGATGAGCTCGAAGGGAGTGTCTTCGTTGAAGAGAATCACATGGTCCACGAAGCCGAAAGAGGCGAGCACGATGGCCCTTTCCTTTTCCGGAACGATCGGTCTTCTTTCCCCTTTGATTCTTTTTACCGAACTATCGCTGTTCATCCCCACGAAAAGGAAATTGCCGAGCTTTCGCGCCGCAAGAAGGTAGGTTGCGTGACCGGCGTGTATCAGATCGAAGCAGCCGTTTGTAAAAACGATTTTGTTCCCTTCCTTTTTCAAGGACCGGGATAGCTCTCCCGCTTCCGCTGACGAAATTATCTTGTTTTCGGGGTTCAGTACGCTTCTGGATGTCTGTCTTTCAGGCAAGGCATCATTCTCCGAAATTGTAGTATCTCATCTTTGTCGATCGTGGCAGTGTAACATCCCTCTTTCCTCCTGCAATCCATGAGGATATCTCCGAGAGGAGATACGATCATGGAATGGCCTGCGAGCTCTATCTTTCCCGATTTTCCGCAACCGTTGGCGGCGATGACGTAGAGCTGGTTCTCAATCGCTCTAGCTTGAAGCAGCGTCCGAAAGTGGAAAAGCCGCTCTTTGGGCCACTGTGAGCAGTATACGATTACTTCCGCACCAGAAAGAGTCATTTTTCGTGAGATTTCAGGAAACCGGAGATCGTAACAGATAAGGGGAGCTACTTTCAGCGAGGGAAGAGATATGAGAGCCGTCTCGTTTCCCCGGGAAAAATAGTCGTCTTCCATGAAAAGCCCGAAAAGGTGGACCTTCCTGTATTTCCCCTTCCTTTTCCCGTCCCTTCCGATCACGTACGCCGTATTGAAGATTGCGCTGCCGTCGTTTTCAGGCACCGAGAAAACGAGGGAGATCCTCATTTCTCGGCACAGTTTTCCCAGGTGCGATATGACTGCCGGAGTTTCACCCGATACCCCCTTCATGTCGGTGTAGTAAAAACCGGAAGAGAACATTTCAGGCAGGACAGCGAGTTCTGCCCCCTCATCCCTGGCCATCTTCACGAGAGAACAGGCTTTCTCCAGGTTTTTCGAAACGTTACCGGGAACTATCCTCATTTGTAACAATGAGATGGTTATCTTTTTTCCCATCAGAAACTCCTCGCTGCTGTTACTGCGAACACCGAAATCCTTTTCCCGAAGGCATCCAGCAAAGCTTTTGTGCAGGCATTGAGTGTTGCGAGCGTTGTAGCCACGTCGTCAATGAGAATTATATTTTTACGGCCCTCAAGGTTCAACGAATGAATGCGAAAGACCCCCTCTGTAAGGAGCGGTCTTTCACCGGCCGGTCTTCCTGCCTGGGATGAGAACTCAGCCACTCTCCGAAGGCCCCGGGGCATGTAGGGAATGCCCGTCAAGCGGGCAAGATGTTTTCCCATGAGAGCGCTCTGGTTAAACCCCCTCTTGAAGAGTTTCCCGAGAGTTAGGGGGACCGGTATGATGACCGAGTAATCCTCGATGAGGAAAGGGGCCGCTCCGGTCAAAAAAAGGGCAAGTTGTCGCCCCAGGCACTTAGCTACCGCTGAATCTTTCAAGTATTTCATCCGGTGAATTATCTCCTTAGCCCTCGGTGTGTAAGGTGAAAGGGAGTAGAGTGAGGTAAAAAGGGGGGGTGAGGTCCTGCACCCGGGGCAGATCAACCCCTCTTCGAGGGGAGTTTTTTTTACCAACCGGGAGCAGATGACGCACTCGGTTCCCCTTTGTACGTCAATCAGGCAGGGGAACTTTCTGCATAGCCTCTGCCCGGATCTCTTCGATTTTTTTCGTATCTCCGAAATTGATTCTAAATATATTCCACTTCTGGCATTGTGCGCAGTAGGGTTTCCACTTGATGATCGTTTCGCTGCATCCGCTGCAGGAGAAAGGAATGAGGTACCGCCGTTTGTAAGTGAAGGCTTTGTTGTATTCGTCCACCGCATCCTGAAGCCTGTTTCGTCTCCTGTAGGTTTCCGCCAGAAAAATGTGAACGGAAGCGTTATCTGAATCAATCTGCTGTGCTTTCAAAAACTGTTCCATTGCTTCATCTACCATCTCGAGCCGGAGCAGAAATTTCCCGTAGAAGAGGATGAGGGTGAAGTCGTTTTCGAACTCAGATTTCACGTTGGAATATATCTCGAGAAGGCTTCCGGGCATCTCCTCTTCTATCGCAATGTCTTCGAGTTTTATCAGATTGATCGGGTCTTTGGTGTTTCTGTATCCGGTTATCAACAAGTCCATAGCTGCGCTTACGGACGATTTTTGCAGGTAGAGATCCTGTAGGAGGATGTAGGAGGGAGCAAACGAGGAATTTTCCTTTATGAGTTCCTTCAGTCTTTTTTCAGCCTCATCGATTTTTCCGGTTTCGAATGCGAACCTGGCGAGTTCGAATTTCAGACCGATCAAGGTTTCTCTGTCTTTGGCGGTGGGATCCGCCTTTTTTTTCAGGTTGCTTTTTTGGATCTCATAAGCTTTTACCCACTCTCCCTTCTTGATGTGCAGGTCTCGCAACTTCTCCAGAATCCTTTTATAATCTTCCTGTTTCTGAAGGGGTGACAAAACCTCAATCGCACTGTCGATGTTCCCTGCACACTCATGGGCCTCGGCAAGCAGGAAGTAGGAGTCGACGTTCGAAGGGTCTATATTTTTGACACTTGTCAGTGTGTCTATCTCTTCTATGTAGTTTCCCTGCTCCCTGAAAATCGCCGCTTTCAAAAGATGTGCGGAACGGTTTTCGGGCACCACGGCGAGAATCCCGTTCACTTTCTCGAGGGCCGCAGTCAGTTTCCCCTGGTAGAAGAGGTTCCAGGTTTTGCTCAGTCTTTTGTTTGCGCTCTCCTTTTTGCCGAGCACCCTTTTTTCTTTCCAGTGCCTGGTGGATGCCATTGCATCTTTGATGAGGGTCCCGATGAGGACTATCCCGGCCCCGAGGGAAAAGGCTATCAAAGTCAGTTCCGAAAGCGCTATTTCAACGTATCGTCCTGGAGTGAGGTTGAACTTTATGATAGCCGAGTTGAGGATGGAGATGTGTGTGAAACCGATGGCCATCACGATTATGAGCAGGAGAAAAAGTCTTAAACTCATCGGCCCTCCTTACAATTTCTTTGCCCGTATAAGACGTCCTGGGTATTTGTGAAAAACGGTCATCTACTTCTCCGAAACCTTCAGCTCAACGCCAAATGACCAAAGCTCATCTATTTCGTAGAACTCCCGAACCTGCTCGTAGAATATGTGAACCACGGTATCGATGTAGTCGATGACGATCCACCTTCCCTGCTTCAATCCCTCCAATCCCTGGGGTCTTATGTGCAATTTCTTGAGATTCTCAATAATGTTCTCTGCAATGGTAGTTACCTGTCTGTCTGAATTTCCCGAACAGATGAAAAAGTAATCGGCGATGTTGGAAAACTCTCTGATATCCAGAAGCTTGATATTTTCTGCCTTTTTCTGCTGCGCCAGTTCGGCTATGTATCTCAGTAGTTTTTCCGCCTCTATTTTGTCACACCTCACGGTACAGTCTTTTCTCGATTATATATTTTTCTACCGATTGAGTAACCAGAAATTTTATGGATTTCCCCGCTTCAACTTTCTGCCGTATTTCGGTAGAGGAGATATTTAACCTGCTCATTTTCAAAAGAGCTATCTCTCTTTCTCTGTCGGTTATTAAGGAATCGCTTGCAGAGGTGGGATAATTTCTCTTTATTTCTTTGATCCTTACTGGCCAAAGTGTTTTTCCCAGCTCATCCAGGTTTTCCTCCATTAAAAATCCGGGGCGGGGGAGAACGGCTAAGTGGGCCCGAGACAGAACATCCTCATATCGGTGCCATGTGTTGATTTCCAGCAGGGAATCGGAACCGATTATCAGTGTCGGAGAGATGTTTTCGAACGTGCTGGAGAAATGAGAAAGGGTGTTGAAGGTGAAAGAGGGTTCTTTCGATTCGATTTCGAATGTGCTCACGATCCCGGCACCGAGGTCCTTCGCTGCAAGCCTGGCCATCTCGAGCCTGTCTTCGGGAGGAGACCGTTTCAGGTGACTTTTATGGGGAGGAACTCCAGCGGGAACGAGAATTATTTTTTCGAAGTCAATTATCTCCTGGGCTTCGACGAGCCCCCTCATGTGCCCGATGTGTATCGGGTCGAACGTTCCGCCGAAAATAGCGAATCTCCTCATCTTATTTCAGCCTGATCTGACCTTCCCCAAAAGCGATAAATTTCGTCGTTGTGAGCTCTTCGAGCCCCATAGGCCCAAAGGCGTGCATTTTGGTCGTGCTTATCCCGATTTCCGCACCGAGCCCCAGCTGAAAGCCGTCGTTAAACCGGGTCGACGCGTTTACCAGGACAAGTGAAGAATCGACCTCTCTCAGAAACCGCAATGCCCTCTCGTAATTTTCCGTTACGATTGCTTCAGTGTGATTGGAGCCGTATTCCCGAATATGCTCGATGGCTTCATCCATCGATGAGACAACTTTGACTGCAAGTATGAGGTCGAGAAATTCTTCCCCCCAGTCGCTGGATGTGGCAGGTTTGCAATTTTCGATAATTTTCACCGCTCTTTCACACCCTCTCAATTCAACGCCGTTTTTTTCCATTTCCTTCGCCAAAGTGGGCAGGAAGCTCTCAGCCACTTCGCTGTTGACCAAGAGCGTCTCCATCGCATTGCAGACTCCGGGGCGCTGAACTTTGGAATTTACGCTTATCGAGAGGGCTTTTTCGATTTCGGCACCGCAATCGATATAGATGTGGCAAACCCCTTTGTAATGTTTAATGACGGGTATCCTCGAATTCTCTGCCACCTTTCTGATAAGGGCCTCTCCCCCCCGCGGTATTATCAGGTCTATGTACTCTTCGAGGGTGAGCATCTCGTCAATGAGTTCCCGCCGCGTGTCGGCAATTATCGAGATACCCTCCTCGGGAAGTGCGCACTCCTTGAGCCCCTTGCGCAAAAGGTTTGCAATCGCAACGTTGGAATGAATAGCTTCAGACCCGCCCCTCAGAATGATAACATTTCCGGATTTGATGCATAAACCTGCTGCGTCTGCCGTGACGTTTGGCCTCGACTCGTAGATAATTCCTATTACGCCGAGAGGGATCCTCATTCTTCCCACGAGCAATCCATTCGGTCTCCTCCACATTTTGACCACTTCCCCGACGGGGTCGGGCAGTTTGGCCACTTCACGAAGGCCTTCGGCCATCTGTGAAATTCTTTCCTTGCCGAGTTGCAGCCGGTCGAGCATGGCCGAACTGAGACCCTTGGATTCCCCGAATTCTATGTCTTTTTTATTTTCCTCAATGAGATAGCGGGTATTTTTCTCAAGAAGGTCGGCCATCGTTATCAGCGCAGCATTTTTCGTCGAGCTACTTGCATTGGCGATAACCTTTGCTGCCTTCTTGGCCGATTTCCCTATGTCCAGAAGGGCGAAAGTTTCTTTCACCGTTTCCATGATCCACCTCCGATGGTTAAAGGGGAAGGATGGTTAGGTTGTCTGCGTGTACCACCTCTTCGGGTATCTTCTTTTGGAACATACCTTTGATCTCGTACGTTTTTTTTCTCTTTATCTTCTTGATCGTTTCGCTGTCTATCGCAGCGATACCTTTTGCGAATATCTTTCCGCCGGGATCTGAAATGGCGATGGGATCACCCTTTTTGAACTTCCCCACTACTTCAATTATACCCGAGGGGAGGAGGCTTTTATGTTTTTCTACGAGTGCGTCCTTTGCCCCCGCATCGACCGTTACCGTTCCCCGTGGCTCCAGAGCGTAGGCCAACCAGTACCGTTTGCTCTTCACCTTTTTCCTGGAGGGGAAAAAGAGGGTTCCCAGATCCTCTCCATCGAGAATGCGCTTGAGAAAGTTTTTCCCCCCGTGACCGCTTATGATGACCGGTATTCCATAGTGTGAGGCCATTTGTGCAGCTTTGAGTTTTGATCTGATCCCTCCGATACCGAGGGGATTTTTTTTCTCTGTTTCGGCGAGCTTCCAGATCGTCTCATCGACTCTTTCTACGAAAGATATCCTCTTCGCATTCTCGTGGCGCGTGGGATCCCTGTCGTGGAGACCTTCAGATTCCGAGAGCATTATCAGCAGGTCTGCCCCAACGAGATCGGTAACCCTGGCAGCGAGGGTATCGTTGTCGCCCACTTTTATCGCCTCGGTCGCAACGGTATCATTTTCGTTGATGACGGGTATAATTCCGTTTTCCAAAAGCGATTCGATCGTATTTCGCGCATTGAGGAACCGCTCTCTTTTTTCGAAATCATCGTGGGTCAGAAGGATCTGGGCAACGTTTTTGCCGAACTTTCCGAATGCTCGCGAATAGTAGTACATGAGAAGTGGCTGCCCGACGGCGGCGGCCGCCTGTTTGAGAACGAGCTTCCTCGGTCTTTCCGTGAGCCCGATCTTCTCTTTTCCTGCTGCGAGGGCACCGGATGAGACGATGACGCATTTTACGCCCGATGATTCGAGTGATACGACTTCCTGTGCAATCTTTCTCAAAAAGTTCTTCCTGAGATCAGAGTTTTCGTCGGCCAGGAGGGCGCTTCCTATTTTCACGATCACTCTTTTCGGTTTCAGGTGGCCGAAGAAGCTTTTCTTCATTGCGGTTACATCATTTTTTTCTTTCATCACCCATTACCTCAATTATCCGGTCGAGGAGCCGTTCTATCCCCTCTCCCGTCGCAGCTGATGCTGTCACCACATTCTTGCGGGGATGCTCTATCTGATCAAGTGCCATTTTGGCCGAACTCCGTGCTTCAGGGAGGTCGACTTTGTTCAGGAGTATTATCGATGGCCTGCCGAGCATTTCCTTATCGTATTTTTCAAGCTCGCGGGTGATAACCAACAGATCACTCAATATGGAATCAATCCCGCCTGAAGCGTCTATCATCAGGACAAGTATCTGCGTCCTCTGCAGGTGTTTGAGGAATCTCGTCCCGAGCCCCACACCCTCGCTTGCCCCTTCGAGGATTCCCGGTATTTCAGCAGCGACGAATTCCCTTGAATCCTTGTGAGATACCACTCCGAGGACAGGAGCAAGAGTCGTGAAGGGATAGGTGGCAACTTTCGGCCTTGCCCTGGATATTTTTCGGATGAGTGTCGATTTTCCCGCATTGGGCTTCCCCAAGATGCCCACCGTGGCAAGCACCATCAATTCCAGCTTGAGATGTTTTTCTTCTCCCGGTTGCCCCTCTTCCGCGAAGTCGGGGGCCTGATTTATGGACGTAACAAAGCTGGCGTTTCCCCTTCCACCCTTTCCTCCCCGTGCAGCCAAATATTGAGATCCGTGGTCCACCAGGTCAACCATCACTTCTCCCGCCTTCCCATCTTTTATCAGGGTTCCTGCCGGCACATGGATTATGAGATCTGCACCCTGTTTCCCGTGCTGCATCTTGCCGCGCCCGTGCTGTCCCCTCTTGGCAATATACAGTTTTTTGTATTTAAAATCGAGAAGGGTTGACAGGTGGTTGGATGCCAGAAGGATTACGTGCCCCCCGCGTCCTCCGTCTCCTCCGTCAGGTCCTCCACGGGGGACATATTTCTCTCTGCGAAACGATACACAGCCATCTCCTCCTTTTCCGGATCTGACGCGAATGAGAGCTTCATCGACAAACTGCATTAATGGGTGGCTGCGAGAACGGAGACCTTCTTCCTTGCTTTGCCCAGGCGTTCGAACTTTATGATTCCGTCGATAAGGGCGAAGAGGGTAAAGTCTTTCCCCAGTCCTACGTTCACCCCCGGGTGAACCTTGGTCCCTCTCTGCCGAATTATTATAGTCCCAGCTTTTACCATCTGGCCGTCGTGTCTCTTGACACCAAGCCGTTTTGACTTGGAGTCTCTTCCGTTTCTCGAACTTCCAACCCCTTTTTTATGGGCCATGGTGTTACTCCTTCCGGAACGGGAACTTAATTTCTTTCACCTCGATGTCCGTGTAGAGCTGCCTGTGTCCCCTTTTTTTGTGTGAGTTCTTCCTTCGCCTGTATCGGTAGACGATGATCTTTTTCCCTTTTCCCTGCTCGAGAATGTCACACGTAACGGAGGCGCCGTCAACAAAAGGACGACCGACGATGACCTGGTCATCTTTTTTGACCATGAGCACCTCTGACAGTTCGATTTCCTCTCCCACGTTTCCCGCTATCTTCTCAACTTTGACTTTGTCTCCCGGGGAGACCAGGATCTGCTTTCCACCCGTTTTCACTATCGCGTACATTACGCTGCTACCTCCAGAAGCATGAAAAATATTAACTTAGAACATAATATAATAAAAATTTTCCAGCGGGTTGTCAATCAATTCCGTTATTGGGCGAAGCTGCTCGAGATAGGTTTCATGAGGCGGAAACGATAGTGGTATAATTGTACAAACAAAAATTTCTGGAGAGTGTTCGATGTTCGATGTGATCGTCGTGGGAGGAGGCCCGGGAGGGCTCCTGGTGGGACACTATTTCCAGCAGAATGATCTGAACTATCTCATTTTCGAGAGGGACACCGTTGGCAGCTCATTCCGAAAAATGAGACCCGACATGATATTGCTTTCTCCCGCAATTCCCAGCGCCGACTGGACTTCTCTCACGCTGAAACAGCCGATATGGGCTCTTAATGGTGTTCGCAAACCGTACCCGACGAGGGATGATTTTGTTTGCTACCTCGAAAAGTTTGCGATCGATAATTCTCTGCACGTGAAGGAACGCTCCCCCGTCTCCCTCATACAAAAAGAAGGGTCGGGATTCAAGGTCGTCACCGCCGATAAAGAATACCTGTCCAAATACGTGCTCATCGCGACAGGCTATTACGCCAGGCCCAGGTATCCCCATTTTCCCGGAGTCAGAGATAATCCGTACGTGATTCACTACGCCGATTTTTTTAGTTGCATGTCCTACCAGGGAAAGCGCGTTCTCTTGGTGGGCGGGGGTAATTCTGCCGCCGAGCTGGCGATCGAACTTTCCGGCGTTTCGGACGTTACGCTCAATACGAGGGGGCACCTGAGGTTTTTCTCGGAGACCGATGACCTCGGCGATATCCGGGGGCTGTCTGAAAGTGTCCTCAAGGAATTGATCAGGTTTCATATCATCCACCACCTCGGGGATGAGAACATAAAAGAGATCGATGGGGCCAACGTTGTCTTCGAATCCGGAAAAAGAGAACGGTTCGATAAGATAATTCTTGCTACGGGGTTCATGCCGGAAATCCCCACCTTCGCTGGTGCGGAGGTTAAGTTAAGTGACAACAAGACTCCCCTCATTACGGATTCGGGTGAGTCGATCTCTGCACCGGGCGTTTTCTTCTCCGGTTCGCTCGCCATGTTTCACGCACGGTGCAGGTTCATCCACGGTTTCAGGAATGAGGCGGAAAAAGTAACGTGGGCCATTTTTGACCGGCTGTAGGCGAAATCAACCCCGGAAGGGAAGCCATCCCTCTCATTCCCCGCCTTAAGGGGGTAAACAGCGTGAATCGAAGGTCCCCTGACTTCAGGTGCGGCCATTCATTCGACGCCACCTCGAGTTTTGAGCTCTTCAAAGTTCCATTTTTCTCCGATCGAGAATGCGGTAGTGTATCGCTTCTGCAAGGTGTCTTGGGGTGACTTTTTCCTCCTCTTCGAGGTCAGCAATCGTCCTTCCAATTTTCATTACCCTGTGTATGGCCCGGGCTGTCAGTTGCAGTTTTTCCGACGCGTCTATGAGGAGCCTTCTTCCCTCGGGGGTAATTGCTACCGCCTCATCGAGGAGGCTCGGGGGAATGCGGGCATTTGTGGAAATACCGGTGGAGGCGTAGCGTTTCCTCTGACATATTCTTGCCCGATCCACCCGTTTTCGCACCGCACCAGAATTCTCCTGTCTCTCTGAGATCTCGGGACTGAGGATGTCGATTCTCGGTAGCGGAAGCATCTCCACCTGCATGTCAATCCTGTCCATAACCGGACCGTTTAGTTTTTTCCTGTAATTGAGGATATCGATGTGGCGGCATATGCAGAGTTTTTCCGGGTATCCGAAATTTCCGCACCTGCAGGGATTTGTCGTTGCGATGAGTGAAAATCGGGCAGGAAAGGTGAAGGAAAACCGCGACCTCGTTATGTCGACCTTCCCTGATTCGAGTGGCTGCCTGAGTGCCTCGATCACGTCGCGCCTGAACTCGGGGAACTCGTCGAGAAAGAGGACCCCGTTGTGAGCGAGGGTCGTCTCTCCCGGGCACGGAGGGTTGCCCCCTCCGATCATTCCCGCGTAAGAGATGGAGTGGTGTGGCGACCGGAATGGGCGACGCAGAATGATGTGCCGGGATGGTTCTCTCCGGTAGAGGGAATGTATTTCATTGATCTCTATAACTTCTCTCTCATCGGGGACGGGCAGGATGGTTGTTATCCTCTGTGCCAGCATTGTTTTCCCCGTTCCGGGTGGTCCGATGAGTATCAGGTTGTGATCTCCGGAAGCCGCAATTTCCAGGGCTCTTTTCGCCGATCCCTGTCCGACCACATCCGACATGTCGACCCCATCGTCCTGCGGGTTCTCTCCTTCATCTACCGGCGGAGGAACCAGGGGGACAGGTTTGTCAGGAGAATTGAGAAAACCGGCCAGCTCCGACAGGGAGGTAACGGGAATGATCTCTATCCCGGATATCAGCGATGCTTGGAAGAAATTCTTCGCAGGGAGAATTATCCCGACGAGTCCCAGCCTCTTTGCGAGGTAGGCCATGGATACTATCCCCGGAACCGGTTTGATGGAACCGTCGAGGGAGAGCTCTCCGGTAATGATATACTTTACCGTCGTGTCCATGGAGAGCTGCCCGGAGGCTGCCAGGATGGCGGCGGCTACCGGAAGATCGAGGAAACCCCCCTCTTTTTTGATGTCTGCCGGTGCCAGGTTTACCGTTATCTTTTTGTCGGGATACACAAAGCCCGAATTCCGTATTGCCGTCCTTATCCTGTCCCTGCTCTCCCTCACGCTCGACCCCGGGAGACCGACAACCGTGTGGTGGAACATGCCCGGAGCAACATCCACCTCCACATCAACCCTGATAGCCTTGACGCCCAGGATAACGGAGGTTATGGTCTTAACCAGCATTTTTCCCTCCCCGAATAATAATTTGTTCCGCCAACGGACTCGTTTGTTGCAAGGTGAGGGCCATGTGAATCCTCTTCCACGAAGGCGTGTTACGAAGGAGCGGGAGGATCTTCGGGGACAAAATT
>CAYFXN010000001.1:98784-105975 GCA_964347065.1 uncultured bacterium | reverse complement strand
TAATTGCCGTAAAAGTCGATGGAAAAGAGAAGGACCTCACCGGTTTGATAGAGGAAGGGGATGAGATTTTCTGGATTCGTGCGGACGATGAAGAGGGGGTGGACATTCTCCGGCACAGCACCGCTCATGTAATGGCCTACGCCGTGAAAAAAATCTTTCCCGACGCGATGGTAACGATCGGACCCTCCATAGAAAATGGATTTTACTATGACTTCGATGTCAAGGAACCCTTTACCCCTGACGACCTTCCGAAAATCGAAGAGGAGATGATGACAATAATCGGAGAAAATCTCCCCTTTGAGAAAATCTGCATGACAAAGGAAAAGGCTGTCGAGTTTTTCGATCGCTGCGGTGAACCTTACAAAATCGAACTCCTGAACGATATTCCCGACGAGACAGTGACCCTCTACAAACTCGGCGATTTTGTCGACCTTTGCAGGGGGCCGCACGTAAAATCGAGCGGCAGCATTAAGAGTTTCAAGCTCCTACAGATCGCCGGAGCATACTGGAGAGGCGATGAAGGAAACAAGATGCTGTCCAGGATATACGGAACGGCCTTTCCCAACAAAGAGACTCTCAATAAATATCTCGATTTTCTCGAGGAGGTAAAAAAACGCGATCACCGAAGGCTCGGCAGGGAACTCGAACTTTTCTCGGTAGACGAGGACATCGGGCCCGGCCTGATCCTCTGGCATCCAAAAGGCGCTATGGTGAGAAAAATTATCGAAGACTTCTGGAAAGAAGAGCACATCCGGAAGGGCTACCAGATCGTGTACACCCCCCACATAGCAAAACTCAACCTCTGGGGAGTGTCGGGCCACCTCGATTACTATCGCGACGACATGTACTCCCCCATGGATGTCGAGGGAGTGGACTATCAGATAAAGCCGATGAACTGCCCGTTTCACATTACCATTTACAAGTCCAAGCTCAGGAGCTACCGGGAACTGCCCGTTCGCTACGCGGAGCTCGGCACGGTTTACCGGTTCGAGCGGTCGGGAGTACTTCATGGGCTCATGCGCGTCAGAGGGTTTACCCAGGATGACGCACACATATTCCTTACGCCCGAACAGCTCGAGGGAGAGATTTTCCGCCTCCTCGACATGACGATAGATATTCTCAGAAAGTTCGGCTTCGACGATTACGATATCTATCTGTCCACCAGGCCGGAAACCTTCGCAGGATCTTCCGAATCTTGGGAAAGGGCGGAAGAGGCCCTAAAAATTGCCCTGGAGAAAAAGGGTCTCCCTTTTGAGATTGACCCGGGAGCCGGTGTTTTCTACGGCCCAAAGATCGACATCAAGATAAAAGACGTTCTCGGAAGGTCATGGCAGTGCTCCACGATTCAGGTGGATTTCAACAACCCGGAAAGATTCGATGTTAACTTCATAGCGACAGACGGGAGAGAGCATAAGACAATCATGATTCACAGGGCTTTGATGGGCTCTCTCGAAAGGTTTTTCGGTATCCTCATCGAACACTACGCCGGTGCATTTCCCTTATGGCTCGCTCCCGAGCAGGTTGCTCTGCTCACCGTCACGGACTTGACAAGGGAGTATTGTGAAAATGTTGCAGATATCCTTCGAGGAGAGGGGTTCAGAGTCAAGGAAGATAAGAGAAACGAAAAACTCTCTTACAAAATACGAGAAGCCCAGGTCAGGAAAATACCCTTTGCCCTTGTGCTTGGAGAAAGGGAAATGGAATCGAACACCGTTACTCCGAGAAAAAGGGGCAAAAAGCAACATCCCTCGATGAGCCTCGACGAATTCATGTCTCTGCTTCGGATTGAACTCGAAGAAAAGGAGGAAAGCCATAACAAAGAATGTAAGAATCAATAACCGAATCAAATCACCTGAAGTCAGGCTGGTAAGCATCGATGGGGAGCAGGTTGGAATCGTGAGTATCGATGACGCACTCATGAAAGCGAAAGAGATGGGCCTCGACCTCGTCGAGGTAGCCCCCAACGCCAAGCCGCCCGTTTGCAGGATCATGGATTACGGGAAGTACAAATACCTGCAGAGCAAGAAAGAGCACGAGGCGAAAAAGAAGCAAACCATAATCAACGTCAAGGAAATGAAACTCAGGCCGAGGACTGATGAGCACGATTTGCAGGTGAAGCTAAAACATATAAAGCGGTTTCTCAATGAGGGAGATAAGGTTAAGGTAACGTGCAGGTTCAGGGGAAGGGAGATGTCATTCCAGAACCAGGGACTGGCTCTTTTGAACAGGATCGCTGAGGAAGTAGATGAGCTTGCGAAGGTCGAATCCAATCCGAAGTCCGAAGGGAGAACGATCGTGATGATTCTTGCCCCTCTTTCGACGAAGAAGAAAAGCTAGCTGGAGGAAAGGATGCCGAAAATAAAGACAAACCGGGGAGCGGCGAAAAGATTCAAGGTTACAGCCAAGGGGAAAATAAAAAAGAACAACGCGAATAAGAGCCACCTTCTCACCCATAAATCGAGAAAGAGAAAAAGGAGACTGAGGAGCGCAGTGCTCGTGGACAGAACGAATCTCAAAGGAATCAAGAAACTCATACCGTACCTCTGACGGTATTTCGAGGATTTTTTAGATTACCTAACTTCTGGGAGATGGAGAGATGCCAAGAGTAAAGAGAAGCATTCATTCGAGAAAGAAGAGAAAAAAGATCCTCAAGATGGCGCAAGGATACAGGGGTGGAAGGAGCAGGCTTTACAGGACCGCTAAAGAAGCCGTCGCAAAGGCCCTCATGTACTCCTACCGGGACAGGAAGGTGCGCAAGAGGGAAATACGAGCTCTCTGGATCCAGAGAATCAATGCCGGTGCCAGATTGCACGGGCTATCCTACAGCAAGTTCATGAACGGCCTGAAAAGAGCTGATATCGACATCGACAGGAAAATTCTCGCTGATATGGCTGTCCACGATGCTGATGCATTTCGGCAGCTGGTCGAGATTGCAAAATCATCTCTGGGTTAAGGTGAATTGGCCGATCTAAATGAAACAATAGAAAGAATACGGGAAGAGGCAAAAAACCGTATCGAGAAAGCAGAAAGGGAAGGGGAGCTGCTCGATATCAAGGGCAAGTATTTCGGCAGGAAAGGCGAGTTGCCGGCCCTGATGAGGACGCTTGCCACCCTTCCTGTGGATGAGAGAAAAAAAGCGGGAAAACGCTCGAACGAAGCCAAGCGGGAACTGGAAACCCTTTTTGATGAGAAGCTTGCCGAAATAAGGAAGAGAAAAAAAGCCGCCACGGCGTCTGATGTCCCCATCGATGTCACCCTCACCATGAACCTTATTCCCGCCGGATGTTTGCATCCGGTTTCTCGAACCCTACATGACATAATAGACGTTTTCACCCGTCTGGGATTCACCTGTTTCTCAGGACCGGATATAGAAACCGACTATTATAATTTCGAGGCGCTCAATATCCCGCCTGATCACCCCGCACGTGACATGCAGGACACGTTCTACGTTGAAAACCTGGAAAAAGATCTTGTTTTGCGAACGCACACTTCCCCCATTCAAATCCGGGTAATGGAAAAGATCAAGCCTCCCGTCCGCGTGATCGCGCCGGGGACAGTATACCGTTGTGATTCCGACATCACCCACTCTCCCATGTTCCACCAGGTAGAAGGTTTTGCCGTGGACAGGGACATAACCTTCTCAGATCTCAAAGGTATCCTCACCGAATTTTGTGGGCTCATATTTAATCGCAAGGCAACGTTGCGGTTCAGGCCATCCTATTTTCCCTTTACAGAGCCAAGCGCCGAAGTCGATATCGCGTGCGTCATCTGCGGGGGGGAGGGATGCAGGGTCTGCAGCGAGACCGGTTGGCTTGAGATTCTCGGATGCGGGATGATAGACCCTGCAGTATTTGCGTTCGTCGACTATGACTTCGAAAAATATTCAGGATTCGCTTTCGGGTTGGGAGTCGAAAGAATAGCCATGCTCAAATACGGCATCAATGATATTCGGCTCTTCTTCGAAAATGACATCAGGTTTCTTAATCAATTTTAAGTTGCTTCGCCGGAGTACGCTTTGAAAATCCTCTCCTCGTGGATCAAAGAGTTTGTCGATGTCGATGCGAGCCCGCACGAAGTTGCCGACAGGCTGACGATGGCGGGCATAGAGACATCTTCGGTCACGTACCTCGGAGAAGGTTTTGACAATATCGTTGCCGGAAGAATCAAAAAGATCATGCAGCACCCCAAGGCGGACAAGCTTACCCTCTGCACCGTGACGGACGGGCAGCGCGATTATCAAATTGTCTGCGGAGCTCCCAATATCAATGAGGGTGATACCGTGCCGCTCGCACTTCTGGGCGCGAAACTTCCCTGCGGAATCGATATTATAAAGGCAAAGATACGAGGGTACGATTCAGAAGGTATGATGTGCTCCGAGCGGGAGCTGGGAATATCGGACGACCACGAAGGCATCATGATCCTGCCCGGAGGAATTAAACCCGGAACGGCCATCGCCCAGGCCCTCTCACTCGACGACTACCTGCTGGAAATGGAGATTACGCCCAACAGGGGCGATTGCCTCTCCGTGTTCGGGGTTGCTCGGGAGGTGAGCGCAATTTTCGAGGTGCCCATTGTGAAACCTCCCATATCCTTCTCGGAAGAGGGGACCCCGATAGAACGTGATGTTTCAATTGTCATCGAAGACTACGATCTCTGTCCACGCTACACTTCCAGGGTAATTTACGGTGTCGTGGTTGGGGCATCGCCGCTCTGGCTGCAGAGGAGATTGCAACTCTGCGGAGTAAGACCCATAAACAGTATCGTCGACATTACCAACTACATCCTGCTCGAGCTCGGCCAACCAATGCATGCATTCGACCTCGACCTCATACGGGATAGCAGGATCGTGGTAAAGAAGGCGGGAGACATCGAGAGTTTCACCACCCTCGACGGTGTTGAGAGGAAGATCGACGGTGAGACGCTCCTTATATGGGACGGGAAAGACCCCGTGGCAATTGCAGGCATTATGGGTGGGGAGAACAGCGAGGTCAAGAAAGAGACAAGCCGCGTTCTTTTCGAAAGCGCCCACTTCAATCCCCTGTCTATCAGAAAGAGTAGAAACATGCTCGGCATGTCGACAGAATCATCCTATCGGTTCGAAAGGGGAGTCGATCCGGCGGGAACTCTTTTTGCCATTGAGAGAGCTCTCACGATTCTTTCCCGTTTCAGCACGTTCACCGTCAGCAAGGGCGTTGTCGATGAGAAGAAAGATATTATCGAATACAGGCCCATATGGATGAGAACGGCCGAAGCGAAAAGGATTACAGGGATGGAGGTAGAGAAAAGAGAGGCAAAAAAAGTTTTTCTGCGACTCGGATTTGAAATAGGCGAGGAAAAAAGGGGGGGTATGATCGTGAATGTGCCCTCCAGCAGATTCGACCTTACCAGAGAGATCGACCTTGTTGAAGAGGTCGCAAGGATCATGGGATACGACCGTGTCCCTACCACCTATCCCAGAGCTGGTTCACCCCATTCATCTACGGGACACGAATTTATCGATTTCAAGAAAAAGATATCCTATTATCTTGCAGCTCTTGGCCTCTTCGAAACCATCAACTACTCATTTATATCCGATGCCATCTACGAAAGATTATCGGCTTACTCGGAAGATTTTTCGGAGCAATCCGTTCGGATTAAGAATCCCATCTCAGAAGACACAAAGGTACTGAGACCATCACTTTTGCCCGGATTGCTAAGATGTGTGAGCACGAATATCTCCCGTTACAACAAAAATTTGCGCCTCTTTGAAATGGGGAAAATATTTAAAAAATCGCTTAGCAAAAATCTTCATGAAGAAAACAGGCTCGGTGCAGTGTTTACCGGCAACCTCTATACCGATATCCGTTCAGGCAAAGAGGTAGAGGTTGATTACTACTTTGCGAAAAGCGTCCTGTTGAATCTTCTTTCGAGCATGGGATATACGGGGACTTGGGTGGTACCAGAGAAAACGCACAGGATTTATCATCCCGAGGTATCGTCAGCCATAAAAATAGATGATAATACAATAGGTTATTTTGGATTACTTAATGAAGAAGTTTGTGTTATGTATGATATATTAAGCGATACCTATTATTTTGAATTGAATTTAGACATAATTTTCGGTGAAAAAATACCCGATAAGAAGTACCGCCAGATCTCCAAGTATCCCCTCGTGGAGAGGGATGTCTCATTCCTGGTTGACGTGCGTATACCCGTTGGTGATATTCTCGAATACGTGAAAAGGGTGGATCAGACCATAATAGCAGATGTCTCCATTTTCGATATCTACTCGGCACTTAGAAACGCCCCAGGGAAAAAAAGCGTAGGCCTCAGAGTAATATATCAAACAGACAATAGAACCTTGACTGAGCAAGAAGTTAATGATATTCATAAGAAAATAATCAGGCTTCTTGAAAACCGGTTCGGAGGGATGGTGAGGAGGAATTAAAGGAGGAGGAGGACATGACGAAAGCGGACCTTGTGGAAATCATTTACGAAAAAGTTGGGCTTTCAAAAAAAGAGGCGAAGGATATCGTTGAGGCGGTGTTTAAAATTCTAAAGGATAGTCTCAAAAACGGTGAAAAGATAAAGATATCCGGGTTTGGCAACTTCTCTGTGAGAGTGAAAAGGCCAAGAAGGGGGAGAAATCCGCAAACGGGGGACGACATCGAAATTTCCGCGAGAAGGGTCCTCACATTTAAAGCGAGTCAGATTCTCAAGGATTATATAAACCGTATGGACAGGGAAGAAGTCCTGTAATTACATGAGGATTGGGTTTGAAAGCTAAAATCCCTGATAAAATCTACTTTAAAATAGGGGAAGTGAGCAAGATCGTGGGGGTAAAGACCTACGTAATACGTTTCTGGGAATCAGAGTTTAAGATTAATAGAGCGAAAACAAAGACGAGTCACCGGATATATAAGGCAAAGGATATAGAATATCTTTTAACGATAAAGGATCTCTTATATAACAAAAAATTTACAATAGATGGAGCCAAGAAAAAGTTAAGAGAATTACAGAGGGATGAGAGAGAAAAGCAGTTATCGCTTGCCTTGAACGAGGTAAGGTATCAGAAAGTGCTCCTCAGCGTAAAAGGGGAACTTATAAAAATTAAGAACATCCTCGAGAAAAGTTCTCATTAAGAGTCGGGGCGTAGCGCAGCATGGAAGCGCACTTGCATGGGGTGCAAGGGGTCGCTGGTTCAAATCCAGT
>CAYFXN010000001.1:39521-98774 GCA_964347065.1 uncultured bacterium | reverse complement strand
CCTATCAGGAACCGAGCGACGCTGACACGCAGCGGATATTTGAACGCTTGTGTCTATCTCCCTTAAAATATAAACTTAGGAAGCGGGAGACGCAATGAAGACGCTGATGTTCTGCCCGGAAAATGAAAAGGTGAGGTGGTAGAGGAGATAGATCGGGAAGACTCTTGGTGGGCTCCGGTGAGAACATTATCCGAGAATACATTGGGGAGATATCGAATGAATAAAGGGCACAGGACGACATGAGCAGACCTCTCATACTGATTTCCAACGATGATGGAATACACTCCGAAGGCCTTCACTCTCTCGCAAAAGCGCTGAAGAAAATTGCGAGAGTTGTCGTTATCGCTCCCGACAGGGAGAGAAGCGGAGTGAGCCATTCACTCACACTCCAGCGTCCGCTGAGAGTCGATCGGGTTAAAACGGGGGTATACGCTGTCGATGGAACACCGACAGACTGCATCAATCTGGCAGTCAACAGAATCCTCAAGGAGAAGCCCGCCCTTGTTGCCTCGGGAATCAATAAGGGCGGAAACCTTGGCGACGATATAACCTATTCGGGTACCGTTTCCGCTGCCATAGAGGGAAGGATCCTCGGCATTCCATCATTCGCGATTTCTCTCGTTTCGAGAAACAACTTCCGCTTCGAGGTCGCCTCGAAGATAGCAGCTCAGATTGCACAGGAGATACTCGAAAAAGGGCTTCCCGAAGACACCCTGTTAAACGTGAACGTGCCGAGCGTGCCGGAAAAAGAGTTACGGGGCATCAAGATCACGAGGCAGGGGAAGCGAATTTACAGCGATGCCGTGGTCGAGAAAATCGATCCCCGGGGAAGAAAATATTACTGGATCGCGGGCGAGGAGATAGGGTTTGAGAAGAGGAGGGGTACCGACATACTCGCTGTGAACGACAACTACATCAGCATCACCCCCCTCCACCTCGACCTGACCAATTACCGGTCGGTGAAAAAGCTGAAATACTGGGAAGAGAGGCTGAACAAAACGATAGGAAAAAAGAGGACGAGGGGCTGAACGTGGCGGTTCGAGGCGACAGCGAACTTTTACACACGATGAGAGTTGCAATGGTGAAGAATCAGATAGAAAAAAGAGGCATAAAGGACCAGGCCCTTCTTTCCGCAATGAGAAAGATACCGAGACACCTTTTCATTCCCGAACACCAAAGAGACAAAGCCTATGATGATTGCCCCCTCCCTATCGGGGAAAACCAGACCATTTCCCAGCCGTATATCGTCGCATTAATGACGGCCCATCTCGAGCTCACGGGCAGTGAGAAGGTTCTCGAACTGGGAACCGGTTCGGGCTATCAGGCGGCAATTCTCTGTGAGCTGGCTGAAACAGTGATAACGATCGAGAGAATCGGGAAGCTTGCAAGGAGAGCCGAAAAGGTACTCACGCATATCGGATATACAAACTTTCAGGTGATCGTCGGTGACGGAACTGAAGGATTCCCGCCGGACGCACCCTACGATAGGGTGATGATAACAGCCGCTACGCCCGATATACCACACCCCGTGGTTGAACAGATGCAAGAGGGAGGAATCATCGTTGCCCCGGTGGGCATGCAGTTCGAGCAGGACCTGCTGAAGGGTGTGAAAAAAGGAGGTGTCCTGAAAAAAAAGTATCTGGGGGGATGCAGATTCGTAAAGCTGGTTGGAAAATACGGTTTCAAACAACCCTGATCATATTTGCCTGTGCGCTTCTTGGCTCATCATGCGCCGAGAGGGGAGTTTACCACAGGGTTCGTAAGGGCCAGACGCTCTACAGGATCTCCCTCACCTACCGGGTACCCATGAATGAATTAGTCGCCCACAACGGCATCGAAGACCCCTTCGACATAAAAACGGGGCAACGGATTTTCATACCCGGCGCAACAAAGATACTTCACGTACCGGTCATCACCCCGTCGTCAGTTGCAAAGAAGAGAATTTTCATAAAACCGGTGAGGGGAACGATAACCGGAAGATTCGGAGAGAGAAGGAGAAGACACTTTCACAAAGGAGTTGACATTGCCGCGCCTTCCGGGACGCTGGTGGTGGCTGCCCTGTCAGGAAAGGTCGTATATGCCGGTTCAGGTTTTTCCGGTTACGGGAAAACCGTGATAATAGATCACCAGAACGGGTTTCTCTCTCTCTATTCTCATCTGAGAAGGATTTTAACGAAGGTTGGGAGGATGGTGCGGCAAAGAGATGTTATCGGAAAGGTGGGGAAGACAGGCAGGGCGACGGGCCCGCACCTGCACTTTGAAATTCGACACGATGAGAGACTGGTGAACCCGCTGGAGTTCATGATCCTCTGACCCCATCAGGGGTGGGGAAAAAAGATGGAGGTGAAAGGAAAGATGTACCGCGACCTTAAAGCAAAAATCAGGGATGTAGAAGACTTTCCCAAAAAAGGGATCCTCTTCAAGGACATTACGACCCTTCTCGCTGACCCGAAATCCTTTCAAATGGCGATAGACCTCATCGCCCATCGCTACATCGATCGGCACATAGACGCCGTCCTTGGCGTTGAGGCGAGGGGCTTCATCATGGGAGCCGCCCTCGCATATAAACTCGGCTCGGGTGTCATCATCGTGAGAAAACCTGGCAAGCTTCCCGCCGCGACGGAGAGCGTAACCTATCAGCTCGAGTATGGCGAAGACAGCCTGGAAATCCACAAAGACGCAATCAAACCGGGAATGAAGATACTGGTGGCAGACGATGTCCTGGCAACGGGAGGCACCGTCAGGGCAGTAATCAAGCTTTTGGAAAAAATGAAGGCTGAAATAGTAGAGTGTGCGTTTTTGGCTGAGCTTTCGGCTCTCAAGGGAAGGGAAAAAATCAAACCATACAGTCACTTTTCCTTGCTATCCTTCAAAGATTAGGGAAGTGGTGCCCCCGGAGAGACTCGAACTCCCGGCACGCGGTTTAGGAAACCGCTGCTCTATCCGCCTGAGCTACGGGGGCATCATCGTAACTTTGCATCGTAGCACATGCGACTTTTCCGTTCAATTCAATATCCCACCTAACTGTAAACTATCTATGATATCATACCAATAATTCCGAAAGGAAAGCGGGATAGCAACAGCCATGCCCATATACGAGCTTCAGTGTAAGAAGTGTAAAAAAGTCGGTGAATACCTCGTCTTCGGACCGATTGACGAGGAGGAGTGCAAGTACTGCGGCACGAAAGACTTTGAACGGTTGATGTCCGTCTTTGCGTACAAGTCCGATGGGAAAATCAAAGCTACCGGCAATGACGGGTGTAGATCATGTACCAGGGGAAGCTGCTCATCCTGTCTCTGATGTTTTTCTCGAATTGTATTTTTTCAGGAATTTTTCAACGTCCTTCTTCCTGAAACGCCACTGATTCCCGCTTTTGTACCCCTTTATCAACCCCTTTCTCGCCATGTCATTTACCGTATCGGGGCTCAGGTCGAGTATAATTGCGATGTCTCTCGTTTTGAGGATATTCGGCATATTTCTCAAGGTCATCCATTCTCCGAACAAAACACCTTTTTATTATATATAACATGCCAATCTCTTAATGTAAACGGAAAAAGCCTTGAAAGGTTTCGAATTATCCATTATGGTTAATCGAATTTATCTCGACGGAAAATATAGGGGTCTATGAGGATACTGAAACTTTTCACAGGTATTGCCCTGATTTCCATAGATTTATTACTCATCCTCTCCTTTCCCTTTCGCTACGTGGCGGGAAGTGTTGAAAAGGTTTATTACCTTCTTGCCGGTCTCGGGGTTATTCTCTATACGATCATTCATATCGTGCGAAAACCGGAAGCATTCTATGTCTGGAACCACGAATTCTCTCACCTGTTGGCTTCGAAATTATTTATGCGGGACGTGAAAGGATTTCACATAACACAGAAAAGGGGAGGCAAGGTTGTCGTTGATAGAACAAACTTTTTCATCGACCTCTCTCCCTATATTATTTTCCCCCTCGCTATTATTATCGTTTTCCTCACCCTGCTGATTCGGAGAGCAGGCTTCCCGGCGGCAACGCCGTTCTATTTCATCACGATCGGTTATATCCTCGGCATGATGTTTCTCTTCACCGCCGAGGCCTTTTTTACGGGCCAGGAGGACATCAAAAGAAACGGGCTTCTCTTTTCCGCTTCGATAATTTTTCTCTGTAACTTCATATTCCTTCCCGCATATCTTCTTCCAGGAGTTTCGGGGAAAAAGATATTCCTCGACAATCTCGCAACATTATGGTGGAAAAACCTCTCCGTAATCCTTCGGCATATTCCCGAAACAGCCAGCGCAATTTACCAATCGGCTGGAAGCTTCGTGAAGCGATAAAAACTTTCCCCATCGGCGAAAACACGAATCCGAATTATTCCTTTAGAAAAGTTTGTTTTTTCCGTAATATAAAGTGAAATGCAGGATAAGCCGCGAAAAGCCTATTGGATCAAACGAAGCAGAATAGCCACAATCCTTCTGATCATCGAACTGGCCGCTATAATCATTCTCTTCGCCTTTTTGCATAAAGCGATAAGAACAAAATATTATGACCTCGGGCTCGAAAATTTAAGCGGGAATATCGTCAGTAAAATTTCGTCGAGCATCTGGAGAGAGGTTACGCTGATAGCGCAAAACGGTGATGAGTTGCTAGCGGGAAACATCAGCGGGAAAATGAGCAATCATCTCGCTTCACCCATATCGTTCTCTCCCGACTCCCCGATCTTGAATCACAGGATGAAACTCAAGTTATCGGGCTCAGACAGGCATACCCTTTATATCAGCTCTCTGGAATATGCCAACGACCAGGGGATGATTTTACCCTTTGCCGTTACGAGCGACACGGATCGAGAAAAGACAGTATCGGGTTATATCAAAATCCCCGGGATTCTCGATTATCTCAACGGATTGGCTGGGAGAGACGTCTTTTGCAAAATTCAAACCATGGGGGAGGGTACCGTCCTGGTTGACACTTCCGTCGAGCCGGGCCATCTTCGCCTGGAGAGAATGTCAAATGCGTTCAAATCATGGGAGAAAGCGATACAGGAATTCGATGTCATTGTTTCCGTTACCGCTCCCATGAGTTTCTTCGAGACCCCCGTTATCCAGCAGGTTCTCCTCGTTTTGGGGTTTTTACTGATCTCGTCGCTCGTCGTGTTTATTCACGTAAGGATCATTAAACCGGCATCCCTGTCGGTGGATCTCTTTCAGGAAAAGAGAGAAGATCTCGGTATCGAAGTTCCCGATGTACACCTCAAAGATAATCTGTTCTTAAACGTAAATTCACTTATAGGAGCGCACTCCAAGCTCGAGGAATCCTACAAGCAAGTGAAGGGGAAACTTGAGAAGGTAGAGTTTGGAAGCTTGATTGAGCTGAGAAAAAATCACCAGGAACTGGGCATTCATCATAATATAACAAAAAAGATGTTGAAGGCATTGAATAAAGACAGCGTAATCCCCATTCTGATCGAAGGTATCAGGGAGTTCGGCTACAACAACTTCTTATGGGGCACCTTCAACCGTGAGAGGATGGGAATCGATTTCGACCTCGACGTGCTTCAATACGGGAAGGAGAAAGTAACGATTCCCCTTCTGGATGACACATTTTTCCTCACCAAAGTCAGCTGGAGCGGGACATACCACTTCGTGGATGACCCAAACAAGATAGATTGCAGATACGACGATTTGATACTGATATCCAGAGGCCCTGCTTTTATCATCCCCGTTTTGAAAAACAGGCGCTTCAAATGTTACCAGCACTATAAATGCAACATGGCCGACTGCCCGGCTTACATGAGCGGCGATCAGAAATGCTGGGCGAGAGGCATCGTCAAGTGCGAAGCGCACATGCTGGAACCTGCAAACAATCCGAGAGAAAACTGCTTCAACTGCAGGCTCTTCAACGTTGAGGGTGTGCTCATCGTAAAAGAGGATAAAAAGGGGAAAAAGCTGCAGTCTGAAAACATAGGGAATATCGTTGGGCTCGTGAATGAGGCTTCGCTGGCCCTCGAAATAGCAGACATGTACCAGGAATCAGAGCGGTTGTCCATAACCGACAGCTTGACGGGGCTCTACAATCACGGAGAGTTTTTTAAGCTCCTTCGGAGCGAGCTGGACAGGTCGAAAAGGTTCGATACATCCCTCTCCCTTTTGATGATCGATGTGGACAACTTTAAAGTTTTCAACGACACCTACGGTCACTTGGCCGGTGACGTGGCGCTGAAAATGATATCCGGCGCGATAAAAAGAGCCGTGAGGAAAATAGATATCGTTTCGCGCTATGGAGGGGAGGAATTTACGGCAATTTTGCCGGAGACGGACCAGGGTGGAGCAATTGTTCTCGCCGAGAGGATAAAAAGGGAGGTGGCCTCTCTGAACATGTCTCCCGTGGAGGACGAGAGAGTTACGCTGACCGTCAGTATTGGAATCTGCTCCTGCCAGGAGGGAAACATGACACCCGATCAGTTGGTGAGCAGGGCAGACGATGCCTCCTACCTTGCCAAAAAGATGGGCAAGAACAAAATATGCGTATCTGACAGAATCTAACGATCATGTTGAAGAGGGAAGATTACGAGAAAATCGAAGATGCGAGACTTGCCTCCTTCGCGTCGAAGAGTTTCCGTTCACGGGGACGAAAGTTTTCGGAACCCGAAGACGCGATCAGGACATGCTTTCAGCGTGACCGGGACCGCATAATCCACTCCGCAGCATTCCGCAGGCTTGAATACAAAACGCAGGTATTCGTAAATCATGAGGGAGACCATTACCGGACCCGCCTGACCCACACTATTGAAGTATCGCAGATCGCGCGATCTATTGCGAGAGCCCTCAGCTTGAACGAAGATCTCACCGAGGCGATTGTTCTCGCTCATGACCTCGGCCACACGCCCTTCGGCCATGCGGGAGAAAGGACGATGAACCAGCTCATGGAAGAACACGGCGGCTTTGAGCACAACCTTCAATCGCTACGGGTGGTTGACCTTCTGGAGAAAAGATATCCGGGATTCGATGGCCTCAACCTGACTTACGAGGTGAGAGAGGGGATATGCAAACACACATCGGCATATGATTTGTCTTCCCCCCTAAAAGAGTTTTCCCCCGGGAAAGAGCCCTCCCTCGAGGGACAAATCGTTGATCTTGCAGACGAGATCGCCTACAGCAACCATGATATCGATGACGGGCTGAGAAGCGGGCTCATCACTATGGAACAGCTCGGGAGGGTATCGCTGTGGAAAGAGGCGGTGATAATAGTAAAAAATACTCACAAGTCACTGGGAGATGAGACGCTGAAACACCGCGGTATATCGATGATAATATCCCTCTTAACGAGGGATCTAACCGCAAATTCCCATAAAAACATAGAAATATCGGGAGTTTCCACTGATGAAGATGTTCGAAACTTCGGTAGAAGAATGATAACCTTCAGTGCTGAAATGGAGGAAAAGAACGAGGATCTCAAAAAATTTCTATATAATAATATGTACTGCCACTACCGGGTAATCAGAATGGAAGAAAAGGCGAAACGGATAATCGGCGATCTTTTTAATGCTTACAAAGCAAGGCCCGAGCAACTCCCACCGCGCTACTACTCGCGCAAGGATGCGGAAGGGCTCGAGAGGGTGATATGCGATTACATAGCGGGAATGACAGACAGGTTCGCCCTCGACGAGCACAAAAAATTGTTCGACCCTCATGAAAAGGTATGAATATGGTATTCGATAGAGGATCCCTGTGAGCAACTTCGAAGAGAGATTCAAAACGGCAGTCCGGGAAAACTTCGATGCGAGTGTGGAGCACTACGAACGCTTCGAAGATAAACACCAACTCTTTGAAACCCTCACCAACAAGCTCATTGAACTCATGGGGGGCGAGGGGAGTGTGGCGAGAGTGCTCGATGTTGGCTGCGGAACTGGTATTTCAACTTATTGCCTTTATAAAAGCTTCGGAGTAAATTGCACATATTACGCTTTAGATATTTCTCAAAATATGCTTGATATTGCTAAGAATAAATATTCAAACATGGGAAATTTCATATTTATCAACGGCGATGCTGAGAACTTGAAAGACTATTTTATGGAGACTTTTGATGCTATTTTTTACACTGCATCTCTCTTTTTACTTCCTGATTTTAAAAAGAGCTTACAGGATGCGCTTTCTCTTTTAAATGATAACGGCAAGATCGGTATCAGCTTTTATGCGGGTCTTTCGGATATGTCAGGGAAGGACCTTATCAAAAAGAATTTCCCTAATTTTTCATATAGATACGGAGCATTTGACATCTTAGATCTTACCAAATTTCTTAAATCTAAGAAGATTAAAAATTTTACGACTGACTTTCTTTTTCCTGTAGATAAGGGCTTTCTCATAGATTTTCTCACGATTCCAGCGCAGTCTGCGGGTCTTTTCCCCCGTCAGTCCTTCAGTAAACAGGTTTCTCTTGTAAGAGAGTTTATAGAGGACCTCCTTATGTTCGAAAAAGAAGTATTCATGAAGTGGGCCTTCATCATAATATCGAAGTGAAAACCGCATAAGGACCTGGAGCAGAGTACACAGGGCAATGGAATATTACGTTATTGCCCATGTAAGTTTACATAATATACATTATCAGACGTAATTTTACCTGTTAAATTATCCATTCTTCCTTCGCAGGGTCCTCTCCCGTAATGTCGATCCTGAACTCGAGTGACTCAGGCCATCTCTCTTCAAAAACGCCTTCGATCGTTCCAAGAACGAAAAATTGAATCGTGCCCTTGTCGGTTCCGAGTAAATCTTTGAGGAGAACGGACATCTCGAATATCGTATGGAAGGCAAAGACAACACGTTCTTCTGTATCTTCGAATTCTCCCTTTATGTATTTATTGTTCGTATCAATGACAAAATCATAAACCTTCCCGTTTACAATAACTTTTAAGCCGATATAAACGTTTTGGGACACTGTTTCTTTGTGGAAGTCGATCCTCAAAAAGAAGTTGTTCGTGTCATACCCTGCGTAAAGATTACGAATAATGCCAAATCCCGCCCGGTGCATCGTGCCAAAAACGGGACTTTGAGAATAATTAGCGCCTCCGATCCACTCGAAGTAAGAGGTGATTTTACCGTCGATTATGGGCGTTATATGAGAGGTAACCCTCAATAAAAGTCCTTTATCGCCAACAAATTGAACTGCGCGCTCCGGGGAAAATATCTCTCTCTCAAGCTCTTGTGGTGGTTCGATATCTAATTCTTTGTACGCTTTTTTTATGTTTTTTCTGAAAAGATTATCGAACTCTATCAAATTTGCCGTGAAATGCTCATCGCCATACCACCAGTACCAATCAGAGCCCTCAGCGATTCTCAAATAATGTAAAGCTTTAGATATTTTATTGGTGTCTATATTCCTATTATATATCAATATTTTTAAGTCATAAATATATTTCCATGCGGCGTAATCTTCACGATGACCGAACCAGATTCTGAAGGTTCCATCTATCCATGAGCCAGGTTCCACTGAATCCAGGACGGGAAATGCCCTTTTTTCCCTCTCAAGAAGGTAATTTTTAAAGGTAGTCACATGCAGCTCCTTGTTAGTTTTCAATGAACGAAAGAGCTGGTTGAGGAAATCGATTCCGTAATTCTGGTAATATTCCCAGGGATTTTCACCATCGAAAATCAGTGAGACGATAAAATCTCCCGGATCATAGCCTCTTTTGATTATTTTTCTCCGAATAGCTGAGAACTTATCGATTAAATGATGAACTGCCGTCTCTGGGTCCCAATTTTTGTAAACAAATCCAATCAAATCGGAAAGGTAATGATCGCGAAAGAATAAGAAAAAATCGGAATTCTTAAATCTATAAGGTTGATATAGTACTTCAGGTTTATCCGGTAACCCATCTTTTTCTCTAAAGAAATTATCCTTAATCGATTTATTAAGGATCAGCTCATCGGTAAACGTGTATCGGAACCCCTCCGTCGCCATCATTTCGATGGCCTCTTCTGACACGGACCCCTCGGAGGGCCAGATACCATCGGGAGAATAGCCGAAGAGGTCAAGAAAATAATCCCTGCCCTCTCTGATCTGGTGTTTCGCATCCTCCGGGAAGTCTAAACGGAAGGGAGGGAGTTGAACAGACGGGTCGGCTCGTTTTGCGCAATTGCTGTCGATAAGAAGAGGAAGGATGGGATGGTAAAAAGGAGAAACCGTCAGTTCGGTGATATTATCCTTTGCGATTTCCCGGAAGCTCCCGATGACTCTTGCGATTATCTCCCTGTGAAATTGAAGGACAGTTTTCTTCTCATCCTCCGTGAAGAGTTTCCCCTTCTCAACAATTTTCCGGATCTTTCCGTGGCCTTCGTAATGCAGAGGATTCAACCAAGCGAGATTGAACAGAACCTGGAGGTCAGTTAGTTCCGATACACCGAAGAGTTTCGTTGCCCGGGAAATGTCTCCCCCGGTCGTTTGCATCCTTTCATACAGTTCACGGTATCTCGGAAACTGAAAAATCAGCGTCTCAGCATAGGCGTGGAAAAAGTTTTTCAGGATGAACTCCTTTTCTTCAGAAGTCAGTTCATAAGCATTCTTTTCTGATAAAAGGAGGTAGGTATCTACCATCCTATCTTTATCGTAGTGCTCTATCTGTCTTAAAAGAGAGGGAACAAGATTGACATTCTGTTTGATCTCGGGAAACTTTTTAAATAATTCCGCGATGAAGAGATAGTTCTTTGTGGCATGGAGGCGGACCCAGGGAAGGAGAAAACTATTTTCATCGGGGTCTACGTAATAGGGTTGATGAAGATGCCATAAGAAAGCGATGTTCAGTTTCATCAGGATATAGTGGAGAGTCTAATTTTGATGAACTCGATGTCCGGATAATCCGGTGTCTTTTCGATGATATCCGTGTAGATTTTCCTCGCCATATCCATGTTCCCCATCAGTTCGTAACAGCGCGCCATACCGTATAGAGCCGACCCTTTGTTATAAGAACCGACGGCAATATTTTCCGCGGTTCTGTAGGATTGTATGGCTTCTTCATACCGGTTCAGGGTTTCGTAGCTGTAACCGAGGCCGAGGTTGGTTATATAACGCAGCACCTCGGGGGCCTCTTCTTCATCGAGTATATGGCGAAACTCTTCCACGGCATTGGTGGGGTAGCCCAGCCGGAAATTAACGTTGGCGATATAATACATTGTGAAGAGCCGAACCGATTTTGATCTGAGCTTTGATGAAAAATCTTCGAGTTCCGACTTTACTATGATAAGATCCTGCTGCTGCTTTTCGGTCTCGTTCCGGATGTTTTCCGGTATTTTCGAAACGATGCTCCAGAGCTGGCCGTTCTCCCTCATATACCGTTGATACACGAAAGCTCTGTATCCATAAATCGCAGTTACCAACAACAGGGCCGCCAATACAAAGACTGCTACCTTTGTGCGCTGATCCGACAAAAACTTGGTCAATGTCCCAAGGTAGGTCAATATCTCATCAGGCTGCTTCAATTCCTTTTTTGTCATCCTTTTCCGGGCCACGGATCAGCTCCTCTTTTGTATCAGTTCTTCGGCATTATCGAACACCGTTGAAATCATATCGGGATCGAGACCGGCTCCCCTGAGTATATTCCATGCCTCCTCCCTGCCTAAAAAGTCACCGGGAGAATGCGCGTCCGTATTGAATATCATCCTTGCTTTCGTTTTCCTGGCAACTGCTACCACGTGGCCGTTTGTGTAGGAGTGCCCCCACCGGGATGTGAGCTCGAGTAATACATCGTTTTTTGCAGCCAGGAGCGCATCCTCCTCGGATATCAGTCCCGGATGGGCGAGAATATCTGCCCCGGCGGCAATGGCCTCTCTGTTCGTTCCGGGAGGGACAGGCTCGACGATCGTCTCTCCGTGCACGATCACAATCAGGGCACCACGCTCCCTCGCCTCCCTTATAAGGCCGGGTATCAGCGTGGGAGGAACGTGGGTAATTTCAACCCCGGGTAATATCGTGACGCCCGTCTCGAGGGAAAGGTCTTTCGCAACTTTAACCATGCTTCGTAATACAAACTCAAGATTTGACGTGTCCACGTGATCGGTAAAGGCAAGAGCCCTGTATCCCTTCATTTTGGCACGGGAAACTATCTCCGAAGGGATCAGCTCTCCGTCACTGAATATCGAATGAATATGCAGATCTATCATCTGGCTTCTCCAGTTTGTCTATGTGCTTTTTCATCACCTCGTGAACAGAATCCTGTATCTCAACTGCCGTCAGATCCTCCATCTCTTTTATCTTGATCGCGCAGTGGAGTTTCTCCGCTCTCTTTTTAAACAGCGAAAGCGTGTTGTCACCCAAGCCAAAGTTAGTGAAGCTCTTACTCATTATTCCGAGAACCTGCCCGCAGCCTGAGCTCCGTGCGAACTCTGTAACAGCGAGAAGATCCTCCAGAGAGCTGCTCATTTCGTCTTTCAGAAAAACGATCACACCGATAGACTTGGCGGAAATAGCATTCCAAAGTGGGGAAAGCTCTCTTCTGCATCGATAGGAAAGCAGGGCTATTCTCGCGTTTTCACCGATATGGAGGTGCCCGAATATTCCCATCAAGAGGTTATTTTCCCTGTTTTTCACGGTGAGAAAATGCCGGTCCACCTGAAATTCCGAATACTGGTTGAGAGCCGATATAATATCGTCGAGGATGAAGTCTTCCGGAACAAAAAACACCACCTTGCCTATAACGGGGTTCTCTTCCTCCTTCGGGATGTGCTTCTCGATTTTTGAACGCAACTTGATGACCTCGTCCTTGTCGAGGAATTCGAGCTTAACCTGTTTCTTATCGAATTTTCCGATCCGAATGAAATTCCTTTCCCTCATTGTGTTCAGGGCCATATAGATGTCGTGATCGGGATAACTGGAGGCATTCACGATCTCCTCCACCTTCGAGTAGAACTCGATGAGCATGATCAACTCTTTTATGATCGGATTTGAAGTGGATGGCATTTCGTGGGGGGCTACCAGCATTTCAGCTGTATCATCGGCTTTGGGGAAACCTTCAGCAATTGAGCTTATCTCATCGTATCTTCGCAAACCCTCGAAGATGAGATTATGGGTATTTTTTAAAATCGTCTTTGTTGAATCGAATGTCCCCGGGATAAATTGGAACTCCCCCTCCTCAAGATTTATCAACCGGTAGAAGGCTTTCTCTCCTACGGACGTGCCGGATACCGCTGATACGATTTCTCCCTTATGAAGATATATGGAACCCGAAATTCTGCTCGATTCCACATGCAATTGCCCGCTCCGGCGGTTCAGGGAAAACATCTGAAGGAGGTCGGGCAGGGACATGTGCGATAGCTTCCCGGAAACTTCGGTATCGCCAGATATCAATGATGCCTCCTTCGAACCATACCGGAAAATTCTCGAAACCCGCAAGATGAACTCACTCATGTTAAAAGGTTTTTTGACAAATTCGTCCACGCCTTTCCTGAATGCCGGGAGGCTCTTGTCCTTGCCGGAAAGGTAGATTACCGGGACTTCTCTGGTTCTGGGGTTTGAGCGGATGATTTGGATGAGCTTTTCAGTAGAGAGAACGCTTAGATCCACATCGACCACCAGGAGGTCCGGTATTTTAAGAAGAATCAATTCGAGAGCATGCGAACCATCACCTGCAGTAAATATATCAAACCCCCTCGCCCTGAGCTTCGAGGAAAGTAGCTCCTTGATCTTTTCGTCTCCATCCGCGATGAGAATTTTTTTTCTCTCAGGACCTGCCATCAGAAGCTTCCCTGTATCATGTACATATCCTGAATCTTTTCAAAGAGTGTTTCCACCAGCACTTCATCTGAACTGTTAAAACCGAGCAGATTCCCGTTGAGAGTTTTCATCATCAGGGCATAGGCTCCGCTGTTTTTGAGGTAGAGCAGCACGTATGTTGAGTCCAGCCGCTCGTCATCGGTAGGCACCGTCAAGATATTTTTCGTTTCAAACTTTGCAATCGCTTTTTTGCCGAGAATGAATATTTTTTTTGATGGAATCTTGTCGAGCTCAAAAGAAGACAACAGCTGATGTATCAACTCGGGCCTCGGCCCGGCAAGAAGGAGCATTCCCCTTTCTCTTATCCCGGCGCACAAATCTTGGGATATTATTTCGACAATGTTTGTAAAATCTTTGCTATCGATGGAAAAATATCGGTTCTTTCCGTAATGGGACTTCACTTTGAGATTTTTCTGCTGAAGTCTTTCAATGTCTCCCTGTTTGTACTTCGAAAAATCTCCGAGTATGATTTCAAATATGTCCCAGAAGCTCTTATCCTGGAGCTGAAATTTATATACAGGACTTTTCTTGTAGGAGAAAAACTTTTTATCAACAGACCTTGCGAGCTCATCGAGGCTCTTACCGTCGTCCGGCGAGGATACCGCCCTCATCATAATTTGAAGGGATAATCTCCGATCGAGGAAATCGAGTTTCAGGTCATCCTTGATAGCCTTCCTGAGCCTTTTAATCGTTATCAGTGCGCCCAGATAGTCGGTTTCCGGCAAAAGGATACAAAATCTGTTGGAATCGAGTCTGGACACGATATCCGATTCCCGGAGCGTCATACCTACAGAGTTTAAGATACTGGCGATACGGTCATGAACCATGGTTTCCTTCACCTGGGTTAACAGGTAACTGTAATTATCGAGGTGGACGTAGACGAGAGACAAGGGACGCTGAAACCTGATCGATTTTGATGATTCCTTTTCGAAAAAATCTTTGAAAAAGGATGCGGAGTACACCTTTGTTTCAGGATCAAGGAGTGTGATCTTTTCGAGTTTCTGGATCCTGTCAAGATTTTTTATTGCGAAAGCTACGTGATCAGCCAGGATCCTGGCAACCCCCTCTTCCTTCTCAGTGAATGGTTTCCGCGATAATTTTTTCCCCAGCTTCATAAGACCAATGGGTATTTCTCCTTGTACGAGGGGGACGTGAAGAAACCCCTCTTTCTTTCCTGTTTCTGGATATTCGAAGGGCATAAGGCCGTTTACCTGCTCGTAAAACTCCATTTTTGAAAGGTAAAATCTCGACCCTTCGAGGTCTATATTGATGAGACCTCTCACGGAAGCTATCGTGAATTCATCGGGGTCATAGTCATCAGCAAGCCAGAGAACGCACGACTCTACCTTGAGTTCGTTGATGAAAGCATCCGCAGCATTTCCCAGAAGCGTATCTATCTCGTATGATGTGATGATTTTGAGGCAGCGCTGATAAACCGAGGCAAGCCGGTAATATTCGAGACTTTCCGCCATCAGCCTTTCGACGATGTCTTTTTCCTCCTCCGAAACCCCTCCGTTTTCCTGGCGTAACAACCATGTCCCGAGTTTTTTCAGAGGTGGTGATTCCTTGAAGCAGACAAGGGGGGACCCCCCGTTTGCGTCCCGGAGTATCCTGAGCAGATTCTCTTCACTTACACTCCCAGACGTAACAGATACTAATGAGGCTTTATTCTGTATGTCTTCGTCGGAAAGGTATATGGATGACGGGAGAAACAGGACGTCGATAAATGTTCCCTCTACGAGCAATTGAGACTTTTGTAAATCGGATGCACTGTCATCTATGACTATGATGGTCTTCGGATTTTCCATCATCCCCCAAATTACATCTTGTATTTCGTAAATTCTTCGGGGTTTAGCATCTCGAGCAGCTCGGACCAGCGATCCTGCCCCTCCTTTCCTTCTTCTGACTCGAGACTGTAGGCTTTTTCGAGCACCGAGTCGTAAACGTAAATTGCAGCCTCGCATCGAAGGGCCAGCGCAATGGCATCGCTCGGTCTGGAGTCTATCTGTAGTCTTTTCCCGTCGGATTGTATGTATATAATGGCGAAATAGGTGTTATCTTTCAGATCCGTTATCTCAATCCTCAGAACTTTTCCGCCGAACTCGTCTATTATGGTTTTGGTGAGGTCGTGTGTCATAGGCCGTGGAAGGTCCATCTTCTCCATCTCTATGGCAATAGAGTTTGCTTCCAGAACGCCGATCCATATAGGAAGGGTGAATTTCTTATCCACATCTCGCAGAATAACAATCGGGGAATTAGTCACCGGGTCAATCGTTATACCGAGAACCTTCACTTCTTTCATCATTTAAGCCCCCCATTCTCCGAAATTCCGGTCAACGAGTTGGTAAAAGAACCGGTAATCGTTACCGTGAGAATCTCGCCCTTTTTCCCCCGTCCGGCCTCGAAGTTGACGATTTTATTACATTCCGTTCTGCCAGTATATCTATTATCGTCGGTTTTAGATTTCCCCTCAACCAGTACTTTAACTTTTTTTCCCACCATTTTCCCGTTGTTTTTTTGTGAAATACTGGCCTGAAGGGCCTGAAGTTCTATGAGACGCCTTCTCTTCACCGTATTTTCTACCTGTCCTCCAAATTTTTCCGCAGCCGTTCCCGGCCTCGGGGAAAATCGGAAGGAATAGGATGAATCGTATCCGACCTCTTCAATCAGGTGTAAAGTCTGTTTGAAATCCTCTTCCGTCTCACCGGGAAATCCGACGATGAAATCAGATGAATAGGCCATACCCGGCCTAGCTTCGTTCAGTCTGCGTATGATCGATTGGTAGTGATTTCTCGTGTACCCCCTGTTCATCATAGCAAGGACCCTATTCGAGCCGCTCTGTGCGGGCAGGTGGATGTGGGGACATAATGTATCGAGTTCTCCGAACGAGGATATGAGGTCATCGGAAAAGTCCTTTGGATGAGAGGTGACGAACCGTATCCGTTTTACTCCATCCAACCGGGATACTTTTTTCAAAAGTTCGGAGAACGAAGTGTCTCCGTTTTTCTTCCCGAAAGAATTAACGTTCTGGCCGAGGAGTGTCACTTCCCTCACTCCTCTTTCGGTAAGGGTTCTGACCTCGTTGAGAATTCCCCTTTGCGGCCTGCTGTATTCCCCTCCCCGAACCAGAGGGACGATACAGTATGTGCAAAAATTATCACACCCCTGCATGATAGTAACAAAGGCTTTTGCCTTTCCCTCCTCGATGAAGGGGTCTCCTTTGAATGTCGACGGGATTTCATACATTTCAAGCCCCGCGATGGATACCCTCCCCTCTTCCAGATCCTTCAGCATCTCGGGCAGCTTATCGATGTTGTGGGTGCCAAACACGATATCCACGAATGGTGCTTTCGTAAAAACCCCTTTTCCTAGCTGCTGGGCAACGCAACCTGAGACGGCTATCTTCGCCCCTCGCTCTTTCTTGTGTTTTTTCAATCTTCCGAGGAGACTGTACACCTTTTGCTCCGCTTTTTCCCTGACGCTGCAAGTGTTTACGATAATGAGATCGGCCTCGTCGGGAGAATGAACGTGCTCGTAGCCGCACGTTTGAAGAAGACCCATCATTCTCGATGAGTCATATTCGTTCATCTGACATCCAAAGGTATGAATAAATGCAGTTCTTTTCACCATGTTTGTAAGCCGTGCCTGTGTGTTCTTCCTAATGATTATATCAGATATTATGAAACTTTCTTTTTAAGGAGCGGTGAGTCCCGTCGCATAAAAAACAGTCCGGAAAAATCAAAGAGATCGGTGTGTCAGGATATCATACTTCAATCCTCATCTGTTCTCCGCTTATTATGATCCTCGACGGGTCTATATCGTTTCTCAAAAGGTCCAGTTCAGTCTCGCTGGGAGGGGACAGTTCGTGAACCGGAGAAGCGATTTCAGGGGTGAAACCCATCCCCCGAACCACCGCATCTGCCGTAAGGCCGCGCACCACTCCCTCGAGGCGCATGACTCTCGAATCGTCATCGAAGCCGAAAACAGCCTTTGACGTTATAACCTTCCAAGGGCCCGTTCCGGCTGGTAAGCCCGATTTTTCCCTCGATTTTCCGCCATTCAAAAAGCCGGGAGAGGTGAGAAAGTCTACCCTTTCGACGAACCTTCTCGGCTCGTGTTTCATGACGATTATAGTTTTCCAGCAATAGCTTGCCACCTGATTTCCACCGCCGCTTCCAGGAAATCTCCTGTCGGGAGAATCAAAATTATTACCGAGCATCGTGGAATTGATATTCCCGTGTTTATCGATCTGTGCGGCTCCGAGCATACCGTAATCGATGTAGCCAGTGGCAGAATATGAAAACGCCGTGTTCATGTTCGACCATTGTATCGACCGGTGAGTGTTTTTGGGCCCTCCCATCGTCCCTCTCACAAAGGGTGTGACTGCATGAGGGCCGATTGCGCCGAACTCAAACACGGACACGATGTCAGGCGTATACATCTTTTGAGCGAGAATCGCCACTATTTGTGGAAGACCGAACCCGACGAAAAATGTTTTCTTGTCTTCCAGGACCCTCGCGGCATGGACTATCATGAACTCGGTGTCGGTAAACTCCACTACCTTACCCATTTCACCCCCTATCGGTACCCCTCCTTGATCGATGCCATCCGGATGAGTTCCTGGATCCGTTTACTTCCCACTTTTTTATCGAGGAACTCACCGTGATCTGAAATGTCGAATATGTACTCGTCGAGATACTCCAACATGTCTTTGTCACTTTTAATGGCATTGAGCTTCCCTATGTGCTCGAGATCGATCTCATATCTCCCGGGCATGCATCCCGGATAGGCGCTGAACGGGAGATGCACAACGGCATCAACGCAAAAATAAGGGATAGTCGTCTTTTGGGGATCCTCTCTGATTTCGTCGTGATCGATGATCTCTTCGGTTGAGATGATGACTTTTTTTGATGCTATTGCGGCTTCGAGGGCAAAGAGATTCGTTCCAAATATCCTTGCGTTCCCATAGATGTCCGACTGGTGGACGTGGATCAACGCCACGTCTGGATTGAGTGCCGGAAGGAGGCACACGGGCTCTCCCGTGAAGGGATCCTCGATTACCATGGCAGAAGAGTGGGTAATATTGTCAGAGCCGAGAAGATCTCTCGTGGGAATAAAGGGAATTCCCCTGCTTCCCGCAAGTATCCTAAGCGCGATGCCGCCGTTTGTCCATTCGTAGACCTTGACCCGCCCTTTGCAAACTGCGTCTCCTATATACGGGCCGTACCCGAGGAATCCAACGTCAATTCTCGTTGCGCAGCCGCCTCCAACCAGGAGGGGAGATTCATGGAGGGTGAATTCGGCGCCCACCCAGAGGTTTTTTTTCCTCTGGCGGATGATCTCTCGAATCAATGCCTGTGGCCCTCGCGTGAGGGAAGAAAAATCATAGACCAGGTAATCGCCATCAAAAACGTAACGGGAAACGGCCTCGGCCTCGGAAACCAACTTTGCTATGGGCTCCCGCTTTTTATGCTCTTTCACATATTTACGAAACTCGTCGGGATGGACGTACTTGTACTCTCTCTCTCCTTTAAAAAGCACCTTCATTTCTTGTCCCTCTTTTTTCTGCTGTTTAAAAGGTGGATGGCGAATCTGTGGTCCACGATTTTCTCCACCACTGAGTAGGGATCCTTTTTCTTCTCCGATATATCGTTGACGATTTCATCGAAAAGGTCATGATTCTTTAGGTCATCGACAGCTTTTTCCAGGAGTTTGCTTTTCAATATCTCCATGAGCTCAACGGTTGCTTTCCGAATCTGGTAGGCCCTTTTTATCTCTGTGTTACTGAGAAATTGCCTGTGATCTTCTATGTACAGGAGTAGCCCGTCAATCCCGTCCCCATTCGTGGCCACGGTATTGCATATTTTCGGTTTCCACTCTTCATCGCCATATTCTTTCATCTCTATCATTGTCTCCAGTTCCATCCTGGCCCTGTCTGCCCCCTCCCGGTCCGACTTATTGATGACGAATATGTCTGCAATCTCGAAAATGCCGGCTTTTATCGCCTGGATATCATCGCCGAGTCCCGGCACGAGAACAACCGCATTTGTATGGGCCACTTTGACTATCTCCGTTTCGTCCTGGCCGACGCCAACAGTTTCAATTATAACAACGTCCTTCCCCATCGAGTCCATAACGTTGACGATATCGATTGTGGATCGCGTGAGACCGCCATGGTGGCCTCGCGTCGCGAGGCTCTTTATGAAGACGCCCTCGTCGAGAGCATGTTTTTGCATACGAATCCTGTCCCCGAGTATGGCGCCACCGGTGAACGGGCTTGTCGGGTCTATTGCCACGATACCGACTGATTTGCCCTTTTTTCTCAGACGCTCCGTGACCATATCGACGAGGGTGCTCTTTCCGCCCCCCGGGGCTCCCGTAACGCCGATAATGTATGCATGTCCGGTGTGTTTATAAAGTTTTTTCAATATCTTTTGAGCAGATGGTATTTCGTCGTCGAGATCTCTCATGAGCTTTGCGGCAGCTAAAATATCGCCATCCAGAACCAGATCTTCTGCTTTTTTTTTCATTTGCTGTTATCCCTTAAGCAATTCCTTGGCAATGACAAGTCTCTGTATCTCCGATGTACCCTCTCCAATCTCGCACAATTTAACATCCCGCATGAATCTCTCAACGGGGTATTCCTCCATGTAACCATAACCTCCGTGAATCTGCACCGCTTTTACCGTAGCCCTCATAGCTGATTCCGACGCGTACACCTTTGCCATGGAAGCTTCCTTTGAATGTTTTTTCCCCGCATCTTTTAGGCTTGCAGCATATAGGGTAAGCATCCATGCGGCTTCGAGTTCGGTTGCCATGTCTGCGATCATCCACTGGATTGCCTGAAAATTCGCAATCGGCCTGCCGAACTGGTACCTTTCCTTCGCGTACTTTATTGACTCGCGGAGCGCTCCGGTACCAATGCCAACGGCAAGTGCGGCGATGGATATTCTCCCGCCGGGCAACACCTTGATCGTATCCCAGAACCCATCGCCGACATTTCCGAGAACATTTTCATCGGAGAGGAACATATCCTCAAAAACCACTTCGGCTGTATCCGATGCTCTCATGCCGAGCTTATCAAGTTTTTTCCCCGGGAGAAGGCCATCCGTGCCCTTTTCGGCGATGAAGGTGGTTATACCGCTCTTCCCTTTTCCTCTATCTGTCGATGCAAGCAAAACGTATATGTCACCCTTCAAGCCTTGGGTAATAAACATTTTTGCCCCATTTACCCGCCATCCCCCGTCGACCTTTTCCGCTTTCGACTTCATCGATGCGGCGTCCGAACCTGAATCCGGCTCCGTGAGACACCAGGCACCGAGCTTCTCGCCGGTAGCGAGTGCCGGAAGATACTTTTTCTTCTGCGCATCGTTCCCCGATTGGAGAATGTGAGCGCAGCAGAGGGAGTTGTGAGATGCCATCATGAGAGCGAGAGAGCCATCTGCGCTGGCAACTTCCTTGATTGCGATGATGTAGGATATCGTATCCATTCCAGCACCGCCGAACTCTTCGGGTATGCACACTCCCATGAGTCCGAGTTCACCCAGCTTTGCCACGATCTCCTTGGGGATTTCACTTTCTCGATCCCATTGAGCTGCAAAAGGCATCACTTCCCGTTTGCAAAATTCGCTCAATGTGTGTTCGAGGGTTTTGTGCTCATCGCCGAACGCTAATCGCACAACATACTCCTGGGCGGGCAGAAGATTGCCTCGCTAACGTTTATCTGCCGGGACGAAGTAGACATCGGTAGGCTTGAACTTACACAGTCTTCTGAACTTCGCTTTCACCTTCATCCCTATTTTTATGTCTTCCGGCTTTTCCACACCGATGAGCCTGGCCAAGAGAAGGGTATCAGCTCCTTGAAACTCGACGAGAATAAGGTGGAAGGGAGTATCTTTGAGAAACTCTTCGCTCCCGAAGTAGCAGGTGGTGTAGGTGTGTACTCTCCCTTCAGAAGGAAGCTCAATCCAGTCGCACTCGGAACCGCAGTTCATGCAGTGGAACTTCGGTGTCGCAAACGTGTAACTGCAATCGGGGCAGCGTGTCCCGAGAAGTTTTTTATTCGTCAGTCCCGCGAAAAAAGGGGAATCCTGTCCGTAAGAATGAATGTACTCGATCTGGTAGGGATACTTCACGATAATTGGGCTCATTTTTTTAAGATCTGACAGGTCTTTCGGGAAGGGAACATTGTAAATGGTTATGCCGTCCATGGTTTCGGCGAGCTTCGCCTCTGTATCATAGATCGGAGTCTCCTTTTCCTTCTTTTTTTTCCCTGACATTATTACCACCCCCTCTCAAGAATGGAAACTGTCACATAGGTTCCCGTACCCGCGTGGCTGTGAATCAGCCCCCTGTTCGCATCCCGTATCTGGAGCATATCGTCTCCGAAATGGTCTCTTATCCTTCCCTGAATCTGCCAGAGGGCAAAAACTGCTTGCATGAGCCCCGTGGCTCCCACAGGATGTCCACAAGCAATAAGCCCGCCCGAGGGGTTAACGGGAAAAGCTCCCTTTCTCTTCAATTTCAACCCGTAGTCGATATGTGGCATGAAGGGATACCCTTCCTCGACGAACTTTCCTCCCTCACCGTATCTGCAGAGGCCGAGATCCTCGTATGTCTGAATCTCCGATGAAGTGTAAGCGTCGTGCAACTCTACGAAATCGAACTCTTTGATCGGGTTCTTTAATCCGGCCATCCTGTAGGCCTGGATCGCCGCTGTTCTCCCGGCCCTGAAGGAATGGACACCGGGATATTTGAGCTTTCTGTAATCACTCTTTTTTTCGTGGGTAAGGAGAGGAACCTCACCGTGGGGCCTGTCTGCCATTCTCATCGCATCGGTTCCTGTTCCCACACCGGTTATTTTAACGGGTTTATCGGAAAGCTTGAAGGCCCTTTCCCGGTCGGTCAGAATACAAACAGCAGCCCCGTCGCTCATGACGCAGATATCGAGTAGCGTGAGAGGATAGGCAACCATTGCAGCATTTCGCACATCGTCGATCGTCAGTTTTTTCCCCTTTTGCGAGTAGGGATTGTAAAAGGCGTTCATATGGTTTTTCACCGAGACCATGGCCATCTGCTCGACTGTGGTTCCGAATTCGTGGATATGCCTGTTCACCATCATGGCATAGTAACCCGAGTAGAACCCTCCGACAGGATAGTCGTAGTTCACGTCTGAGGCGAGCGCGATGAACTCGTTCCCTTTCCATGTCTGGACGTGAGACATGGTCTCGAACCCGAAGGCAACACACACATTCATTCTCCCCGAGGCCACTGCTTCCCAGGCAGCTTGAAAACAGAGCCCCCCTGTTGCGCCACCTCCCTCGACCCTCTTGTTCGGTTTCGGACAAAGGCCGAGATAGTCTGTTACCATGATGCCCGCCATTAACTGTCTCGTGAAATGATCCGAAAAATAGGAGCTTATGCTGCCATCGATCATGTCGCTCGAAAGTTTTGGAACATCATTCATTGCATAATCGAAGGCCTCCTTCACCATCTTCTGGAAGGTTGCATCGGGCCGCGCTTTTTCGAACTTGCTGACTCCTCCGGCAACCATGTAAACATCTCGCATATGTTCCTCCTGTAACTACCTTCGCGGCTTGATCTCTTTCTTCACGTATTCGACGATCTCCTGAAGCGGTGTGCCGGGGGTAAATATCCTGTCGACGCCCGCTTTTTTTAAAAAGAGAACATCGCTGTCCGGAATGATTCCCCCGCCAAAAATCTTGACTCCCTTCACTTTTTTTTCCCTCAGCAGATCTATTATCCGCGGAAAGAGATGGTTATGGGCACCGGATAATATGCTCAACCCTATACCATCAACGCCTTCCTGAATGGCGGTGTTTGCGATCATCTCGGGAGTTTGGTGGAGGCCAGTATAGATGACCTCGAATCCCGCATCCCGCAGTGCCCTCGCTATAATCTTCGCACCTCTGTCGTGTCCATCAAGACCCGGTTTCCCAACGAGAATTCTTACCTTTCTTCCGGAACGGACAGGCTTGCCTTTTTTCCCAGCTGATCTTTTGGTCGTCTCTTTTGCCCCCTTCACCATTCGTACCTCCATGTTATTAGAAATATGCAGGATCTTTGTACTCCCCCAGAACCTCCTTCAATGCCTCGCAAATTTCTCCTAGGGTAACATATTCTTTCACTGCATCGATGATCACCGGCATGAGGTTTTCTTTACCCCTTCCCGTATCGCGCAGATCATCGAGGCAGGTATTCACCTTCTTGTTGTCCCGCTTTTTTCTCACCTGCTGGATGCGCCTCACCTGTTTTTTCTCCACCGACTCATCTATCTTCAATATGGGAATGGGAGTTACTTCCTCCATAGTGTACCGGTTGACGCCGACGACGACTTTTTCCAGCCTGTCAACCTGTCTCTGGTAGTGATAGGCAGCGTTGGCAACCTCCTTCTGAGGAAATCCCTGTTTAATCGCTTCTATTATCCCTCCCATCTCATCTATTTTCTCGATGTAGGCCATTGCCTTTCTCTCCATATCATTTGTCAGCTCCTCCACGAAGAACGATCCGCCCAGCGGATCAATCGTATTTGCCACCCCCGACTCCTCAGCAATTATCTGTTGTGTACGCAATGCTACCGTAGCTGCCTCCTCCGTTGGCAGGGCAAGCGTTTCATCCAGGGAGTTGGTGTGAAGCGATTGTGTGCCTCCGAGGACAGCAGCGAGCGCCTGAATTGTAACTCTCGCAACATTGTTCAAAGGTTGCTGCGCAGTTAACGAACAGCCGGCCGTCTGGGTGTGAAAGCGAAGTTTCCACGATGCGGGATTCTTCGCCTTGAACCTTTCCCTCATTATTCTCGCCCACATCCGCCTAGCAGCCCTGTATTTGCTTAACTCCTCGAAGAAGTCATTGTGGGCGTTGAAGAAGAAAGAGAGACGGGGCGCAAAAGAATCCACATCGAGACCTGCGTCGATACCTGCCTGAACGTACCCTATCCCATCGGCAATGGTGAAGGCGAGTTCCTGGACAGCCGTCGAACCTGCTTCCCGGATGTGGTATCCGCTAATGCTTATGGTGTTCCACCTCGGGACATGGGCTGAACAGTACCCGAAGATATCCGTAATTATTCTCATCGATGGTTCAGGGGGGAAAATCCAAGACTTCTGAGCGATGTATTCCTTCAAGATGTCGTTCTGTATCGTGCCACCTATTCTTTCAGATGATACGCCCTGCTGCTCGGCAACGGCTATGTACATTGCGAGAAGGATAGCAGCGGGGCCGTTGATTGTCATCGAAGTAGTAACTTTGTCCAATGGGATATCCTTGAAAAGAATCTCCATATCTTTGAGGGAGTCAACAGCTACGCCGCATTTTCCCACTTCCCCTTGTGCCCGGGGATGATCGGAGTCAAATCCCATGAGGGTGGGCATGTGGAAGGCAACGCTTAGGCCTGTCTGCCCCTGAGACAGGAGGTAGAGAAATCGTTCGTTTGTGTTTTCGGGCGACCCGAATCCAGAAAATTGCCGCATGGTCCAGAGCCTTCCCCTGTAAAGCGACGGATGGATTCCGCGGGTGTAGGGATATTCCCCGGGAAATCCAAGGTCTCTTTCGAAATCGAAACCCTCGAAATCAGATGGGGAGTAAAGGTCCTTGATCTCTTCATCCGAAACGGTTGAAAATCTTTTCAGCCTCTCCCGAACCTTTTTAAGGGCCGGTCCCAGGGTATGTTCCTCCCACTCAGACTTACTCCGTTTCATCTTCTCCATCGTTTTCCTGTTGAACATGGGTGAACCTCCAAGATGATCTAGCGTTCGATGCCGATCCTTGCATCCACGCCTTCTTCGTAATAGTGTTTGACGTCCCTCATTTCAGTAACAAGGTCGGCTATCTCGATCATTTTTTCCGTGGCTCCCCTGCCCGTCAGGACCAACTCCATTCCGACGGGTTTGTCTTTCATCAACTGAAGAATTCTTTCTTCCTCGATCAGGTTGAATGAAACCGTACATATTATCTCGTCCAGTATCAAGATATCGGCCTTATTGCTTCTAATAGCCTCTTCTGCACGCGCAAGTCCCTTCTTTGCCAGGTCGAGATCTATCGGATCCGGTTTTTTCCGATTCACGAACGTGTCCCTTCCACACTGGTGAAGCTCTACGTGGGGAGCAAGCATTTTTACCCCGCCGATCTCGCCATAATCGATCCAGCCCTTCATGAATTGGATGATGACGGTCCTCAGGCCATGTCCGGCGGCACGAAGTGCGAGGCCGAGAGCAGCCGTCGTCTTTCCCTTGCCATTTCCCGTGTAGATCTGTATATACCCTTTTCCGATAACGCCTCGTTCCACGATTCAATCCTTTAAAAGATCTCTCGATATAACCATTCTCTGAACTTCCGATGTCCCCTCGTAAATGGTGGTCACTTTAACGTCTCTAAGATGTCGTTCGGCAGGATAATCTGTGGTATATCCATATCCTCCGAAAATCTGAACGGCCCTGTTGCAAACACGGTAGGCCATCTCGCTGGCGTACAGTTTCGCCATCGAAGCCTCTCTGGAAAAGCGAACTCCCCGGTCTTTCAAAAATGCAGCCCTCAAAGTGAGTAACCGGGCAGCATCTATTTCGGTGGCGGAATCCGCGATCATCCATTGAATAGCCTGAAAGTCAGAGATGGGGACGCCGAACTGAATTCTCTCCTCGGCATATTTTACGGCGCCCTCAAGAGCGGCTGTTGCGATCCCCACACACTGGCTGCCGATTCCTATTCTGCCCCCATCAAGTGCTGACATGGCAATTTTAAACCCGTTTCCCTCTCCTCCCAATACATTCTCGTCGGGCACTTCCATGTCGTCAAATATGAGCTCAACGGTGTTTGAACCCCTGAGCCCCATCTTTTTCTCCCTTTTTCCCACGTTAAACCCTTCAAATCCCGGTTCGACGATAAATGCCGTGATTTCACGTGGATTTTTCCTCGTTAGAGCCATGGCGACAACCACACCCGCATGTTCCCCGTTGGTTATAAACACCTTGCTTCCGCTCATGCGGTAAGTGTTTCCCTTTTTCCTGGCGAAAGTTCGTATTGCCTGAGCGTCTGACCCCGCCCCCGGTTCGCTCAAAGCGAATGCTGCTAGCCCCAAATCGCCTCGGCAGAGACCGGGAAGATACTTCCTGTGCTGCTTTTCGTTTCCAAAGCGGTAGAGGATTTCTCCCACCATGTTCGATACTCCCATCGTCACGGATGTCGATGCGCATCCACCTGAAATTTCCGCTAAAGCCAGAGCAAATGAAACGGCGCCGGATGATGAACCTCCGTACGCTTCCGGAACCAACATTCCCATGAGGCCAAGTTCGTGGAGCTTCTTCACCTGCTCAAATGGAAACCGTTCTTCGTCGTCGACTGTTGCGGCCACCGGGCAGAGTTCCTTCTTCGAGAAGTTTTTGGCCATTTCCTGGATCATCAACTGTTCTTCGGTGAATTCTAAATGCAAACTTCCCTCCTGCTCAATCCGCAAGAAGCGCGCTCGCAACAACGAGGCGCTGAATTTCGGAAGTTCCTTCGTATATCTCCGTTATTTTTGCATCTCTAAAGTGTCGTTCGGCGGGATACTCTTTGATGTATCCATAGCCTCCGTGTATCTGAATGCATTTTACTGCTGCCCTCATCGCTGTTTCCGATGCAAACAGCTTTGCCATAGATGATTCCTTGCTGAATCTCCCTCCCTTATCCTTCAGATACGCGGCATGGTAAGTCAGCAACCGTGCCGCTTCGATTTCCGTTGCCATGTCGGCAATCATCCACTGTATCGCCTGGAAGTTTGAAATGGCCTGGCCGAACTGTTTTCGCTCCTTCGCATACAAAATAGAATCTTCCAGGCAAGCTCTTGCTATCCCCACGGCTTGTGCAGCGATTCCGATTCTTCCGGCATCGAGGGTCTGCATGGCAACCTTAAATCCCATACCCTCCTCTCCAAGTCTGTTTTCAACGGGAACGATCAGTTCCTCCAAGATGATAGACGAGGTCTCTGAAGCTTTGATTCCAAGCTTTTTCTCATTTTTCCCTACGATTAATCCTTCTGAATTCATTTCGACGATAAATGCCGTTATGCCCTTGTGTCGTCTCTCTTTGTCAGTCATGGCGAAGAGAATACAATAATCGGCACGTGGTGCATTGGTAATGAAGTTTTTCGTTCCATTGATAACGTACTGGTCCCCTTTTCGAGTAGCAACGGTTTTTTGTGATCCAGCGTCAGAACCCGCCCCGGGCTCCGTGAGCGCGAAGCAGCCGAGCTTTTTCCCTTGAGCAAGAGGGGTAAGATAGGTAATTTTCTGCTCCTCGTTTCCAAATTTCAGGATGGGCTCGCAGGCGAGGGAATTGTTTACCGACATGATGACAGCTGTGCTGGCGCATGCCCGGGATATCTCCTCCATCGCTATGGCATAGGAGATATAATCGAAATCGGCACCGCCGTAATTTTCCGGTACTGATATCCCCATCAATCCCAGATCGCCCATTTTTACAACGAGCTCTTCAGGAAACCGGGCTGTCTCGTCGAGCTCTGCAGCTATCGGCATTACTTCCTTCAGCGCAAAGTTTCGTGCCATATCCTGGATCATAAGTTGTTCGTCCGTCAGCGCGAAATTCATCATCATTTCTCCTCGGATTCTATTTCGAATTGATCCTGTTTTACCCTCCTGAAAGATTATCCATCGACACGGTTTTCACTCGAGTTTCGCCAAGGACCTTTAGTTAAACTATCACTCTAATAATTAGTTTATATACCATTGAATTTGTTATAATCAGCTATTTTTTCACTAACGTATCTTTCGTTCAACAAACCTGGGCAAATATGTGATCATTTTCCTTTGAACTCCGGCTTCCTCTTTTCCAGAAAAGCCCCGACCCCCTCTCTTCCATCCTGAGTTGCAAATCCAAGGGCAAAGGAATTCAACTCAAGGAAACACCCTTCATGGAGGCTCGCCTCACATCCCTGATTGATCGCTCGCTTCGCCGTGAAAACGGCAAATGGAGCCTTAGACGCAATCTTTTCGGCTATTTTTACCGTTTCATCAACAAGCGAGGAGGAAGGGAAAACCCTGTTAGCCAGCCCGATCTGATATGCCCTTTCGGCGTCGATCGGATCACCCGTGAGAACGAGTTCCTTGGTGATGTTTCTCCCCACGAGTCGGGGCAGCCTTTGCGTACCCCCCATGCCGGGTATGATGCCGAGATTGACTTCCGGCTGTCCGAAAATTGCATTCTCCGAAGCAATAATGAGGTCGCAGGCCATCGCGAGCTCACACCCACCTCCGAGGGCGTACCCATTCACCATCGCGATGATAACTTTAGGGCTTTTCTCAATCATGAATGTCAGCTCCTGGCCCCTTTCTACAAACTCGAACACCTCTTTGGGGGAAAGCTCAAATAAATGCTTCAAATCGGCTCCCGCCACGAATGCTTTGTCTCCTCCCCCCGTGAGAACGACCACCATGATATCTTTCCTGTCGGAAATTCGCCTTATCGCGTCGCTCAAATCTGATATGACATCGTCGTTTAGCGCATTTAACGCCTGTGGCCTGTTCACGGTAAGGAGGACGACTTTCCCTCTCTCCTCCACCAGAAGAGTCTTATATTTCATATTTGCCTCCTCAATCGTAGTGGTAAAAACCCCTTCCCGTCTTTCTCCCGAGCCTTCCCCCCTCCACGAACTTGCGAAGTAGCGGGCAGGGTCTGTATTTTGGATCTCCGAGGCCATCGTGAAGAACTTCCAGTATCGACAAACAGGTGTCGAGCCCGATGAGATCTGCCAGCTCGAGGGGCCCCATGGGATGGTTTGCACCCAGCTTCATTATGTTGTCTATGTCTTCTGCCTTCCCAACACCTTCATAGAGAGCGAAAACGGCCTCGTTTATCATGGGCATGAGAATCCTGTTGATGAGAAAACCGGGATAATCACCCGCAGCCACGGGTATCTTTCCCATTTTTTTGGCCAGGCTCACGACAGTTTCATAGGTATCATCACTCGTTTCGATACCCCGTATTATTTCAACGAGCCGCATGAGCGGAACGGGGTTCATAAAATGCATACCAATTACCCTGTCAGGCCTTTTGGTAACGGCTCCGATTTTGGTTATGGATATGGACGAAGTATTTGTGGCCAGAATCCTGCCGGCGGGTACAACGGAGTCGAGCTTGGTAAAAATATCAAATTTAATGTCTTCCCTCTCGGTGGCTGCCTCCACGACAAAATCTGATCGGGACAATGCTTCGATATCCTCTGTCAAGGTGAGAGATGATAGGTAATTATCTCTATCCCCGCTTGTTATCTTCTCTTTTTCTACAAGTTTTGAAAGCCCGGAAGAAATTTTTTTCTCGCTCGCAGAGAGAACCTGCTTTGAAATATCCTGGATTACCACCTGAAAACCGGCCGTCAGTGACACCTGGGCAATCCCCGTCCCCATCTGTCCTCCCCCTATCACTCCGATTACATTCATCTCCATTTTCCCTCCCCTCATGTGATTTCGACGCACAATGCTACGGCCTCTCCTCCACCGATGCAGAGTGTGGCGATGCCTCTCTTTAACTGCCTACTTACCATCGCATAGAGGAGGGTCGTCAGTATTCTTGCCCCCGACGCTCCTATGGGGTGTCCAAGGGCGACGGCCCCGCCGTTCACATTTACCCTATCCTGATCGAGCCGCAGGCTTCGAATTGCTGCTATTGCAACACCTGCAAAAGCCTCGTTTATCTCCCACAGATCAATGTCCTCAACTTTGAGGTCCAATTTTTCCAGCAACCTGTTGGATGCTTCGATCGGGGCAACGGTGAACCATACCGGATCGAGGCTGGCCGTGGAAAAACCCGTGATTCTCCCTATCGCCTGAATACCCTTCTTTTTTGCAACGTCACTGCCCATCAGTGTCAATGCTGATGCCCCATCATTGATTTTCGACGCGTTGCCGGCAGTCACCGTACCCTCTTTCTGGAAGGCGGGCCTCATTGTGGGGATCTTATCGATCTTGACCCTTCCCGGTTCCTCGTCAACCGCAACGACAATCGGGGCCCCCTTCTTCTGGGTTATTTCGACGGGCACGATCTCATCATCGAATTTGCCGTTTTGCGTGGCATCAAGGGCGCGCTGGTAGCTCAAAATTGCGAACGTATCCTGATCGGCTCTGGATATCTTGTGTTCCTTCGCGAGAATCTCGGCACAGTTTCCCATGTGAATATCGTTGTAAACGTCCCAGAGGCCATCTACGATCATATGATCGAACATGGTTGCGTTACCCATCCTGTATCCGTCCCTCGCCTTATCGAGAAGGTAGGGAGCTCTGGACATGTTTTCCATACCTCCCGCAACGATGATATCGCTCTCGTCGGTCATTATTGACTGCGCCCCGAGCATTACTGCTTTCAGCCCGGATCCGCACACCTTGTTGATTGTGAGCGCCCCCGCGGTAACAGGAATTCCCGCGTAAATCATCGCCTGACGCGCAGGTGCCTGTCCGACGCCGGCTGGCAAAATGTTTCCCATGATCACCTGGTCGACATCATCCTTTGAGATTTTACTCCTCGAAACCGCCTCTTCTATACAAATTGCACCGAGCTTTGGTGCGGGAACGCTGCTCAATGCACCCTGAAAACTTCCAATTGCAGTCCTGACTGCCGAGGTTATGACCACGTCTCTCATTTCGTCCTCCTTTTCCTTTCTGCGTTTAATAATTCCTCAGAGAGTTTCGATTCCATTTTATTGCTATATTCGAGTATCTCTTTTTTCAGTGTTTGCAACTGTTTTATCCTGTCATCTACTTTATCAGCGTGATTTTTAAGCAGGGTGATGAGTTTCGGGAGAACCTTCGTGTTCGTTTTGTGTATCCTGTAAATGTGTTCGAGCTCAACCATCTCTGACAGAGATAAGCCCAGGACTTTGAGCTTCTTTATAAACTTCAGCCGTCGTATTTCCTCATCTGAGTAGACCCTCTTCCCGTGTTCAACCCTTTTGATGCTGTTTAACAGCCCGATCTCTTCGTAATATCTGATTGTCCGAATCGACAAATTCAGGATTTTGGAAACTTCCCCGATCTGATATTTTTTTGCTCTCTCGACCAATCTCCCCACCTTACGTAAGCTGGCAAGTTAATCATACTAGAATTCCGAATCCTGTCAAGGTAATACTATTTTACCCTGAGTGATAGAGGCAGCGCCTGCTCGATAAATAGCAGCCTGGCTTGAGAAAACAAGAGCAAATCAAACTATGTGCGTGCAATGATTCAAGATTGATCGTTTCTATATGAAAAATGTTGTTAGATGCTCGTGTCGCAGCACCTTTCTTCCCATCAGGCAAAGGACATCATGGCCCGCTATATTTTAGGACGGGTTTCCCCGGCAAGCTCTTTCTTCCCTTCGATTTTGTTATCGAAAAAGCGCGTGGTTGGGTAGGCGTAATCGATGTCGTGATGTTCCGAGAATGCGCTCAAAACCATTTCCCATAAATGACTGTCCGTCTCCCTTCTTTTCGTGGGCTCACAGATATACCTCAAGTAGAAGGTAACACCGTAATCTGTGATCTGCGTCCATACCGAGGGGTAGATATGCCGGAAAAAAATCATGTATTTTCTGGAGGCATTTCTGAGTTCCTGATGAAACGTCTCCATGGTTTCTTCGGAAAACTCGTTCACGATGTAGGTCAGTATCTCTTTTGCTTTTTCCCAGTTACTCTCGAATGTTATGGTTAATGATAGCTCGTTCCAGATGTAGTTGAAAGCTTCGTTGTAGTTTGTTATCGACTGCTTGAATATCCACCCGTTCGGGATATGTATCACTCTGCCGGTGCTCTGGTCCCCTCCTGTCCAGACGCCCACCTCCATGAGGGAAAACATGAACATGCGCACGTCGATTACATCTCCCATATGTTTTCCTATCTCTATCCGGTTTCCCAGGGCAAACGGCCTCCTGAATAAAATGAAGAGCCACCCTGCAAAGTTTACGACGAGATCCTGAAGGGCAATTGCGAGGCCGGCAGAGAGAATTCCCACGTAAGCCAAAAGGCCGGTTCCCCGAAGCCAAATCGATCCAATGATGACCAGGACCAAGAAACTTAGGACGTAATTCGTCAGCTTCGTTGCGAGATACCGTACTTGAGAATCCTGAGTTCTATCTATGAGGAGGGCATTTAAAACCCTCCTGAGAAAGAGGTAGGTCAAAAAGATCAGAATTGTTACAATCACCCTGTTGAGGATATCCGCATCTATCCCGATCTGATTGGAAATATATTTCAATATTGATAGGGTTTTTTCCTGGGCCACATTATTACCCGCTCATGAGAGAAATAAATGATATGAAACCCGGCATCTATCTGTCATTCCTGCATCCGTAAACCCTTTTGCTCGAAGAATTCTAGGTACTCGTAAATAATGTCAAAATGCTTCTGTTCCTCATCGGCGAGCAGGTCGTAAAAATGCTTCTCATTGTGGTCTTTGGCCTCATGTGAAAGCTTTTCGTACATCTCCCTTCCTTTGAATTCCAGCGCAAGTGCATCCCGAAGGGCAACCACCTCTTCCTGCGCCAGAACTTTCTCCTTCTTCACCTTTTTCAGCGCTTCTTTAAAGATTGCCGTTTTGTCAGAGGTTGCCGAAAGTGTTATCTTTTCCGGAAAACTCCCTTTCTCCTTGAGCTGTGCGGCAATGCGCTTGATGTCCTCCATATGTTTCAACTCCATCATCGCAAGGTATTCATATATCTCCCTGGTTAAGGGGTCTCCGGATTTTTCAGCAGCTGCCGTGAAAAAATCTCTTCCTTCTTGTTCGAATTTCAAGGCCATTGCTAATGGACCTTTTTTTTCTGGCATGGGATTCCCTCCCTATTTTCGTCATTAAAGAAACATTGTAACTCAATTGAAAACAGTTTTGGAACGAAATTGTATCCTCCCCGGGAATTCAATAATCGACAGACAAAATGATATAGCGGTATACCATCTCTCCCAGATAACAAATCGGAGGAACTCTGAAATCCGGCCCATCCTGGCTCATGTGGTTTGCCACGCGAGTTAAGGTAGCAATCTCCTTGTACAGGTTCAGTTCGTGAGAAAACCTGTTATAGCAGATATTACGAAACATAAATGGGCCCGCGGAGAGTGCCAGTACCAAGGCTTCTCCGGGAAGAGACCATAGCTCCTTCATCATCGTTTCACTCATCATCTCATCCCTGCGAGCCCCGTTATCGGTCAAACCATAGCTCATACAGAGAGCCTGCATGTAGAGACAGATCTTTCTTCCGAGCCTCACCTCTGAATAGCCAGTACCGCTTTTCGCAGCGAGATACCGTGCAACCCTTTCAAGAAACAGGTAAACTTCCTCGGCTCTCCCCCCAATGCCGGGGCACTCCAACGCAAGGTGGAGAGGTTCACGCATATCCAATATGCTCACTTCGAGCGATCCGTCCCTGCGTGGGTGCGAAAAATCAACGTAAAATGGCAGAAAGCCAAATGCAGTGAAAAGCGGGTCTAAGAGAAATGGCGATTCAATCCTGATCGGCTTTCCAATGAATGGGATGTATGTAGGATCTCTTTCCGAAAAGGTGATTCTCCTTTAAAAATGCAGATATCTCTATAATTGATAAATGACCGCGAGAATCACTGCATCTTCATCATCTGCGCAATGGACATGATGGGGGAGACTCGAGTTATAGTAGATGGAATCGCCCTGAAGGAGAATGTCGGTGTATTTATCGAGGATAACTTCAACCCTTCCCGCCAGAACGTAGATAAACTCTTCCCCCTTGTGGATACTCAGCCGCGCTTTTATGTCACCGAGAGGCTTCAGATGCACTATAAAGGGCTCCATCTTTCTTCCCTTTTTTCCTGTACCGAGAGACTCGTAGGTGTAGTCCTCAGAGGCGCCATCTTTCATCGCCACCCTGGAGACGATCTTTCTATCCTCCTTCCTCACGATTGAGAAATCCTTCCCTTCTTCATCGGTGAAAAATGCGCTTACGCTCAAATCCAGAGCGTTTGCAATCTCGACGATCGCGCCAAGCTGTGGGGAAATCATCCTGTTTTCTATCTGCGTCAGTATGGCCGAGCTGAATCCCGTTTTTTCCGCGAGCTCCTGAACCGTTAAACCCGCTTCCTCTCGCTTTCTTCTGATCGTTTCTCCAACTTTTACTTCGTCGCTGACTCTTTGCTCTTCGGTGCTCCCGCTCTCCTTTGCCATCTTCTCCAAAATCGTCTCGATGGATTCATCCCTGTCTCTCTTTGACAACTCTTCCTCCTTCCAAAATGGCTTCAACATTTAAAGGTATGAGCTTTTCATACCGTTTAGATATTACCCTGGGCAGGCAGTCGATAAGCGTGTCAACACGCACTACCCCCGATATTTGTACGAAAGCTCCGAGTGCCACCATGCTCGCCAGTTGTTGGGTTCCTATTTTCTCGGCTATGTCATTCGCGGGAAGTAAATAGAGTGCCACATCGTTTCGATTTTCCTGTCTGTTATCACAGAGAGAAGAATTTACCACTACCGTAGCATCCGGTTTTACCTTGTCAATGTACTTTGCCAGTGAAGGGCCGTTCATAGCTATTAATGCCATGGGGTTTCCAATGACCGGTGACCCTATTTCTTCATCGGAAATTATGACGGTGCAATTGGCAGTGCCACCCCTCATCTCTACACCGTACACGGGGAAATAGGTTACTTTCCTCCCCTCGTAAATTCCTGCTATGGAGAGGAGATTGCCGATCATCAATATCCCCTGCCCGCCAAATCCCGCGATCACCACATCCTGATACATGAATCCCGGATCCTAAATGAAGTCGCCATGTTTTCTGTGCTTGAACTCCATAAGAGGGAAGAAGGACACCATCTCCGTTGTGACTCTCTCATTTGCCTCAGCCGGCTTGAGCCGCCAGTTTGTCGGACAGGCGGAAAGGATTTCGACCATGGAAAACCCCACTTCCCTCCCTTGAACCTGGAACGCTGTCAGGACGGCTTTTTTCGCTTGCCTTATCTGTTGCGGAGACGAAACGGCGACCCGCGCGCTGTAGGCAGTCCCTTCAAGTGTCGAGATCAACTCAGCCATTTTTATCGGGTAACCGTCGTTCTTAAAATCTCTCCCCCTCGGGGTTGTCGTCGTTTTCTGACCGAGCATCGTCGTAGGCGCCATCTGCCCGCCCGTCATCCCATAAGTGGTGTTGTTCACAAAAATTACGGTGATATTCTCTCCCCTGTTCGCAGCATGGATGACTTCCGATGTTCCGATCGCGGCAAGGTCACCATCCCCCTGGTACGTAAAAACAAAGCGATTCGGCAAAGACCGTTTTACTCCCGTTGCTACAGCACTTGCCCTGCCATGAGGGGCATCGATAACATCCACGTTGATATAGGTAGAGAGAAATACTGAACACCCCACCGATGCTACGCCTATTGTCTTTTCCCGTATGCCGAGTTTATCGATGGTTTCACAGACAATCCTGTGAATGATACCGTGATGACAACCGGAACAAAAGTGTGTAGCCACATCACGAAGTGAATCTGGCCGCTTAAAAACCTTTTTCAAAGGCAAAGGTTTGCTCACGAACTTTCTCTCCCTTGCTTGCCTTTTCGATGACGTCAAATATCTCCTCCGGCGTGAGTAACTGGCAGGGTCTGCCATAGAATTCAATTTTGTCATGCTCGAAGGAAGAACGTTTTACATCATCTATCATCTGGCCGGTATTCATCTCAAGCACCACAACCCGTTTCATTGTACGAACAGCATCTTTTAGTTGTATTGAAGGAAAGGGGTAAAGCGTGATGGGCCGGAAAAGCCCTGCTCTCACCCCCTTTTTGCGCGCCCACTGTATCGCCGTTTTCGCCACCCTCGCTGCCGTACCGAATGCAACCAGGCCAATTTCGGCATCGTCCAGGCAGTAAGACTCAAACAGAACATCATCTCGCTCCATCCTGCTGTATTTTTCGGCGAGCTTCCAGTTGTGCACCTCGATCGAGTCATCTTTGAGGAAAAGGGATGAGACCTGTCTTGTTTCCCTACCGGCGCATCCGGTGATGTGCCAGGAACGGTCGAGTTCACATATGGGCTCATAAGGTTTTTCAATGAAGGGTTCCTTCATCTGCCCGATTATTGCATCGCCGAGAATCATGGCGGGATTTCTATACTTGTCTGCCACATCGAAGGCACGCATCGTTAGGTCATGCATTTCCTGAACGGAATGGGGAGCAAAGACCGGAGTCCTATAATCGCCGTGCCCGCCTCCTCTCGTAGCCTGGAAATAATCTCCCTGTGATGGATTAATGCCCCCGAGCCCGGGTCCCGACCTCGAAATATTGACGATAACTGCAGGAATTTCCATTCCCGCAAGGTATGAGATTCCCTCCTGCATAAGGGATATTCCGGGCCCGGAAGACGAGGTCATCACCCTCTTCCCCGTTGCTGCCGTCCCGATAATGAAGTTTATAGTCGCTACTTCGCTTTCTGCCTGCAGAAAAACTCCACCCAGACCGGGTAAATGTTCGGCCAGGTATTCGGGGATGTCATTTTGGGGAGTAATAGGATACCCGTAATAATACCTGCAACCTGCATTAATTGCACCCCTGCAGATCGCTTCGTTCCCCTTGAGAAACTCAAGGTTCAACACATCACCTCCATACCTCTATTGCAACGTCCGGGCAGGTTTCCCCGCATATCGAGCACCCGGTGCATTCATCCGGTTTTTCGAAAAGAGCAAAGTAGTATCCCTGATCGTTAATGCTCGGTCCTATTGCGATGCATTCTCTCGGGCAATAGGTAGCGCAGAGCGCACACCCTTTGCACCTTTGTTTTCTGATCTCTATCCGCGGCATCGCAAACTCCTTTGAAGTATCCTCTTCCTATTTTAATAGAATAGATAGTGGGTCGTTTGTAAATATCGGATAGTTTTTGGATGGGAACGCAATACGAGAGAGTTGGTTCGCGCACCTCCCTTGAAGAATCGCACACCGCTGAGCAGCTCTCCATCGGTAACTCCTGTTGCAGCAAACATTATCTTTCCCGGGGCAAGATCCTCCATGGTGAAGACTTTCTCGACATTTTTTATCCCCATTTTCTTTGCTCTCTCTATCTCCTCTCTGTTCCTCGGTTTGAGGATCCCCTGAAAATTTCCCCCCATGCATCGAAGCGCAGCAGCAGCGAGAACCCCTTCCGGGGCACCACCCGTTCCCATGAGCACGTCCACACCCGTATCTTCTTTCGCGGTGGCTATTGCGGCGGCAACATCTCCGTCAGAAATCAAACGTATCATCGCACCCGCTTTGCGAACTTCATCGATGAGCTTCTCGTGTCGGGGCCTGTCGAGCATAACCACCGTCAGCTCTTCAACGGGTCTCTCCAGCGCTTTCGAGATCGCCTCGAGATTCTCGGTTGGCGACTTTGCAATATCGATGACTCCTGCAGCCTGTGGACCGACGGCGATTTTCAACATATATGTATCCGGTGTGTAAAAAAAGGATCCTTCCTCCCCGACGGCTAACACCGAGAGAGCGTTGGTGCCGCCTGTGGCCACGATGGTTGCCCCTTCCAGAGCGTCAACGGCGATGTCGACGACCGGCTCATCTGCGCCGCCAACTACCTCATTGATAAAGAGCATCGGGCTATCGTCTTTTTCACCTTCCCCGATTACGACCCTTCCTCTAAAATTGACTGATTCCAAAGCTTTTCTCATTGCCTTAACAGCTACCATGTCCGCATTGATGCTGTTGCCCCGGCCCATAGCTCTCGCAGCAGCCATTGCAGCATCCTCGGTTACTCTTACCGCTTCTAGAGCGAAATTTCTATAAAGCATCCCTCACCTTCTTAAGTTTTTTTACAATTTCTTCCGGAGGCCGAATAACTTTTCCCTCCTTGTCGGTGAAGGCATGTTCAGTAAACCCCGTGGTGAGTGTCTCGCCTCCTGATTCGATTCTGTAGGCAAAACGAATGCGCACCTTTTCTATACGCTCAATTCCGGAAAATATTCTGATTTCATCGTCATATCTCGCCGGCCGGAGATACTTGCAACCCGTCTCGATCACAGGGAGGTGAATTCCCTGGTCAGTCAGATCCCTGTACGAGATGCTGTTTGTTCTGAGAAGTTCGACCCTTCCGATTTCAAACCACCGGAGGTAATTCCCGTAGTACGCTATACCCATGGCATCCGTATCGCCGAAGATAACTTTCACCTTGTGAACTTCCCTCATCGTTTATTGTCCAGGAGGAGAGAAACAAGTTCAAACCCCCTTTCAACGAACAGACTCGTCTTTCTCGCTTCATCTTCCGTGTACCTCTCAGCGGAAAATTTGCCTCTTCCGCCAGGCCCCGGGTAGATAACGAAGGGCACCGGTTCATTTGAATGCGTTCTTATCGCAACCGGTGTTGGATGGTCAGGAAGAAAGAGGACCCTCATACCGCCATCTTTTTTCAACTTGTCCAGTATAGGCCCTAATATGTGCCGGTCGATATCTTCTATAGCTTTTACCTTGGCAGCCGGATCTCCATTATGCCCCGCTTCGTCCGGCGCTTCCACGTGAACAAGAACGAAGTCATTCCGCTGAAGCTCTTCGAGACAGGATTTCCCCTTTCCCGCGAAATTCGTGTCAAGGTAACCCGTTGCCCCCAAAACTTCGACAATGTTCAACCCGGCGTAAAGTCCGATCCCCCGTATCAGGTCCACCGCTGCAATTACAGACCCCTCCAAACCAAATTTGTCCCTGAACAGAGGAATTTTCGGTGCCTTTCCCTGCCCCCACAGCCAGACGGAGGTAGCCCTATCCCTGCCCTCCTCTTCTCTTTTTCGGTTCAAGGGGTGGTTTCTAAAAACCACCTCAGACCGTTTCATCACTTCTATCAGAAAATCCGACCCCTCACCCGTCGGGAGATGGTCTCTGATGTTCTTCCCCATAATGTCATGGGGGGGGACCGTTTTTACCCCCTCCTTTCCATTGTGCCAGACCATGAGGTTCCTGTAGCTCACACCGGGGTGGAATTCGACGCGGAGATCATCTATTGCGTCGTTTAATTCTTCGAGAAGTTCCCGGGATTCCTCCGTTGATATGTGGCCTGCCGAATAGTCGAACATTTTCCCCTGTGGGATGCCCCCCTCAATCGTCACCATATTGCATCGAACGGCAACATCGCTGTCGGAAATTTCGACCCCTATGGAGGCAGCCTCAAGAGGCGATCTCCCCGTGTAATACTTTTGCGGGTCGTAGCCGAGAATGCTCATGTTTGAAACGTCGCTTCCCGGATACATATCCGCGGGTACTATCTGGACCAGCCCGCACAAACCGTTTTTCGCCATAAAGTCTGCGTTCGGTTTTCTTGCGGCTTCAAGAGGCGTCATGTTTCCCAGCGCCTCTATTTTCCAATCAGCCATACCATCGCCGATGACTATCACGTACTTCATAGTCGCTTCCTAGAAACCGAGTTGTTCGATTACTTCCCGTAAAACGGGTTGAACCGTGACGGGTCTTGAGGCCTGTTTTACCGCAATGTCGGGGTCCTTCAAACCGTGTCCCGTAAGCGTTATAACGATGGTTTCACCAACGTTAAAATATCCTTCATTCGATAATTTTATCACACCGGCTATCCCGGCTGCCGAGGCCGGTTCGCAAAAAATACCCTCTGTTGATGCAACCATCTTGTAGGCGTTTAATATTTCGTCGTCGCTTACCATGCCGATGAGCCCTCCCGATTCATCCCTCGCGGCAACCGCACCCTCCCAGGAAGCAGGATTCCCTATGCGAATTGCCGTTGCCACCGTCTCCGGCTTGTTGAGGGGATGACCTCTCACAATTGGGGCGGCGCCTTCGGCCTGAAACCCGAGCATCCTGGGCAGAGTCTTGATCACTCCCCGCTCAAAATACTCTTTGTATCCCTTCCAGTATGAAGTGATATTACCCGCGTTGCCGACGGGCAGGACATGGCAGTCAGGTGTTATTCCGAGAGTATCGCAAACCTCGAAGGAAGCGGTTTTTTGTCCTTCTATCCTGAAAGGGTTGATCGAGTTTACGAGAGTTATGGGATACTTCTCAGATACCTCTTTGACAATTTCGAGGGCCTCATCGAAGTTGCCTTTCACCTGTATGATCTTCGCTCCGTGAATGATGGCCTGGGACAACTTGCCAAACGCTATCTTTCCCTCGGGGATGAGGACGTATGCTTTCATATTGGCCTTTGAAGCGTACGATGCTGCAGAAGCCGAGGTGTTTCCCGTAGATGCGCATATTACTGCCGTTGCTCCCCGCTCTTTGGCAGCTGAAACTGCCATCGTCATCCCCCTGTCCTTGAAGGATCCCGTCGGATTTGCTCCTTCGATTTTAACGTGTATATCGAGGTTCGGATTGATTCTGCCCGCGAGATTGTTGGCGCGCAACAGAGGCGTGTTCCCCTCAAAAAGGGTGATGATATTTTCATCCGAAACGGGGGGCAAGAACTCCCGGTATCTGCGCACCACTCCTTTCCAATCCATTTCGTTTCTCTCCCTCAAAGATTGCTTTCGATCCTGATGAGCTTGGTCTTGTCGAGAACCACAGAAAGTTCGTCTATTTCCCGCAGTGCTTTTTTCAGATCGCTTTCCCGCGCCTCGTGAGTGAGAATGACAATGGGGACGTCTTTCTCTTTTTTCCTCCCTTTCTGTATGACGGAGGCGATGCTTATATGGTTCTTCCCGAGAATCCCCGATATTGCGGAAAGCACTCCGGGTTTGTCGATAACAATAAACCTCAGGTAGTACTCTGAGATCACATCGGCCACGTTTTTGACCTCGACTCTGCCACCATCGGATTGAAAACCCGAAAAGGGAAGACGCTTTTTCGCGCCGGCCCTGATTGTCCTCGCTATATCAACGATATCCCCGACGACGGCACTCGCTGTCGGATCCTTCCCGGCACCGCTGCCAAAGAACAGGACGGGGCCCACAAAATCACCGGTAACATATATTGCATTATATGCTTCCCCCACGGTCGAAAGGAGGTGGCCTTTCGGGATCATCGTGGGATGTACCCTCGCTTCGATTTTTTCCCCTTCCCTCTTGGCGATGGCCAGGAGCTTGATCTCGAAACCAAATTCCGATGCGAACTCCAGGTCCAGAGGTGTAATTTCTCTGATCCCCTCAACGTAAATATCGTGAAAATCGAGATATTTCCCCGTCGTCAACCAGATGAGTATCGAAAGTTTATGAGCGGAATCTACTCCGTCTACATCGAGGGTCGGATCAGCCTCTGCAAGTCCGATCTTTCTTGCTTCATCCAGGACGCGGGAAAAATCCTTGCCCTGCCGGGACATCCGCGTGAGTATGTAATTTGCTGTTCCGTTGATAATTCCGAACAGTTCCTGAATCATATTCCCCGCAAGACTTTCTCTCAAAGCCTTTAAGATGGGAATGCCACCGGCAACGGTCGCCTCAAAGCCTATCTCTACCTCTTCATTTTCTATCTCTCTGATTATGTAATCCCCCTTCTCGGCCAACAGTGCTTTGTTCGCCGTCACGACATGCTTTCCCCTTCGCGCTGCTTCAATGAGATACGTTCCCGCCTCTTCGGTGCCCCCGATAAGTTCGACGATGATGTCTATGTCAGGTTTATTGATGAGCTGATAGGCATCGGTGGTAAAAATGTCCGGCGGAATGTCTGCATGATCTTTTTTCTGCAGGTCCAGGTCTGCTACTCCATGAACAACGACGGGACACCCCACTTTCTTCTCGATCAGGACGCTGTTTTTCTGCAGCATAGAATATACGCCGGTTCCAACGGTCCCAAGGCCGATGATCCCAACTTTTATTGATCTCATCGATGACTACCTCTTGACCTCTATGGCTTTATAATCTCCTTCGAGAACCCGTTTTATCCCGCGTACTGCCTGTCTTATCCTGTGTTCGTTCTCAACGAGGGCAAACCGCACGTAACCCTCTCCATGTTCGCCAAATCCCACACCGGGGGAAACAGCAACCTTTCCGTGACTGACCAGAAGTTTGGAAAATTCCAGTGAGCCCGTTTCCAGGAAGTTATCGGGTATTTTGGCCCAAACGAACATCGTCCCTTTGGGGGGTTCGATTTTCCAACCGGCCCTATTCAGGCTCTTGACGAGGGTATTTCTTCTCTTCCGATAAATGTCGGTTATCTCTTTGACGACGTCATATGGCCCATTGAGGGCGATGATGGCAGCTATCTGGATTGGCTGAAACATACCGTAATCGAGATAGCTTTTCACCCTCGCCAGGGCATGGACCATAGCGCTGTTTCCCACACAGAAGCCGACCCTCCACCCGGGCATGCTGTACCCCTTCGACATCGAATAGAGCTCAACGGCAACATCCTTTCCCCCTGGAACCTGCAATATCGAGGGCGCCCTGTAACCATCGAACACGATATCTGCATAGGCGAGGTCGTGAATTATGTACATATCGTTTTCCCGGGCAAAGTCGACTAGTTTGACAAAGAATTCATACCCGACAACTTTCGTGGTCGGATTGTGGGGAAATGATATGATCAAAACACGGGGCCGTGGCCAGAGAGTCTTGACCGCTTTTTCGAGAAGAAAAAGAAAGTCCTCCTCCTCTGACATCAGATTCACTCTCCTTACATCAGCATTTGCGATGATAACCGAATAATAGTGTATGGGGTATGTGGGATCAGGCACGAGCGCAATGTCACCTGGCCCCATTGTCGCGAGTACCAGGTGGGACAGCCCTTCTTTCGCTCCGATTGTGGCGATCGCCTCACTGTCCGGGTCCAGATCGACATCAAAATGCCTCTTGTACCAGTCGCAGATGGCAAGCCTCAATTTAAGAATTCCCCGCGATACAGAATACCTGTGGTTTTTGGGATTTTTTACCGCCTCCACCATCTTTTTCACAACGTGACTGGGTGTGGGTATGTCCGGGTTTCCCATACCCAGGTCAATGATATCCTCTCCCTGCCTTCTCAATTGCATTTTCAACTCATTTACCACGTTGAAGACGTAAGGGGGGAGTCTCTTTATCCGCGGAAATTGTTCCATTTTTTCTACCCTTTAAATAATTGAATTTAAACTATAAAATGCTAAATCAATTGCTCCTGCTTGTCAATGAATGTCCCTTACACGAAGGCAAAATCAATTCTCTCTCCCCACATCGACCGAACATGGGAGCGGAGCCCCTTGTTTCCCGCTGCCGACAACTCCGGGTCTTTGGTGATGATCTCGAATGCAAGATCCCGGGCTTCTTTGAGAATACGGCTGTCGCGTATTATGTTTCCAAAGATCAGATCGGGTATCCCCGCCTGCCTTGTTCCGACAAAATCTCCGGGCCCCCTGATTTTCAAATCTTCCTCAGCAACCTTGAACCCGTCGGTAGTTCTTACAACTACTTCGAGCCGACGTCTTGCATCATCAGACGGCTTCCCCCCCGTTACCAAAAAACAGTATGACTGTTTCTCGCCTCTTCCCACTCTCCCCCGCAACTGGTGGAGCTGGGAAAGACCAAATCTCTCGGCATGCTCTATTACCATTACGTTTGCTGAAGGCACATCGATGCCAACCTCGATAACTGTCGTGGAAACGAGGATCGATATGAGCCCCTTCCTGAACCTATCGATGACTCTCTCCTTTTCCTCAGCCTTCAGCCTTCCATGGATCAGTGCCGTCTCCTGATGGGGAAAAATATCGTTTTTCAGGTGGTGGTACATTTCGGTAGCGGCCTTTACATCTAATTTTTCTGACTCCTCGACGAGCGGATACACGATGAAAGCCTGGCCATTTCTTTTCACTTCATCACAGATAAATTCGTAAAGCTCATCGCGCTGCCATTCATAGATGATGCGGGATTCCACTGGCGTCCTGCCCGGAGGCATCTCGTCGATTATCGACACATCGAGATCTCCGTAGAGTGTCATTGCAAGCGTTCGGGGAATGGGAGTGGCCGTCATGACGAGGAGATGAGGGGATTTCCCTTTCAGCTTCATCTTCAACCTCTGATAGACACCGAACCGGTGCTGCTCGTCGACGATTACAAGAGCGAGATTGTGAAACGAAACATCCTCCTGGATGAGAGCGTGTGTTCCAACGACGATATCCACTCTCCCGGTAGCAAGGTATTCTTTTATTCGGTTTTTTTCACTTCCCGAAACAGAAGCAGTGAGAAGCCGCACCTCAAGGTCCAAATCCGACGACAGTTCGGAAAAATTCTTGAAGTGCTGCTCTGCAAGAATCTCTGTGGGCGCCATGACAGCCACCTGGTAACCTCTGTGCCATGAGATCATCGAGGCGATCCACGCGACGATAGTTTTTCCGGAACCAACGTCTCCCTGAAGCAGCCTCCTCATCGGCTCGCTGCTCTTCATATTGATCAGGACCTCATTGACGACCTTTCTCTGTGCTTCTGTGAGTTCAAATGGGAGCCTTTTCTTAATTTCGTCGACGATCGCTCTGTCCCAGGGTATGGCAACCCCGATCTCCCTGCTTGCAAGATGTTTTTTCCTGGCCAACCCCAGTTGAAGGGAAAAAAACTCGTCAAAAATAATCCTCCTGTGAAACAGGCTTTTGAAATTTCTGTACTCATCGACGTTCACATCGTCGCCGGGGAGATGCACGTTTCGGAGCGCATCACCGAGAAATGGAAGCTTTTCTCTTTTTAGCAGGTATTCCGGCAGGGGGTCGGCAATTTCGCTGCTGTGGGAATTGACGACGCTCAAAATGATCTTCCTCAATACTCTCTGGTGGACGCCATCAACTTCCGAATAGATCGGTGTGATCTTTCCATGGTCGTAGGAAGGAGCTGGCTTGGCTCCGTCGGGAAATGAAACCTCTGGATGGAGAATCTCGAGCCTGCCTTGATAATATTTTGCGTTGCCATAAACGAGAACATTTTTCCCGTCAATGTAAATGGCTCTCCACTTTTTCAGATTATAATTTAACCACTTAAGACACATCGTCCCCGTTTCGTCTTCAATGTAAACCTCGAAACAGCCAGCTCCCGAAAAGAATCTGACTTCCCCGGACCGGATTATTTTTCCCCTGATCAAAAAGGTTCCCTCATCCCTAATCTCAGAAATCGGAGTGATCCTTCGTCTGTCCTGATAGTCTCTCGGGAAAAAATAGAGAGCATCCTTTACCGTGTATAGTCCTTTCCTCTCCAGCTTCTCGTACAACTTCGGGCCGACACCTTTAACGTAGCGAAGGCTCTTGTTTAGCTTTTCCGGATTCATTTTGCAGATATCTTCTCGGAACGATGAAATTCCTGGAGACTCATGACCCTGAATTTTTCCTTCTTCATTCTGTTCAATGCCATTGCTGCTGCCTTTGCCGCAGCGATGGTTGTAAAATATGGTATCCCATAGTTAAGAGCGGTTCTGCGGATGTAAAAAGAATCGGCTTTCGATTTGGCCCCGAGCGGTGTGTTGATCACCGCTGATATCTCTTTATTCTTTATAAGATCTGCAACGTGGGGCCTTCCCTCGTTGATCTTGAACACCTCCTCAGAAAAAATCCCGTTCTCGCGGAGGAAATTCGCCGTCCCCACGGTCGCAATGAGCGAAAAACCGGCGTGAACGAGGTTTTTGGCAACAACGATTATGGAATTCTTGTCCTCATCTCTTACGCTTATGAACGCCTTTCCCTCAGCGGGGAGAAGGTTTCCTGCGGCTATCTGTGATTTTGCAAAGGCGATATCAAAACTGGTGTCGATACCCATCACTTCCCCGGTTGACTTCATTTCCGGTCCGAGAAGCGTGTCCACACCGGGAAATTTGATAAAGGGGAAAACAGCCTCCTTCACGCAAATGTGTCTCGGGATGATTTCTTTGGTAAAGTTGAGATCTTTCAATTTTATTCCCACCATCACCTTCGTCGCGAGTTTGGCGAGCGAAACGCCGATGGCTTTGCTGACGAAAGGTATGGTCCTTGAGGCCCTCGGGTTGACTTCGAGAATGTACAGATCGTTATCCTTGAGTGCGAATTGAACGTTCATCAACCCGACGACCGAAAGCTCTCTGGCGATATTCTTCGTCTGTCTGATAATTTCTCTTATGACTTCCCTTTTCAATGAGTAGGGGGGAAGTGAGCACGCGCTATCACCGGAATGAACGCCGGCCTCTTCAATATGCTCCATGATCCCTGCGACCACTGTGGTTTCTCCATCAGAAATAGCGTCCACATCGATTTCGATCGCATCCTCGAGAAAGCTGTCTATGAGGACGGGTCTCTCCCCCGAAACAATAACAGCCTCTCTCATATACCCGAGAAGTGATTCATTGTCGTGAATTATTTCCATTCCTCTCCCCCCGAGGACGTAGGATGGGCGGATAAGGACGGGGAAACCTATCTCGTTTGCAATTTCAAGAGCTTCTTCTACAGATGTGGCAGATCCGTTAGGAGGTTGGGAAAGACCAACGCGTTTCAGCATTGAAGCGAACCTTTCCCTGTCCTCGGCGATATCTATCGACTCGGGGGAAGTCCCCAGTATATTGACACCGGCCGATCCAAGAGAAACGGCAAGCTTGAGGGGCGTCTGTCCCCCAAACTGTACGATGACCCCCTCGGGGTTTTCCTGCTCTATGACCCGCATGACATCCTCGAAGGTAAGCGGTTCGAAATAAAGCTTGTCCGATGTGTCGTAATCGGTGCTCACGGTTTCGGGGTTGCAATTGATCATGATCGTTTCGAATCCCTCCTCCCTGAGCGCGAATACGCTCTGAACACAGCAGTAATCAAACTCGATTCCCTGTCCAATCCTGTTTGGCCCTGCGCCAAGTATTACCACGCTCTTTTTCCCGCTCTTTTCGGACTCGTCTTCAGTCTCATAGGTAGAGTAGAGATAGGGTGTGTAGGCTTCAAACTCTGCGGCACAGGTGTCAACCAGCTTGAAAACCGGCAGCACCCCCACACTCTTTCTCAGGTTGAGAATATCTTTCTCCGAAACCCCCACGATTTCAGATATCTTGGCATCTGAAAAACCCATCGATTTAATTTTTTTCAGGTATGCGGGAAGCCATGCGGGAACGCTTCCCCCGCTGGCGGCGGCCTTTATCTCTTTCTCTGCATCTTTGATAGTTCCCTCTTCGTCGATAATTTGCCTTATGTTCCAGAGAAACCAGCGGTCTATACCGGTAAGTTCGTGAATCCTTTCCGTACTCAGTTTCTCACGGAAAGCCTCCCCGACAAAGAGGATCGTCTTGCTGTTTGAGAATTTAAGTTTTTCTTCAATGATTTCTTTTCGCCTCGATTCTGGAAAATCAGGGGGGAGAGGGTTATCGAATCCCTTCAGATCGTTTTCCAATGAACGAAGAGCTTTCTGAAGGGATTCCTTGAATGTTCTACCAATAGCCATTACCTCCCCGACGGATTTCATCTGCGTTCCGAGCCTATCTTCGGTTTGAGGAAATTTCTCGAAGGTAAATCGCGGAATTTTGGTTACCACATAATCGATGGAGGGCTCAAATGATGCGGGAGTCTCTTTCGTGATATCATTTCTCAGCTCGTTGAGGGTATATCCGACAGCAAGTTTGGCCGCTATTTTCGCGATGGGAAATCCCGTCGCCTTCGACGCGAGGGCAGACGAGCGCGATACCCTGGGGTTCATTTCGATAATGACCATTTCACCTGTATCCGGTTTTACAGCGAATTGAATGTTGCTTCCTCCCGTATCCACACCGATTTCGCGTATTATTGCAATAGCCGCGTCTCTCATTATCTGATATTCCTTGTCGGTGAGTGTTTGAGCCGGTGCAACCGTTATGCTGTCGCCCGTGTGGATACCCATGGGATCGAAGTTTTCAATGGAACATATGATGACCACGTTATCGTTTGGGTCCCTCATCACCTCGAGCTCAAATTCTTTCCAGTTGGCGACGGATTCCTCCACGAGAACCGTCCCCTTCGGTGACGCGTCGAGGCCCCACTTGACCATCTCTTCGTATTCTTCCCTGTTATATGCAATGGAGCCTCCCGTGCCACCGAGGGTGAATGACGGCCTGATCACCGCTGGAAATCCCACGTGCTCGATCGCCCGGAAGGACTCATCTATTGATCTTACGTACCTGCTCCTTGGGATTCGCAGTCCGATTCGCTCCATGGACAACCTGAACAGGTCGCGGTCCTCCGCTTTGTTAATCGCTTCGACGCTTGCTCCGATGAGTTGCACATCAAATTCCTCGAGAACCCCACGTTCGCTGAGGGCTACGGCGATGTTGAGTGCAGTCTGCCCCCCGATAGTCGGAAGCAGGGCATCAGGCCTTTCCCGTTCGATTATTTTTGCAACAAATTCAGGAATCAACGGCTCGATATACGTCCTGTCGGCAAACTCCGGGTCGGTCATTATGGTTGCAGGATTCGAGTTAACGAGAATTACCCGGTACCCCTCTTCCTTCAGTGCCTTACAGGCCTGCGTACCCGAATAATCGAACTCGCATGCCTGGCCTATGATAATTGGCCCTGATCCGATTATCATGATGCTCTCAATGTCAACTCTTCTGGGCATTGCCTATTGTCCTCTCAGGCGTATCGATCGATTAACCCTGCAGCGATATTTACCCTCTGGCCGACATGCTTCTTTCCAGAGTAGGAGGAAATTTCGGTGGGCGCGAATGGTGTCGCCACGCCAAGACGGGACGGTCCCAATTTCTCAAGCCCACGCACTTTCCATATACTCGTAAAATCTGTTGAATATATACCGGGAATCGTGAGGTCCCGGCGATGCCTCGGGGTGGTACTGGACCGAAAAAACATGCAGGTCTGGAATTTCTAATCCCTCTACCGTGTCGTCGTTTAAATTAATATGTGTAACGACAGCACTCTCTTTGATCGAACTCGCATCAACCGAAAAGTTGTGATTCTGGCTCGTGATTTCAACCTTGCCGGTTGCAAGGTCAAGCGTCGGCTGATTCAAACCGTGGTGGCCAAACTTCAATTTGTACGTGTTTCCGCCGAGGGCAAGACCGATTATTTGATGGCCGAGGCATATCCCGAATACGGGAAGGTTCCCCAGGGCTCTTTTGACCGTTTCGACTACGTAAGGAACTCCCATCGGGTCTCCGGGGCCATTCGATAGGCACAGCGCATCGAATTTTTTCTCTTGCAACGTTGAAAAGTCGGTGCCCGCCGGGTAAACAGTGACCTTGAATCCGTGTGAAACGAGCATCCTGAGGATGTTTAACTTTACCCCGCAATCGATAACGGCAACATGTGGGACCCGTTTGCATCGCTTATAGTGTTCGTCGGCCCTTGCGTACCCCTTTCGAAGATCCCAATCTCCCTCTTTCCATTCGAACGGTTCGCGGCAGGTAACGTACTTCACCAGGTCACGTCCCTCAATGTCCAACACCATCCCTGCTTTTTTAACGAGCTCGCCCATGTCCCCGCACTCTGTCGAGATGACTCCGCGCATGGACCCTTCTTCCCGTATCATCTTTGTGATCATCCTGGTATCGACACCCCAGATACCCACGATGCCTTGTCTGGTAAGAAACGATCCGAGAGATTCTGCCGATCTAAAGTTCGATGGAATATCCCAATATTCTCTGACGATAAACCCTTCGACCCACGGCCGAAAGGATTCCACGTCTTCTCCATTTACGCCGTAATTTCCTATCTCGGGGTAGGTCATGAGAACGATCTGCCCTTTGTATGATGGATCGGTGAGGATCTCCTGGTATCCTGTCATCCCGGTGTTGAATATTACCTCACCGTCTGTCTCTCCTTCCGCTCCAAAGGAGAATCCCTCAAAAAATGCTCCGTTTTCAAGTGCGAGAAATGCTTTTTTCATGAGACAACCACCTGTTCCTGTCTGTATACTATCTTACCATTCACCACGGTCATGACGACTTTCCCTTTCATCTCCCTCCCGATAAATGGGCTGTTTTTCGATTTGGAAAGGATCATATCCTCTTGAAAAATATACCGCACCTTCGTGTCAACTATGGCCAGATCAGCAACGGCTTTTTTCTTAATGGATCCCCCATCAATATTCAGTATTTTAGATGGCTTATATGACAATAGTTTAACTAACTCTTTTATACTTATCCCGCTTCTTTCGCCCGTTTCCAGTAGAAGGGGAAAGGCGGTCTGAAACCCGATGATGCCGTTTGCAGCTTCCTGGAATTCGCAGTTTTTCACCAGATCCTCGTGAGGAGCGTGGTCGGTTGCGACGCAGTCTATGGTCCCGTCCTTGATTCCTTCGATGAGCCCCTGTCTGTCATACTCAGTCCTGAGAGGAGGGTTCATCTTCGCTCTCGTGTTATACCCTACAACATCACGTTCAGTCAGCGTCAGGTAATGCGGCGCCGTCTCCGCGGTAACGCCGATACCCTTCTCCTTGGCATCGCGTATCAGCTCAACCCCTCGCTTCGTCGATAGGTGAGCTATGTGGATTTTGGCGCCCGTATATTCCGCGAGCAAAATATCTCTTCCAATCATTATCTCCTCGGATACAGACGGAATGCCCGGCAGCCCCAGAATTGTCGAAATTTCGCCCTCGTTCATGAACCCCTCTTGGCTGAGACCGGCATCCTCTTCATGAAGTATCAGCGTAGTATCGAACATTTTTCCATAATCCATCGCTCGAATCATGATACGGGAGTTCATTACAGGCTGACCGTCGTCGGAAAAAGCAACGGCACCCGATATGATAAGTTCACCAAAATCGGTGAGCTCTTCACCTTTTAAATTACGGGTTATCGAGGCAACGGGTAAAACTTTGACAGATCCTGCCTTCCTTGCCTTCTCGATAATATATCTCGTGATCTCCGGATTATCATTTACCGGGTCCGTATTTGCCATGCACACGACCGATGTGAATCCTCCGAAGGCTGCGGCTCTCGTTCCGCTCGCTATGTCCTCCTTCCACTCGAAACCCGGTTCTCTCAAGTGACAGTGGAGGTCGATAAAACCGGGCATGACGTGCAAACCCGTTATATCTATGAGCTCGAAATCGGACTCGGCAGGATATTCTCCCCTCCTTACGAGATCAGCGATTTTTCCTTTTTCTATGATGATATCCAGTTCGGCTATGGTATCGGACTCAAAATCAATTACGGTGCCGCCATGAAAAACAATCATCTGCTCCCTCCCTGCGGTTCTTCCTCACCCCTCACCGATGAGAGAAGATAAAGTACCGCCATTCTTACGGCAACGCCCGATTCGACCTGCTGCAGAACCACAGACTTTTCGCAATCTACGAGATCATCTGTTATTTCCCAGCCTCTATTGACTGGGCCGGGGTGCAATATTATCGCATCGCCCTTAGCCTTTCCGAACCGCTCTTTATTGAGCCCGAAGTATCTTACGTACTCCCGTATCGAGGGAAAGAAACTCGACTGCATCCTTTCCATCTGAATTCGCAAAACGATAATGATATCCTTGCCCTTGATAGCCTCGTCCAAATCCCAGGTAGCTTCAACACCCAGTGAATTAAATTTTCGCGGCAGTAACGTGGGAGGACCACAGACCGTCACACGGGACCCCAGCTTCAACAGAGCCTGAATGTCTGACCTGGCCACACGGCTGTGTAACACATCTCCCAGAATGAGCACCTTCAACCCGTCCAAAGAGCCCTTGTTCTTCCTCAAAGTATAGATATCAAGCAGTCCTTGTGTCGGATGCTCGTGCTGACCATCTCCGGCATTGACAACCGATACCTTTAGTTTTTTCGAAAGGAAGAACGGTGCCCCTGATGCAAAGTGCCGTATAACCAGGATATCGGGCCTCATTGCCTCGATATTCCTCGCCGTGTCAAGGAGCGTTTCCCCTTTTTTGACGCTGCTTGAAGTGGACGTGAAGTTTATCACGTCGGCGGAGAGTCTCTTTCCGGCTATTTCGAAGGAAGTGCGGGTCCTCGTACTCGGCTCGAAAAAGAGATTCACAACGGTTTTGCCGCGAAGAGATGGCACTTTCTTTATATCGCGGGACATAACCTCTTCCATCGACTTTGCCGTTTCCAGAACCAACTCTATCTCTTCCCGCTCTATATCTCTGAGCGAGAGAAGGTCTTTACTTTTCATCGTTTTGATCATCTTCGGTCCTCTCCCCGATATCGACGCTCCAGTTATCTATTCCTTCCGTCATTTTTACGTTTACAACCTCGCTTCTCGATGTGGGGACGTTTCTCCCCACGTAATCTGCCCTTATGGGAAGCTCCCGGTGCCCGCGGTCGATGAGCACCGCCAATTGTATCGACCGGGGTCTCCCAAAGTCGATGATCGCGTCCATGGCTGCCCTTATTGTTCTTCCCGTGAAGAGCACGTCGTCGACGAGAATCACCACTTGTTCGTCTATGGGAAACGGTATTTCCGTTTTTTTCAGGCGGGGATGATATCCTATACGCGAAAGGTCATCCCGGTAAAGCGTTATATCGACGTAGCCGGAAGGGATTTCGAGGCCTTCGATTTTCATGATTTTTTCTTTGAGCAAATCCGCAAGGGGAATTCCACCCGTGCAGATCCCTATGAGTGCCAGTTCTCCCGCCCCCTTATTTTTTTCCAGAATCTCATGGGCAATTCTCGACAGCGCCCTATCGATACTTTTTCCATTCATTAACATTTTTCCGCTACCGCCTGTCATAAATCCTCCAACATATTCTATTTATGGACAAAAAAAAACCCTCTCGCCCGTCACGAGAAGGTTGGAAGATAAAACAACTTGTCGTTCACAATTTCTCCTTTGCTGGCCTCACTGGATCAGCTTAAAAGGTAAATTCACTATACCATTCTTTCCCCGGACAGGTCAATATAATTCCCTTTTCTGTTGAAAATTTGGCACAAATGATACAGCTCACATCCTTCGGGGCAGGCAGCTGACAGGGCAGTTCACCTACATACCCCTCCTCTTGCCTGCATCCTTCTATCGGAATTTGCCAAGGCCCCTGGTCTATCATCGCTTCAATAAATTCAGTGTATCAGATCCCCGATTCTTCCCCATCTGATGCGCTCCGGCCATTTCCAGAACTGATACCAGCTCGCATCGGGAGTGTTCTTGATGGAGAAATAAATGATAAAAGCCTTTCCCACAACATCGGATTTTTCGACAAAACCCCAGAATCTCGAATCGTAACTTCTGTCCCTGTTGTCCCCTTCGACGAAAATTTTTCCTTCAGGGACGGTGATGGGACCGAAATTGTCTCTCCTGGGTACGATTTGTCCGCTTTCAACATATTGCGTGTAGGGCTCATCCTGCAATTCGCCATTGACGTAGAGACGCTTGTTTCTTATTTCGATGACGTCGTTTTCGATCCCTACTACCCGTTTAATAAAATCTTTCGATTTATCCTCGGGAAATATGAATACGATCACATCCCCGCGCTCCGGTTCCTGGAACTCAAAGAGCCTTTTCTTGATGAAGGGAATCCTGATACCGTAGATAAACTTGTTCACGAAGATGTGGTCCCCTATAAGGAGGGTCGATTCCATGGATCCGGAAGGTATTTTAAAAGCCTGAACGACGAAAGTTCTGATAAAGAGGGCTATAATAAGCGCTATGATCAGCGCCTCGAGGTACTCCCTCAGGGTACTCTTTTTTCTCACTCCCTCAACGCTTGTCTCTGACTGGCCGGTTTTTTTCTCCATCACCTATTCCTTTATCATGAGAATTGCGAGAAAGGCTTCCTGAGGAATTTCGACTGTGCCAACCTGCTTCATCCTCTTCTTGCCCTCCTTCTGGCGCTCTAAGAGCTTCCTCTTCCTCGTCACATCTCCGCCGTAACATTTGCCCAGGACATTTTTCCTCATAGCTTTGATCGTCTCCCGGGCGATTACTTTTGAACCTACTGCGGCCTGAATTATGATGTCAAATAACTGCCTTGGGATCAATTCCTTTAACTTTTGCCCCAGTTCCTTTCCCCTCCTGTACGATTTTTGACGATGCACAATCGTCGAGAGAGCATCGACCTTCTCCTTGTTGATGAGAATGTCCAGAAGAACGAGATCGGATTTCTGATAACCCGCAAATTCATAATCAAGCGAGGCGTATCCTCTCGAGAGGGTTTTGAGCCTATCGTAAAAATCGAGGACAATCTCATTGAGAGGGAGATCATAGGTCAAAATAACACGGTTCCCCGTCACAAATTTCAGCTCCTTCTGTATCCCCCGCTTATCCTCACATAACTTCAATATCTGTCCAAGATATTCGGCAGGAAGGTGTATGGTGGCCGTTATGATGGGCTCTTCCATATAATCTGTTTCCGCCGCCGGGGGAAGCTGCGAGGGGCTGTCAATCTCAATAATTTGGGCATTTTTCTTCACGACTCTGTATCGGACGGTGGGAGCGGTGGTTATCAGTTCGATATCGAACTCCCTCTCGAGCCTTTCCTGTACAATTTCCATGTGCAGAAGGCCCAGAAAGCCGCATCTGAAACCGAAGCCGAGAGCATTTGACGTCTCGGGATCGGAGGTAAACGAGGAATCGTTGAGCCGCAACTTATTGATCGCGTCTTTCAGGCTCGGATAGTCGTCAGAATTTACGGGATACACACCCGCAAAAACCATTGGCTTTACCCTCTTAAAACCGGGAAGGGGATAAATGGCCCTATACTTGTCAACCGTAACCGTGTCTCCAACATTCACTTCCCCTACGTTCTTTATTCCCGCGATGAAGAAACCAACTTCGCCGGCTAAAAGTTCCTTAACATCCGTCGGGTAGGGACCGAAATATCCCAGTTTTGTCACCTCGAAACCCCTACCCGTCGACATGAGCACCATCTTATCGCCCACCACCAATTTTCCGTCAAATACCCTTATAAGCGTTACCACGCCCTGGTAGGTGTCAAACCAGGAATCAACGACGAGAGCCTTCAAAGGTTCGCTATCATGGCCCCCTGGTGGAGGGATGACATCAACGATCTTCTGGAGGATTTCATGCGTCCCCTTTCCGGTTTTCGCGCTTGTCAAAACGAGGTTTTCCGTTTCTAAGCCGATAATGTCCTCTATCTCATTTTTCACCCTTTCAGGATCCGCATTCGGGAGGTCTATCTTATTGATTGCGGGAATAATCTCCAACCCCTGGTCGATCGCCTGGTAAACATTCGAGAGCGTCTGGGCCTCAACTCCCTGCGTCGCATCCACGATCAGCAATGCACCCTCACATGCCGCGAGACTCCGTGATACTTCGTAGGAAAAATCGACGTGCCCGGGGGTATCAATGAGATTGAGACGATAGAGATTTCCATCTCTTGCAGTATAATTGAGCCTGACAGTCTGGGCTTTAATGGTGATTCCCCGCTCTCTTTCAAGCTCCATGGAATCGAGAAACTGGTCAACTTTCTCTCTTCCGGAAATAGTACCCGTGTACTCCAGGAGCCTGTCAGCCAGAGTTGATTTCCCATGATCAATGTGGGCTATTATCGCAAAGTTCCTGATGAGCTTTTTCATCATCACCGCGTGCAAAGTTTTTAACCTTTAATTTTACTACTATCTACTAACATGTTCCAGAAAATAGTATTACACGAGAGGGGAGCAAAATAAGGCTCATTTCTTCCCTCTCTCGCCATGCCATATTCCAAACGTCTTCCCGGCAGCTATAAGGGGGGGCAATTCCCGCCACATCGATCTTCCAGAGAGAAAAACGCCTGTATTCAGCGTCTTTGTGATGACACTATCACATTGCCATTTCCCGGGTTGCATCGGAAAAAAGGTGAATCGCCCGAATATCCTCGAGGACAGATGAGGAACAGAAAAATGAACTTACCACGCAACACCGCCTTCAAATGTTCTTCTCAGAAAATCTCGTAACATCTCCTCCCAGAGGCGAGGGTTTTCGCCAACTACCATGCTGTATTTTTCCTTCGATAGCACCGAATTTCGAGGACGCCGGGCCTTCATACGCAAATCGGAGCTCTTTAACGGAATAATGTTTACCTCTTCAGGAATGCTGTATTCCGCTATCTTGCAGGCAAACCCGTACCAGCTGACTTCCCCACTACCCGAAAAATGAAAGATACCCCTCTGGTTTAGACGCATGAGCTTCAAAACCGCACGGGCAAGGTCAACCGTATAGGTCGGACACCCATACTGGTCATCAACTACCGAAGCTTTACCGTCTTTGTTCAGCTTGTCGATAATTGAAAAAACGAAATTTTTTCCATGGGGCCCGAATAACCATTGGGTCCTCACGATGAGGTATTCACAGCCAGAGGAGACAAGCTCTTTTTCCCCCTCCAGCTTTGATTCTCCGTATACGTTAAGGGGAGATGGTTCGTCTTCCTCGGTATAAGGACCTATTTTCTCACCGTTAAATATAAAATCTGTTCCGATATGAACGAGCAATGAGCCGGTTCTATTACAGGCCGAAGAAATATTTTTCAGCGCCTCGGCATTGACTTTAAACGCCTCCTCAGGCTGGTCTTCGGCGCTTTCGACCTTCGTGTATCCTGAGGCATTTACCACAAAATCGGGTTTGATAGAAGTTATCGTACGTGACAGGTCCGATACCATCGTCACATCGACTTCCCTTCTTCCCTTTCCAACAACTTCATAAGATTCGTAGAGAACGTTGAAAATATCGTGGCCGAGCATTCCCTCAGCCCCCAGAATGAGGACCCTCTTCTTTCCCGAGCTTTTTTCCGTAGATTTTCTGATAATATTGAATATATTCACCGCTCTTCACATTCCTCCACCAGGTTTCGTTATCTCTGTACCATTGAACGGTTTCTTCTAATGCTCCGGAAAAATCCGCTCTTGGCGAAAAACCCAATTCTTTCCTGATTTTCGAGATATCCATTGCATATCTCCGGTCGTGCCCCAGCCGGTCCTCGACGAAACGTATGAGGCTCTGGGGCTTTCCAAGAATCTCGAGTATTAATCGCGTAATTTCGATGTTGCTTCTTTCCTGCTCCCCTCCGATATTGTAGACCTCCCCCGGTATTCCCTTACGGATTATCATATCGATTGCCTCGCAATGGTCGGTAACATGTATCCAGTCCCTGATGTTCAGCCCATCACCATAGAGAGGAAGAGGTTTATCCTCGAGGGCATTCGTTATAAAAAGAGGAATAAGTTTCTCCGGGAACTGATAGGGGCCGAAATTGTTCGAACACCTTGTTACGATTACCGGATATTTGTAGGTTTTATAGAATGACCGGACAACGAGATCTCCTGATGCTTTGGAGGCTGCGTAGGGGCTATTCGGGGCAAGGGGTGTGTCCTCGGAAAAATACCCCTCTTTTCCCAGTGAGCCGTAAACCTCGTCTGTCGAAATCTGAAGGAAGAGGGGTATTTTCTTGTTCCTTGCGATGTGAAGCAATACAGTGGTGCCAAGCACGTTGGTTCGGGCAAAAAGGGTGGGTTCCTCAATGCTTCTGTCCACATGGGATTCCGCAGCAAAATTGATGACAACATCAAACTGTTTGCTCAGGCTTTCATCAACGGCATCGACATTTGATACATCGCCTTTCACGAAAGAGTACCGAGGGTCTTCTTCTACCCCGGTGAGATTCTGCAAGTTGCCGGCATAGGTGAGATTATCGAAGTTGCGAATTGAGACATCTTCATGATTTCCGAGCATGTAATGTATGAAGTTTGATCCGATGAATCCTGCACCGCCGGCAGCGAAAATTCGCATCAACCATCACTCCTCTCCCACGAGTAGGGAATATCGTTTTCATGAGGGTCTACTCTGAATTCATCGGGATCTTCGTATTTGTAGGTTTCCGTGGGGATGTTTATGAGTATCGCCTCTTGTTCGCTTATACATTTAAACCCGTGATAGACAAGCGGCGGAATCCTTACGAGCAGGGGATTGAATTCACCCATGAACAACTCCATGATTTTCCCCTTCGTGGGGGACTCCTCTCTATTATCGTAGAGAACAACTTTCATCATGCCTTTCACCACGCAGAAGTTGTCCCACTGTTTCTTGTGATAATGCCATGCCTTCACGACGCCGGGATAACCCGTGGTGATGTATGCCTGTCCGAACTTTAAGAAAATGGCGTCATCGCTTCTCAGTATTTCCATAAGCCTTCCCCGCTCATCGGGTATGCAATTGAGTTTTTTGATTTCAACGCCAGAGATCATATATTCCTCCGTTTAACTAGGGAATAATTATCATTGAGCTGTCACCGGCCATGATCTGGATTGTCTTCGGTAATGTCTTGTTTTTTCGGATCACAACGTTCTTACCAAGAAGTGAGTCCGATATGCGCGCACCTGCCTCGACAATTTCACACTCGTCCATGACTATGCTCTGCTCAATCTCTACCCCCTTGATAACGCAATTCGCGGCGATCGAAGTAAAAGGACCGATATAGGAATCCTCTATTAACGTTTGGTTTCCGATGATTGCCGGACCACGCACTCTGCTGTTTTTTATTCTGACACCTTTTTCGATGACAACTTTCAACTCAACCGACGATGTAGTATCGACATCCCCTTCCACGCGCATCTTGACCTGATCGAGCAGCATTCTGTTCGCTTCGAGAATATCCTCTAATTTCCCCGTATCTTTCCACCAGCCCGTTACGATATGGTGTGATACGGAGTACCCGTTCTTTATCAACCAGGAAATTGCATCGGTAATCTCCAGTTCCCCCCGGAATGAGGGTTTTATCTGACGCACCGCCTGAAAAATATGTTCGTCAAAAAGATAAACCCCCACGAGT
>CAYFXN010000001.1:17880-39493 GCA_964347065.1 uncultured bacterium | reverse complement strand
CGAAATATACTCCCTGGGTTTCTCGATCAGTTCAGCCACGCGCCCACCTTTAATAACCGCCACGCCGAACTGATTCGGATTTTCAACCTCCGCGAGCAGTATGTGGCTGTTGGCGGAATCCTTGTCGAAGCTCTCGACAAACTTCCAGATTCCATCCATAATGAGATTATCTCCCAGCATCATGACGAACCGATCAGTCCCGATGAAATCCTCTGAAACCTTTACCGCATGGGCAAGTCCGAGGGGTGCATCCTGCTCTATGTAACTTACCTTCAGGCCGTACCGTGAACCGTCGCCAACTGCATCGATTATCTCTTTCTTCGTATCTCCAACGACGATCCCTACGTCTTGAATGTTTGCCTCCCGCATCGCATCGAGACAGTAGACGAGAACAGGCTTGTTCGCTACGGGAATCAGCTGCTTGGCGCTTGTATACGTCAAGGGTCTCAGCCTCGTCCCCTTACCTCCGCTTAAAATCAATCCTTTCATAGTTCTTCTCCTATTGCCCTATTGCCCCTAGCCCTCTGAGAGAAAAGAACAGAGAATACGATGTTTCTGCGGGCCTCGTTTTTCTGCTCGCCCCGAAAGTGAAGCTCCAGCATTCGCTCCTCGGAATATATTCGAAGAATGAAGTATTTTCGATGATTACTTCGTCTTTCAGAGAATAGTTGAGCCATCCCCTGACCCTCAACCACCTGAAGATTCTGTCGTCGAAGCTGAGGTTCAAATCAGTAGCGAGGGTCCGTGTATGTCGGACCATCATCGATATAAACGTAGTATCTTTATCGTCGTATTTCAATCCGAAAGATACTTTATCGACGACTCCCGCTTTTGTATCGAAAAAGCCCTCGGTGTTGATTTCTAAACGTTCACTCGGCAGCAGCTTACCTTCGAAATACAGGTCCGAGCTCGGGTCATCAGAAAGAAACCCGTCCACGGCGATATCGATCTGGTCCTGATATGTTCTGAAATATTCTGAAAAAGGGTCCACAAGATTCGAGGAGGTGTCAACCTTGCGGTCGAAATCGAAAGAGTATTTTACAACAAAGCTGCCCGTATTCTTCATCTCTCCCCCCTCGTATACACTCGTGAAAACGTTCCTGAATCCAAAGATCATTCTCGTCTTCTCCGGTGCCCTGTCGACCGGTTCAAATATTACGGGGGAAAAACCGGAAATTCGCGCCGTCTTCTGAAAGGTTACGTAGGGCTCGACCCTGTGAACGAGTTCTTTCTTTTTCAAACGAAATTTTTTGTATAGAGAGGTCTTCACCGTCCCCCGATTATCCCAGTAAAGAAAGTTTTCCCCATTTTCAACACCCTGCTGGTTTTCAAAATAGTAAAAGCCATCGACGAGATTTGAGTATAAATGGAGGAGGAGGATTTCCCCCAGTTTCAGCGGGAGTTCGGCTTCGACGTTCACATTGCCTTTTTGTGTTGATCCTTCGGCAGAGGTGTAAAAATTCTTTACCTCCAGATCTGCCCTCGCAAAAAAGTCATAGAGTATTCTTTTTTTTCGGAATGCGCTCCTGACAGCAGGGAGCACCTGGACGGTTTCACTTCTGCTTTGCACTGGGAATAAATCATCGATATAGGTTCCGTATAGCTCAAAATAGAGATCTCTCCCCTCATATCCCGCCGAAATATCGCTAATAATCTGTCTCGATGAGCGCAAATATATTTCATCCTCCAGGTCCAGGTAGTAATCCCTGTCTGAAGTGTAGTCGACGTTGGCCGTTGCAAAGAAGGGAAAGTCCCCCGTAACACTGGTTGAGTACTCTACCCTGAAGCGCTCATCATCGAAATCTCTATCGTTGATATATGCGCCGGTGAGTTTTCCTTTTGAATACTGAGTTAGCCGGTACCTGAACTCCCCTTCCGGCTTTACCCCCCTCTTGGACATATAGTCCAAATTCATCGTTACATCAGAGAAGCCCGAGGTAACGATGTAGAGGGGTAATATGACTCGCGTTCCTTTCGTCCTGCTCGATTGGAAATTCGGGACGAGAAAACCCGATTCCCGATCCGTCTTCGCGGGGAAGAAAGCAAAGGGAAACCAGAAAAAAGGCCTGTCCCGGATATCGAGCGATATTCCCGTTCCCCTCGCATAACCGCCGAGGGTCAATGTTCCTCTCCTGATTTTAATTCTCCAGTCGGCTTTGTCACATTCATCACAGGTTGTGAGGTTTGCCTTGAAAATTTTATATTTGTCTTTTGTCAGCTCCTCAAACCTCTCAGCGCTCACTATGAGATGCTCGCTCTTTATGTGCATGTAACCGTCGTAAAAGCTGGATTTCTTCTCCCTCAGGTCGATCGAAACCATCGAGAAAGAAAAATCCATGTCCTCATCGGTGAAAGTAACGCCCTCATCGAGTACTAAAACCCCCTTCTCATAATAATAAGAAAGCTTACCTGCGCTTATTTCCTTTCCCTCGTATTCCAGATGAACGCCCCCGGTTGCTTCGAGAAGAGCATCATCTTTCGATATTGATATTTTTTCCGCATCGAGTTTCAGATAGTTTTTGATCATTGAAGGGGGGGGCAATGTCAGAGCGGAGGCAACCTTTGCCGATGCAAGGATAGAGGCGAAAAGAAGAAAGGCGATTATCGCTTTACCGGGCAGGTACTTGTAGGACATGTCTCCCTATCGTTTTGAAGTATTTTTCCCCTGTCAAGAACGAACCTGTGAGGATCACAACACCATCACGACCGGAAATATTGAGCGCCAAATCGTATGCAGATGAGAAATCCTCCGCTATTGATAAATCAACGAATGCATTCAAGTCCAAGCTCTCCATCATCCTTTTTTTCCAGAATAGTTTTCCGGCAGGGAAGAATATAAAGTGGTCCGTTGCTTTTCCGAGCGTTTTGACAAAAGGAACAGGGTTTCTATTCCTCATCATCGTAAACACACATACTATTTTTCCTGTTGCCTTTTCCCTCATCTTAATAAGCTCGTTTTTCAAAACCTTTGCTGACAGATAGTTGTGCCCCACATCGAGAATGACTATGGGATTGTCGGAACACTTCTGGAAACGTCCGGGCAGAGAAGTCCCAGCCACGCCTTCCCTTATGCCTCTTCGAAGTAGTCCGTGACCTATGTTGAAGTAACGAGCGATCCTAAATGCCGCAGCCACTGCGATCGCTGCGTTTCTATATTGGAAATCACCGGGGGCATTCTTCCGGAGTGCTTTCATCGCGCCATTTTTCGAGATAAAGTTGAACGTCCCGTCTCCCAATTCCTCGTAAAAAAAATCTCTTCCCAATTGCTCCAGCCGGCAATTGGTTTTTTGGCAGATCATCGACGCGAGATGAACAAGATGCTGGGGGAGTGGGCAGGAAATGAGAAAATCTCCTCTTAAGGGAACAATTTTTTCCAAAAGGATCTCCTCGATCGTGTTGCCGAGAAATTCTCTATGGTCGACAGAAAGATCGGTCAATATTTTTCCAATATTTCCTGCAGCCGATGTCGCATCGAGTCTTCCTCCAAGACCGACTTCCAGTATGGTCAGGAAAACCTTCTTTTCCCGAAAATAATCAAGGGCGCAAGCCGTCGCAAGTTCAAAAAATGTTGGCCGGTCTTTGACCTGTCTCGAGCAGGAGGCGAGAAATCCTTTTTCCAATGTGCGAAGGTCATGATGCAGTTTCCCCTCATAGGGCATGCCGGAAACCCGGATTCGCTCTTCAGGCGCGCATATGTGGGGGGAGGTGAAAAGCCCCGTCGTTATTTTGGCGCTCGAAAGTATGTTGCTGAGATAGCTAGCGGTAGACCCCTTTCCGTTTGTTCCTGCAATCTGAACCGTAAGGTAGTTTTTCTGGGGGTTTCCCAGGTATCTCAACAGGCGAGAAATTCTTTCGAGACCCGGTTTAATTATTCCTGCAGAACCAGCCATCAGCTATAATCATGCGGAGAGGAATTGTGACCCCTTTTGAGGGAGTTATTTGAAAGCATATAGCGTAAAAGGTCACCAACTATCTGTTTGAGTTGAGTTCTATCGACGATAACATCCACCATACCGTGTTCGAGGAGGAATTCCGCCCGCTGAAACCCTTCGGGCAGCTTCTGTTTTATGGTCTGTTCTATGACGCGGGGGCCGGCGAAGCCGATGAGTGCCCCGGGCTCTGCTATAATGACATCGCCCAGCATGGCGAAGCTGGCGGCAACACCGCCGGTTGTGGGATCGGTAAGAATACTGATAAAGGGCAAGCCTTCAGCGTCATGCCTGTTCAAAGCTGCGCAGGTTTTTGCCATCTGCATCAGTGAAAACGTTCCCTCCTGCATCCTTGCCCCACCGGAAGCGCTGATTATCATGAGCGGCAACTTTTTCTTCGTCGCTTCTTCAATCGCAAGGGTAACCTTGTCACCGACGATGCACCCCATGGACCCACCGAGGAATGAAAAATCGAATACAGCGAAGACTATTTCAATGCCCGTTATCTTGCCTGTCCCGATAACGACTGCCTCGTTTCGCCCAGTCTTGCTGCACGCCTCCTTCAACCTGTCGGAATATTTCCGCGTATCAGTGAAACCGAGTATATCTACTGATTGGAACTCCGTTCCAAATTCTTCGAAAATCCCATCATCCAGGAGGCTTTCAATCCGTTGATTGACGGAAATTCTGAAATGGTACTTACACTTGGGACAAACGTTGAGATTTCTCTCCACCTCTTTCCGATAAATAATCTCGAGACATTTCTCACATTTTATCCAGAGATTCTCCGGAACCTTGGTTTTTTTCTCGTTCCTCTTCTTCTTTCTACCTTTGAAAATCGGCATGCTGCATCCCTATTTTCGTCTTTTCTACAAAGTTGGAGACTTTTTTAAGAAGTTTTTCCCTGTCACTCCGGTATTTTTCAACCAACCGCACACATGCGCTGCCAATTACGACACCATCACAATCCCGGGAAACCGATTGAGCCATTTCTGGTGTTGAAATGCCAAAACCCACCACCACTGGTGTCTCGACCTGTCGTTGTACCAATCTGACCGTCTTTTTGTACTCCCCCGGCAACCTGTCCCGGATTCCCGTTATACCGGTCACCGAGACGACATATACGAAGCCGGTAGATTCGTTTGCGATTATTTTAATCCTCATCTCTCCCGAAGCGGGAGATACGAGGCCTATCCATTCCAGGCCCGCACCGACGGCCTTTTTCCTGTATTCTCCCCATTCTTCATGAGGCAAATCTACCACCAAAATACCATCTATTCCAGCTATTTTACAGTCCCTGAAAAAAAAATTTACACCATATGCCACGATGGGATTGACGTATCCGAAGAGAACGAGGGGTGTATCTACCAAAGCCCGCAGCTTTTTCACAAGGGATAACGTTTTCTTCAGCGTACACCCCGATTTGATTGCCCTGCTAAAGGCTCGTTGGTTCACCGGACCATCTGCCATGGGATCAGAAAAGGGGACGCCTATTTCAAGAATATCGGCACCCGAGACCGCAGCGCAAAGAAAGAGCTCGAGTGACGTTTCCATATCCGGGTCTCCAGCGGTAAGGTAGATGACAAGGCCCTTTTCTTTTCTTTCCCGCAAGCGCTGAAATTTAGATGATATCCTGCTTCCCATCCGCCCTCTCCATTACTGTTGCAATGTCCTTGTCCCCCCTGCCCGAGAGATTGATCACGATGATGGCGTTTTTTCTCATTCCCCTCGCAAGTTTCATCGCGAAAGCCAGCGCGTGGGCTGATTCAAGGGCTGGAATGATACCCTCTTCCCTCGTTGAAAGGTGGAACGCATGGATCGCTTCCCTGTCCGTTACGGAGACATATTTTGCCCTTCCGGCCCCCTTGAGATATGCATGCTCCGGCCCGACTCCGGGGTAATCGAGACCTGCCGAGACGGAATGCGCCTCCTTGATCTGTCCGTTTTTGTCCATCAGGACAAAAGATCTGCTGCCGTGGAGGACTCCTACTTTTCCCCGGTTCAGCGTAGCAGCGTGGTGTCCTGTTCGTAAGCCCCGTCCCCCTGCTTCCACACCGAAGAACTTCACTCCCTCATCCATGTAGAACGCGTGAAACAACCCCAGGGAATTGCTCCCGCCTCCCACACATGCAACGAGCGCATGGGGCAGCCTCTTTTCTTCCTGCAAGATCTGTCTCTTTGTTTCCACACCAATTACCGTTTGAAAATGACGGACTATCCACGGATATGGATGAGGTCCTGCTGTGGAGCCAATCATATAATAGGTCGTTTTGACGTTCGATACCCAGTCTCTTATTGCCTCATTCATCGCGTCTTTGAGCGTTCTCGATCCCGAACTGACAGGGACGACCGTGGCACCGAGGAGTTCCATTCTGTTGACATTGATTGCCTGTCTCTTCATGTCCTCCAGGCCCATGTAAATAACACACGTGAGACCGAGCATAGAACACACCGTAGCGGTCGCAACCCCGTGTTGGCCTGCACCGGTCTCAGCGATTATCCGCCTCTTATTCATCCTTTGTGCAAGAATTCCCTGACCTATCGTGTTATTGATCTTGTGCGCTCCTGTGTGACAGAGGTCCTCCCTCTTTAGGTAGATTTTTGCTCCTCCAGCTCTTTTTGAAAGATTGGAAGCAAAATAGAGGGGTGTGGGTCGTCCGGCGTAGTTTTTCAAGTATCGCTCGATCTCACCGTTAAATTGAGCGTCTTTCTTCGCCTCTTTGAATTCTTCCTCCAGCTCGTTCAAGACGGGCATCAACGTCTCGGCTACGTACCTTCCGCCAAATTCGCCGAAATATCCTCTATAATCAGGAAGTTTCCTGTTCGAAAAAATCTTCAATACAAAATGCCTCCACGGCTTTTTTTATAAATTCTTTCAGTTTCTTCGGGTCTTTCCTGCCCGGTTCCGACTCTACACCTGACGCGACATCTACACCGTATGGTCTGACTGTTTTGATTATCTCAAAAACATTATCCGGAGTAAGCCCGCCCGCGAGGAGAAAGGGCCTATCGATACCAGCAGCGAGAACGAGCTCATGGTCAAACGTTCTCCCCGATCCGCCGAATCTCTCCGGCGCCGGCGTATCGAACATTATCCAATCCGAAGGAAAGTCCTGGGCTCTGCGCACATCGTCTATGGTCCTTGCCCTGATGACTTTGATGGTCTTTCGCTCCACCTTTTTGGTTTCCTCTCCCCCTTCATCTCCTGAAAGCTGAACGCAGCTGATTCCCGTGAAATCGGCCACCCTGTTTATGACGTCTGGGTTCTCATTTACGAAAACCCCCACGAGTTCAATCTTGTCTCGGTGGGCTCCTATGAGCTCCCGGCACTTTGCACCCTCGATATGCCGCGTGCTTCCCCTAAAAAAGTTGAACCCGCAGGCATCGGCACCGAGTCTCGACGCAAGTTCGAGATCCCGGAGTGCGGTTATGCCGCATATCTTTACTCTGAACAAGATAGTTGCTCCGGTTTGATATCAGTCAACAGCAGGAAGCCTTGACAACGCCTCCTTGATCTTCTCCCCGGGATATTCGTAATCAACGAGCCTTCCCGAAATAAAGTCGTCATACGCGGCAAGATCGAAGAACCCGTGACCGCTCAGGTTAAAGAGAATGGTCTTTTCCCGCCCCTCTTCATCTGCTTTTTGCGCTTCAACGATAGCTGAATGTACGGCATGTGCACTCTCCGGTGCCGGGAGAATGCCTTCGGTTCTTGCGAATGTTACCGCACTGGAAAAAACTTCGGTCTGGTGAAAAGACTGAGCCTCGATGAGGCCCTCGTTGTAAAGCTGACTAATAAGCGGGGCCTCTCCATGATATCGCAGTCCTCCGGCGTGAATTCCCGAAGGCACAAAGTCATGGCCGAGGGTATACATCTTCGCAAGGGGAGTGAGCTGGGCAGTATCCCCAAAATCATAGGCGTATATGCCTTTTGTGAGCGTGGGACAGGCAGCCGGTTCGACGGCAATGACCCGCACATTCCTGTCGCCATTTAACACGTCATGGAGGAAAGGAAAGGCGATACCTGCGAGATTGCTTCCTCCTCCGCAGCATCCAATGACAATGTCGGGATACTCATCAACCAGATCGAACTGCTTTTTGGATTCGAGCCCGATAACCGTCTGATGAAGAAGAACGTGATTGAGAACAGAGCCGAGCGAGTATGAGGTATCTTCTCTCGTGGCTGCATCTTCAACTGCCTCGCTTATCGCAATCCCCAGGCTTCCGAGAGAATCCGGGTTCTCTTTCAATATATTCCTTCCCGAGTTTGTTTCCTCGCTGGGACTGGGCACGACAGAGGCTCCCCAGGTTTCCATCAAAACTCTTCTGTACGGCTTTTGGTGATAGCTCACTTTCACCATGTATACCCTTGCCTCAAGTCCGAAAAATGTTGTTCCCAGCGCAAGGGCCGAACCCCACTGGCCGGCACCCGTTTCCGTGGCTATCCGCTTCCTCCCGGCCTGCTTGTTGTAATATGCTTGAGGAATGGACGTGTTTGGTTTATGAGAGCCCGCAGGACTCGTTCCCTCGTATTTGTAGAAAATTTTTGATTTGGTCCCTATCGCCTCTTCAAGTTTTCTCGCCCTGTACAACGGCGTTGGGCGCCAGAGAGAATATATATCCAGCACTTCTTCGGGAATGGGGACCCACCGCTCGGGTGTCACCTCCTGTTCAATCAACTGCATGGGGAAGAGGGGGCTGAGGTCATCAGGTGTTACGGGCTGCTTGGTACCTGGATGAAGCACCGGTTGAGGTGGGTTTTTTAGATCGGGGATGATGTTGTACCACGCCTTTGGAATTTCAGCTTCTTGAAGTACGATTTTCGTTTTCATTTCCGACTCCTTTTGTTTTTTTCATGAATGTCATCAGCTGTTTTGCAGGTTCGTCTGCCAGCATCAACGCTTCCCCTATGAGGAAAGCGTCGGCGCCCAGGTCTTCGAGCTTTTCCATGTCATCGCGGTTATTGATGCCGCTTTCAACCACCCTGGTCTTTCCCCGGGGAATCAGTGGGAGCAGTTTTTCGGATAGGCCAATATCAACCTGAAAGGTTTCAAGGTCCCGGTTGTTTATCCCGATAAATTCGGCCTCACTTTCCATAGCAATATCCAGCTCCCGTCGGTTATGAACTTCCACTAGGGGTATAAGGCCGATCTCCGCTGACCGTTTAATAAAAAATTTTAAATCAGCTTCTTTTAGAATCCTTGCGATCAAAAGCACGAGGTCCGCACCAAGGTTCGCCGACTCAAAAAGCTGGATCTCATCGACTATGAAATCTTTCCTGAGAACGGGTATATCCCGCGCCACGCTTGCAACCCTCATGAGGTCCTGGCCCGAACCATCGAAGAAATGCTCATCCGTCAGAACCGATATTCCTTTTGCCCCTGCCCGCACATATTTTTTGGCTAACGCTTCCGGGTCCAGATCTCTTTTCAAAAATCCCCTGGAGGGAGATTTTCTCTTTATTTCAGCTATAATATTTCTTTCAGCGCACTGTTTCAGGTCTATCAACTTTTTTCTCCTCATCGGAGGGGCCTGTTCGAACTCCGCATACCTTTTCTGTAACAAACGAACTTCCTGACGCTTTCTTCGGATGACATCTTGGAGAAACCCCACCGGTCACCCACCCATATGAAAGTAATGCAAAAAACGGTTCAGCTTATCTCTTGCTGTCCCTGAATGTATGGCTTCCTTTGCTCGTTCGACACCTTCATTCAATGTACCGGCGATTCCCGCGCAATAGAGTGCAAAGGCAGAATTTAACCACACAGTCTCTGAAGCTGGACCTTCGACACCATCGAGGATATCGGTGAGTATTCTGCTGTTGTGCGCCCCATCTCCCCCTTTAATCTCCTCTCTTTTCCTGTATTCAAAGCCGAGCGACCTCGGGTCAAACAGATACTTTTCGATTTTCCCCCCCTCAATCTCCCAAATGAAACTGGGCGCACAGATAGAGACTTCATCGAGACCATCTGTGCCGTGTACAACAATTGCTTTCTTGATTCCCAGTTCACGCATCACCTTGGCGTATACCTCTCCCAGTTCCTCGCTGTAAACGCCCACAACCTGCCTGTTCGCACCAGCGGGGTTTGAGAGCGGGCCGAGTATATTGAAAATAGTCTTGATACCGATGTCCCTTCTGGGTTGGATCGCGTATTTCATTGCAAGGTGAAACTTGGGTGCAAACATGAACGTTATGCCCACATCATTTAAACAATTTTCCACAACCTCCGGAGATACCTCGAGATTTGCGCCGAGGGCCTCCAGAACATCCGCAGATCCGGTTTTGCTGGTAACAGACCTGTTGCCATGTTTCGCCACGCATGCACCGGCACCGGAAGAAACAAACGCAACGGTCGTTGATATATTGAACGTACCCGACCTGTCGCCACCCGTTCCGCATGTGTCGAGAACATCTGTGCTGTTGGCATTGATCCGGATGGCTTTTCCTCTCATTACCTTTACCGCCGCAGCGATCTCCTCGGGGGTCTCCTTCTTCATTGAGAGGGCGGTGAGAAATGCGGCTATCTGGGACGATGTGCATTCACCCGACATGATCATGTTCATGGCATCTTCCATCTCAGTTGATCTTAAATCCCTACCTGATTGAAGAATGCTGATTGCCTCCTTCAGGCTCACAAAATATCGTGACGGGCGCTTTCCTCCTTTCACGATGCTCATAAAATTTTCGAAAAATCTCATCCCAAAATCGGTCATAACAGATTCAGGATGAAACTGAACGCCGTAAATGTGTCTCGTTTTGTGGCGGATACCCATTATCTCACCGTCACTGGTCCATGCGCAGATTTCGATATCTTCGGGAAGATAATCCCATTCGACTGCGAGGGAATGATAGCGGGTCGCGTTGAAGGGATTTTCAACGGCAGCAAATATTCCTGACCTGTTGTGAATTATGGGTGACGTCTTCCCATGCATAATCGCTTTAGCGCTCTTTATGGTCGCTCCGAAAGCGTAGGCAACACATTGATGGCCGAGGCATACTCCGAGAACAGGAATTTTCCCCTGAAACCTTTTCACCGCATCCACACTTATCCCGGAACGTGCTGGACCACCAGGTCCGGGGGAGATTACCAGCCCGTCCGGTTTTGCCTCTTCTAATTCGCCAAGTGCTATTTCATCATTTCTGAACACCCTCACTTCCACCCCGAGGGTGGCGAGGGACTGAACGATGTTATAGGTGAAGGAATCGTAATTATCTATTACCACTATCATCGACAAAACCCCTGATGACCGCTTCCTTTAAAGCCTTGGTCTTGTTTTCTATCTCTTCTATCTCCCGCATCGGATCCGAGTCGAAGACGATGCCCGCACCAGCCTGGATAACAACCGTGGACTTGTCGAATATTATCGTTCTGATGGTGATGCAGAAATCCATGTTACCGGAAAAATCAAAATAACCGACGGCGCCAGCATATATCCCTCTTCTTTCAACCTCGAACTCCTCGATTATTTCCATCGCTCGAATCTTCGGCGCCCCCGTCACGGTTCCTGCGGGAAATGTGGACCTGAGGACATCAAATGCATCTTTGTTCTTCGACAGAAGAGAGGTGATATTCGAAACGATGTGCATCACGTGGGAATATTTCTCTATGATCATAAACTCATTAACTTTGACCGTTCCTCCCCGTGCAATCTTCCCGAGGTCGTTTCGCCCCAGGTCGACGAGCATGAGGTGCTCGGACAGTTCTTTCGGATCTGAGAGAAGATCCGCTTCGAACCTGCCGTCTTCCTCCTCGTTTTTCCCCCTGGGCCTTGTTCCGGCAATAGGCCTGAGAATAACATTCTGGGAATCGAGCCGCACAAGAACTTCTGGCGAGGACCCGGCAACCGAAATGTCCTCGGCTTCGATGTAAAACATGTACGGCGAGGGATTGATAAACCGTAAGGCCCTGTACACATCGAAAGGGTCGCCTTCGAATGCGCTCCTGTATTTATTTGAAAGAACTACCTGGATCGCCTCTCCCTCGTGAATGTACCGTTTCGTATCGAGAATGATTTTCTTGAGCTCAGCTTCGGTAAGAAGGGGATCAAACACGAAACTGCTCTCTTCTTTTCTCTCTTCGGTCTCCGTCCCCATATCGAGGGCCGAGGAGATCAGCTCGCCAATATTTGAAATCTGTGCGACTGCGTGCTCATATTTATGCCCGGCGTCACCGTCGCCTTCAACGTGGACGTTTTTAATTATTTTTGTCTTTTTGGTGAGGTTATCGAAAACGATTACGATCGATGGAATCATGAAAAAAATATCCGGATAGCCGTGTCTCTTCTCCGTTTTCTCCGGTATTTTTTCGATAAATCGAACATAGTCGTAACCGATATACCCGACAGCACCGCAGCTGAGCCGGGGAAACCCATCGGGGAGATGATAGCTGTACTCCCCCATGAGCGATTTGAGCTCCATCAGGGGATCTTTTGACGTTACCCTCTTCTCACCCCCCTCGAGCTTGAAAGTCACCTCCTCCCCGCGGGACTCCATGAGTGCGATGGGGGAAAATCCTATAAAACTGTACCTGCCCCATTTCTCCCCTCCCTCAACGCTTTCCAGAAGAAACCTGGGACCGTCGGCATGGCGTGAAATTTTTTTATAGGCCGAAACGGGAGTTTCCATGTCCGTCACAATCTCTGTGTAAACGGGAATCAGATTTTCCCTCTCGGCATACTTGAGGAAATCGTTTTTCAGCGGATAAAAACTTCTCATTCCTGTCTCTTTACCAGAATGGGTTTTGTGCCGGTTAATCTCAATATCTTCTCCCTTTCTCTCTCTAATTCCTCTGCACTGGAAAACGGACCCACCAGAACTTTTCGCAAAAGGGTGCCCTTTTTCGGGCCGTATGCCTCTATCTTTACTCCCATCCCATACTTTTCAAGCCGGTTCTTCATGTTCTCAGCGTTTTTTGCAACTGAAAAAACCCCCACTTGAAGGTACAGCATTTCCCTCAGCCGACTCTGCTTCCTTGATTTTTCCTCCTTTTTTTCCACACGCGACGCAGGAGCCTGCTTTTCCGCTATTGCCGCCGGTTCATCTTTTTCCTCAGGTTTCTTTCGGGGGAGGTCCATCGTTTCCGAAGGGACGATAACTCGCCTTTCTTGGTTATTCGGTTTTTGAATCTCCCTCATCTTTTCGATATCCCCCTCGATTCTTTTCCCAACATCTTCTTCATCAAATGTCTTCGTTACCACCCTGTTACCTCTGGTCTCCCTGCTGGTTTTTTCAACGACCCTTCCAATCTGAAGACCGATGAGGAATATGACGAACATGATAATCAGTAGGCTGGCCACAAGAAATTTATATCCCACACCATCACTTTTCTTCTTTGAGCGTTTTTTTCTCTTCATCACATTCTCTCTGGCGCCGAAACCCCTATCAAGGCAAGACCGGTCGCTATAACTTTTTTTATGGCGAGCGCGAGGGCCAACTTTTTCATCGTAACACTGCGTTCTTCGGTGATAAACCTGTATCGGTTGTAAAAGGAATGGAAAAGCTTCCCACATTCGATCAGGTAAAAGGGAATTCTGTGTGGTTCGAGAAAAGCAGACGCATCTTCAACGACATCTCTGAATTCCAGGCTCTTCTTCATCAACTCCAGCTCCTCCTTCTCTGCATCCCCAGACACATACAGCTTCGCAGGCAGCTCTATTCCCCTATCCGCGGCCTCTCTCAATATACTACATATGCGCGCGTGGGCATACTGCACATAGTAAACGGGGTTGTCAGACGATTCCTTCTTCGCAAGGTCAAGGTCAAAGTCCAGATGGCTGTTGGCATTTCTCAAGAGGTAGAAAAATCTTGCCGCATCGCTTCCCACTTCATCAAGCACATCCCGCAAGGTTTCGAATCGACCTTCCCTCGTGCTCATCGACACTGCTGCACCATCTTTAATCAGAGTCACAAACTGTACGAGAATCACCTTGAAATCCTTTTCATCGATACCCAGTGACTTTGTTGCAGCGCGCAACCGGGGGACATAACCGTGATGGTCCGCGCCCCATATATCGATCATCTCTCCAAACCCTCGCCTCTGCTTGTTCAGGTGGTATGCGATGTCTGAAGCAAAATACGTTTTTTGATTGTTCGCCCTCACAATTACCCTGTCCTTGTCGTCGCCAAAAAGCGTGCTTTTGAACCAGATTGCTCCATCCTTCTCGTAAACGCATCCTTTTTCCTTGAGCAGGTTTATCGACCTGTCCACTTCATCGCTCGCGTAGAGAGTCTCCTCCCCGAACCAGCTATCAATCTGTACATTGAACCTTTCCAAGTCTTCTCTTATGCCTTCCAGAATCCTTCCCATCCCGTAGGTCAGAAAAAAATCTGGGGTGTCATCTTCACTGCCGAGATACTTGTCCCCCTCCTTCTCTCTCACCTCTTTCGCGATTTTCTTCAAATATTCCCCCCTATAATGGTCATCGGGAAACTCCACCTTCTTTCCCATGCTCTCGAGGTATCTCAGGTAGAGGGATCTGCCCAGAACCTCTATCTGCCGCCCCACATCATTGACGTAATATTCCGTTGTAACACTCCTTCCGGTAAAACGCAGGATTCTGGCGAGAGAGTCACCGAAAGCAGCCCCTCTTCCGTGTCCTACGTGAAGAGGTCCTGTCGGGTTTGCTGAAACAAATTCGATTATTGTCTTTGGGGGATCGGCAATCGGAAAGGAAAGATAATCATCGCTGTTTACCAGGTGGTTAACCATATTGATGACCGCCGGGGCCGATAAAAAAAAGTTTATGAACCCGGGGCCCGCTATATCGATGCGGGAAAAAAACCCTTCCTCGTCGTTCTCCTGTATTGCTTTTTTTATCTCTTTCGCCAGCATCTTCGGGTCCCCCCCCGCTCGCTTTGCGCCGATCATCGCTATGTTCGTAGCGTAATCGCCGAATTCGGTGTTTTTTGGTTTTTCAAGGAAAACAGACTCAGGGCGCGTTCCCGTTAACCTCTCTACCACCGAACAGACAGGAGCTTCGATGTGCAGATGCACTATTTCTCTCATTCGGGCTCCCCCAAATATGGTGTGCCTGATATAGGCGATGTGTCTCGGTTAAGAAAACAAATTTAACCTATTCATCTGGCACAATCAAGATATAATTGATGGGTGTGTCCTGGCGGTACAGATATCATCTTTGAACCGGAGAGAAGCTTGGAGAAATGACCCGTCGGGCGTATGGAAAGATTCGCAAAGGGTCGTTCTGCAACAACATATTTAACTACTGGCTTCTTACGGTGAGAGACAAATGACGCTTGACGCCTGCGGCCCCCTCGGTGTATCAAGCACCTCGTATTCTACTTTCTGGCCTTCTCTGAGAGTTCGAAAGCCTTCCATTTCGATCGCAGTGTAATGAACAAAAATGTCCCTTTCACCCTCTTTCTCAATAAAACCGTAACCCTTCGTCTCATTGAACCATTTCACTTTGCCGACGCGCTTCATAACTCCTCCTTAAACCCAAGACCACAAGTATTTGTATACTGTATACTGTGTTTTTAACATAATAATGAAATCTGGTCAAGGGATATTTCCGTCTTCGTGCAATTATTCTACTATTGTTGAATTCAATAGGATCTGATGTCTTGAACGGTAGTTACCCTGTCTCTTCCCGAACCCTTGGCGTGGTAAAGAGCTCTGTCTGTCATATCGACGAGCTCCTCGATCGAACGGCTATCGTGGGGATAAGTTGCAATTCCGATGCTCACGGTAACCTTAATTTCCTTCCCCCTGCACTCGAACGTTTTATTCCGCACGCCAACCCTGATGCGGTCGGCAATCTTTTTCGCCCTTAGTCTATCTGTCTCGGAGAGAATGATGGAAAACTCTTCACCCCCATACCTGGCAACGGTGTCATAGGGCCGAACAATGCTTTGCATTATTCTGGAAAACGTAATGATCACCTCATCACCGAAGGGGTGGCCATAAGTATCGTTCAATCTTTTGAAATTGTCGATATCGAGAAGAAGGAAACTCACGACTCCTTTCATCCTTATAGCCTTCGATATCTCTCCACGCAGTTTAACAAAGAGTTCCTTCCTGTTGTAGAGGCCGGTCAAAGGATCTCTCTTCGACTCTCCCTCGAGCTCGTCGTAATCGAAGGCCCTCGGAAGCGCCAGGAGGGTTACGTTTATTATCGATTTGACGTTCATCACATCATTCTTCGTAAAGACGCTTTTTTCATCCCCAAAGATCAGTATTACGCCTCTTTGTCGTCTGCCTTGCCCGATGTTTCCGGAGAAGGGAAAGATGATAACGTGCCGGTCTTCGCACAAATTGAACATCATTTGCGGGAGGTTTGAAATTTTTTCATGCGCCTTTTCCCGATAGTCAATGATGCGGTGTATACCATTGTCCATGCACCATTGAATGATCGTTCCGGTGCCGTCTATATCGTTATCGGGATCAAAACCTCCCCCTCTCTCACCTTGCAGCTTCATCCCTTTTATGCGAAGGCTCTCGATACCCTTATCCTCCACCAGAATGGCAACAGATTCAGCCTCGACAGCATCACATATCTTTCCGGCTGCAGCCGGATAGATATCCTCGAGCCCTTTCGCTCCGAGCATATCTTTTATGTACGCGTTTAAATGAGAAGATTTACGGTTATCCGACGCCATTTTAGACATGATATCCATCAATGAGAGAGCACGTGATACAAATTCTGACCCCATTGCGACCGACTCCCGCTCGCTGCGGGTGAAGGGTCCTGGAAAATGCTTCTCAAAATAGAGAACCGCAACAGGAGTTCTCTTGAAATAGACAGGAAAGGAATAGATCGATTCGGGAGAGGTGTCTCTTTCGAAGGGAAACAGAATGTATTGTATCTCTTTTCCTGCCGATTCGTATTCCTTCCCCAGGAGATAGGGCACCTTTATCGGCTCCCATCCTCCATCAATTTCTTTCTTGAGGTCTCCTTTCCCTTCGTATTCCGTCGAATGGGCGGAAATGTTCCATTTGAGGCCCATCGAAGAAACGGGCCTGAAGAGAAACACGTATTCAGCTCTCGTAATAGACCTCAAGCGGTGAAGAACCTCATTGATTATTTCAGCCGTCAAATCCTCTATCGGGAGCGAACCGTCGTTTGAAACCCCTTCGCTTATTTCCTCCCCGTCAGCGCCGATTTTTCCCGAGATAAGTATCTTTCTGGACTCATCTGAGACTCTCATGATCTCTTCGGCCTCTTTTAACTGAACCTCCTTTCCCCTTGCTGTTTTATAGAGGAGTGCAGCGAGCAAGAGAAAGCCGGTAACGGTGAAGGCGAACATCTCAAGAAAATCCCATCTTTTCACCAATGCTGATATGAAAAAAACCTGTGCGATAAGATAAGCACCCGATATGAGAAAAACGAGAGGGCCAAAGAGAAAAGAGAAAATAAACATGGTTACGAGAGCCAATCCGAAAAAGATGGTGATTTGGTTTACGGCAAAAAAGAATACGGAGATGAAATTGGAAAAGGATACGCAGATGATTATGGAATTCCAGGGGGAAGTCAAATCTCTCTTCTTGTAGGTGAGAAAAAGGATAACTATGGAGAGAATAGATACGACCAGATAGAAGTGTGTTTTCCTCGTTTGGGGAAATAGGGTGACGGCAAAACACAAAAGCGTCGTGGCCAATACCGCCAATTCCAAACCGGGAAATTTCCCTTTTTTCATTCCCGTTGTGTCACTTTGCAGGCTTTTTTCGAGGCAAGATCATTGATTTGCTGTCTCTCTCTCATCGTCATCTCTATCAGCCTCGTCATCGAGTATGATTATATTTTCCCTCTCTCGTACCAATCCTAATTCCTTTCGAGCTATTTCTTCAATATAATTCAGGTTTTCCTTTAAATTATATTCCTCCTCCTCCAGTTCCTTCACCTTTTCTTCCATCTTCACCTTTTTTTGCTCGAGAACCTCGTATTTGCTCCTCAGAGAGAGATATTCCACGAAGCCCATTTTCCCGAAGAAGATATCGTAGAGAATGAGTGCAAACGCGACGACGCAGATCCCCGCGATAAGTAGTTTCCGTCTTTTCTTCTTTTCTCTGTCCATCTTCTCCTCACATTATATGCGTTGACAAGAAAAAGACAAAGATTATCATGAGAACACGTTTTTAGCGATGGAATAGATGGTGGATAACGTAAAAGCCTCCTGAACTATTTCTCTGTACGGTTGGTCCCCAGCGAACAAACCCCAGAGTAATCTCGTCAGCCTCGAGCTCTGAACGCTCGCGTCCTCTCCCTCTTTTTTTACGCACCCTATGTAGACATCTGACAAAAAGCCTCTTCTCAATATTCTCGCGTAAATCTCGAAGAGGATTTTTCCCCACCTATTGTCTTCGTGATAAAATTCCAGGCACTTTTCATAAAAAAACTTTTCCAGCGCATCTCTTCCTCTCCCATGCAACACCAATGTCTCTGAAAGAATCTTTGATGTCACGAAGGCAGATTCGATCCCGTTTTTCAGAAACCGCGATACGAAGGCGTCACCGATAACAGCGACACCATCGTCAAATGATCTCTCTGCACAACCGACGGGAGCCTGCGGGTGGCAATGGCAAATCACTTCATACGTTTCCGGGAGAAATGATTTCAGCCGTTCGTTCACTTTGAGCTCTTCCTTGAGATATGCTATCTTCACATGCTCTCCTATCGCCGATATGGTCAGGTATTCGTCTTTTGGGGTGATGGCGATAAACCGAATCCTCCTGTCCTCCGTGCTGAATATGTGGATCATATTTCTGAGAACCTGGGAAATGTATTCTGGATCAACCTTTATTTCCGCCTGGCAGGTGTGCCAAGTCTTCGGAGGAACATATTCGGGTATCAGATATTTTGAAATGGGAGAGTTTACCCCGAAAGCACCAACGATAAAATCGAAATCCCATCGGCCGCCACCGTGAGCATCTACGCGGAAGGTTCTCGAATTCCCCTTACCCACAGCCTCCACACGCTCGACTCTCTCATTGATAAAGACCATTCCTTGTTCGATGCACTTGTCGAGCAAAACCTGGTCGAAACTCTTGTAGCGTGAATATTTTTCCAGGAGCGGTCCTGCCCCCCGGAATACGGTATAAATCCCTTTCCTCCCGGGATGAATTATGTGAGCGTCCCGCCTTTTTCCGTGTATCACATACCCGTCAGCTATTCTTCTCACCGCAGAACTTTGAAGTTCGATACCCGTCTCCTTGATTTTTTCATACGTGATTTGCCCTATCGCACCTGCGCACATATTACAGCCGCCCGGCCCGCTCAGGTCAAACACTTTTCGGTCAAAAAGCGTAATGCTGCAATCTTTGCGGTGTTTTTTTGCAAGCTTGTCGAGGTGAAGGGCAAAAAAAGTGCCCGCGGGACCAGCCCCGATCACGCCGATCCTGAGAGGCTTCTCATGTGCGCTCACAGGCTCCATTCATTCCCCTCCATCGCTGATAGCGGAAAGCGCCGCACCGACCCATCATTGCTCGAACCCGCGCAGAGGGAAATAGAGCAGGCAGCGTCGACTCTCGAAAGTCTTTTTTCATACTTAACATTCTAAATCCTCTTTGGGGACCCTGACAAGCCATACCGACAGCAGTTCCGAAAAATCCCATCCTGCGATTCCCGCTATAAGAGTCTTCTTGAAAATGTACAGCCGGCTGTCCACATCACGTTTTGGTTTCGGGAGACTAGCGCGACCTCAGTCCCTGAACGGTGAATTCCCTCAATTTTCATATTACTTATCTTATGTATCCGCCAACCCGATTCCCGGTTGATATGATGGCTATCGAAAATAAAAAGACGCCCGCAACTGAAATTTACGGAGAAGGAGGTAGAGATGATTCAAAACTCAATATTTACCGAAGATCCCGATTTATTTTCACTCCCTTTGACAATCGCGTACACAATGCCCGCAGTCCCGATACCAACGAATGCCCAGAACCACCACTTTTCCGTTAGTTTCTTTTTCCTTAGGCCTTCTGCAAGCAGCCCGGCTTTCCCCCTATCGGGAACAATGCTTAAGAACAGCGGGTCATGCAAGAGCGGTTTCAGATCCGCATCGTCAAACGCAGGCCCTTTCTTTTGTATATCCCTTTGAATGGAAAATTCCCATTTTTCCCCCTCCCCCTTTTTGGCAACGAGAACGTAGTCGATCGAACGGGTGTTTCCATTCCCTTTCAAAACCCATGCGAGCCCAGCAGCTGTGTTCATCCGCACATTGAGGTCTTTAATACCGTTTGCCACTCCTTCGTAATCTCCTCCGTTTACATCGCTTACCACTTGGGAAATTTCGTCTATTTCCAGATCAAGATCAAAATTCAACCTGTCTCCCGGAAATGCAACTCGATGAAACCGATGATCCACATATCCTTCTTTGCTGACGGTAACTGAGATGGGTCCAAATTTTCGCATCTTTTTAACAAGGGGGGTATTTCCCATATTCTCTCGGTGTAGATGAACCCGGGCTCCCGAAGGCGTCGTGTTTACCGCAAGGGTCACAAACTGATCCTTTGCTGAAATCTCATCGAAAAAGCTCGTAAAGTCAGGGGGGTATACCTGTTCAGATATCTCTCTCGCGCCCGAGAGATATATGTATCGTGACGTCAACCTTCCGCTCAACTCTTTGTTTCCCATCTTGAACAGGATAAACGAGTATGAGAGAATCGCTTCATTGACGAGTTCGAGGGACTTTCCTGCCAACCGGTATTCGTACGGAGCTTTGATGAGGTCCTCTAGTTCCCGAGCCCCTTTTACAATTTCGAGGTTGTTGAAGTAAATCCTCCCCTTTTTCAGCTTATCCCTGAAGAGGAAAACCTTGTTGGCAGGAAGGAGCGGAAGATTCGCCTTTCCATCGACCTTGATCCTCATAGAAGAGGTTTCCAACGGCCCAAGGGCCAGTTCTTCGCGCATAAACTTCTTCAGATCCCCGAAATATCTCTTGGCGGAAGGCTCTTCTATACCTTTTTGGGAAAATTCGAAGAGGACGATTGCCCTTTCCCCTGACTCTTCTGCCCTTAGGAAGTCAACGGAATGTCGAGTCGTAAAGAGGATGAAAATGAGGGAACATACGGCCCATCTCGTTGCCTGCCTATACCCTCTTGACGTAGATTTCATCGGCTATACCCTGGTCTACGGCGATCATGGTCTCTGCAATCTGTATAACATACGAGGGTTTTTTCTGTAACAGTTTTATGACCGTCCCCGGCAATAGGCCGATTGAGCTCAACCTTTCGAGCCTTTTTTTCTGTCTAGGCATGATGAAGACGATCCTGTACGGGTCTCCCAAAGATGCGTCTGATAATCTGATAACGAGGGGGGAAACATCTTTTCTGAAAATTCGGCAGCATTCCCCTCGAGGAATCGGCTTGTCGTGAGGACAGAACGGAGGATGTCCGAGGAAAGTGCATACAGACTCGGTCACTTTGTCGCTTAAAATATGCTCGAATTTACATGCGCTGCTTTCAATATGGGAATCTTCGAGCTCGAAGAGTTGCGTGAGGAGGCACTCGGCTAGCCTGTGTCTCCTGACTACTTCTTTTGCCCGACCAAGTCCACTGTCGGTCATCGTGATCCTGTTTTCATCCTTCACAACCAGTCCATTCCGTTCCATCTTTTCCAGAACCCCCGGTGTATCCTCCTCCGTAGACGCACGCAGGACGTCGTCAAGCGTATATTCCCCCGATTCCCCGAGTGTCCAGATGAGTTCCAAAATCTCATCCACACTGTAT
>CAYFXN010000001.1:0-17870 GCA_964347065.1 uncultured bacterium | reverse complement strand
TCAACCAAAAAATCGACCAGGGTCAGATGGGTCTCAATCATCTTTTCCCTTTCCTCCGAATAATTTCTTCAAAGCCTCAACGACTTTAGACTCTGGCATAACGAACGAATATTTGCAGTTTGGACAACATATCATTTTACACGATACTCCCACCGGGCACTCTCTATGACAACTCGTATCGAGAGTGTTGATATTGAACCCGCAGAAGGGGCAATGCACGTCCATGAAATTTCCCTTTAAAAATGTATGTTAAGAATGCGGACTACCTTGTTGAACAAAAAGCCCACGAAAATTGCGAAAGGGAAAATGAAAAGAAAGATATAGGCACCGATCCTTTTGCCCTGCTCTTTTATAATGACGAAAAAATTTGCTATGCACGGTATGAAGAGAGTAATGGTAATCAGGCTCACCATCACCTGCGTCGTATCGAGGAGGCCCGCTTTCTGCATGGAAAAGAGGCCTGCAGCGCCATAATCTCTCCTCAGAAAACCGATGATAAATGATTCGGCGGCCTTGGGAGGAAGATCGAGAAGCCCGACGATTATAGGAGAAGTTACTTTCTCAATAATTACCAGCAACCCGACTCTGTCGAAAACGAAAAGAATGACCGTTCCCAGTACGAAGAGCGGAACGGCCTCCTTCAGATACCACTCTATCCTCGCCATGGTCTTGATCATTATATTTTTAAACTGGGGAATACGCAGCGGCGGGATCTCCATGATGAAGTCGACTTCTTCTCCCCGAATCAACTTTGCCGCGAGAAATCCGACGACAACGATAACGGCGAAAATGAACACTATCCACACCCCCGTTGCGATCATCCCCAGGCTTCCCAGCATTCCGAGAACCACTCCAAGCTGTGCTGAACAGGGGATGCCGAGCGCGAGAAGCAGAGTTATAATCAGCCGCTCTTTTTTCGTCTCGAGGATGCGCGTTGTAAGGGTGGCCATTGTATCACAGCCCAGCCCGAGAATGAGGGGAAGGACCGCTTTGCCGTTGCAACCGATTTTTTTAAAAACCCTGTCAACCATAACGGCCAGCCTCGGCAGGTATCCGGAGTCCTCCATTATTCCGAAACCGATAAAGAATGTCCCGACAATCGGAAATATTATGGCGAGAGAATAGGTAAGGGCCATAGTAATTATCCCGTACTCGCCGACAAAGAAATCCTTGACAATCGGCCACGGCACGAGGGAATCGAAGAGTACTACGAAAAAGGGGTTTACATATCCTTCGAATACCGTTCCTTCGAAAAAATCCACCAGCGTTCCGGCACCGAATTGTCCGACGAAAACATATGCGAGATAAAGAGCAAGGATGAAGATGGGTATCCCGTAAATAGGGTGCATTGATGCGTTCCCCAGGCTGTTGAGAAGATCGCTCTGCTGCGCACCAACGCTCTTTTTCACCTCGCCGATAATTTTTTGAATTGTTTTATGCCTCGCATTGTTGATGTGGTATGCGACAGGCACGCCTACCTTTTTTTCCAGCTCATGCCTGATGCTGTCGAGTTTCGCAATATCTTCTCGGTTGAAATGGCTGTGCAACCAATCGGTCAGAGACTGGTCACCGCAGATGATCGCGATCGACAGCCCTCGAAATGACCTTCTGACTCCATTCTTTTTCAGAATTTCCGTAACGCGTTGGATGCTTTCCTCGATGATATCCCCATAATGAACATTGAACCTGCCGACGGAAGCGTCATAGATGACTGCCGATAATTTTTCGAACCCCTTCTTTCTGACTGCCACGGTCTTCACAACGGGAACACCGAGGATATCCGAAACTCTCTCACTATCTATGGACAACCCGTGTTTTTCGGCTTCGTCCATCATGTTCAATATGACTCCCATATTTACGCCGAACTCGATCAGTTGAATGGTCACGCTGAGGGATCTCTCGAGATTTTTTGAATCACACACCTGCAGAACCTTTGGTGCCCCCTCCTTGAGAATGATGTCCCTCGTTACTTTTTCGTCCTCGGACATGGGGAGCAATGAATTCACGCCCGGAGTGTCTATCAGCTCCATCGCACCGTTCGCCGATTTGTAAATTCCCTTCGATATTTCAACAGTCGTGCCAGGATAATTCGATACCGTAACGTATCTCCCGGTGAGATGTCCGAAAATGACACTTTTCCCGACGTTGGGTGCCCCAACGAGAATTACCAGCCCGTCCGCACTGGCCTGCACATCTGTTTTCTTTTCAGCGTGGCATTCCATGAAGACTCCCGCTCACTGCCTGCACTCCAGACAAATACCGTATATACAAAGCGAGTGATCGATTATTTTGAAGTCATGCTTCTTTGCAATTATTTTTTGCAAGACCTCTATTTCCGGGTCGTTGAATTCTATGATCTTCCTGCAGACCAGGCAGCAGATGTGATCGTGATGCAAAGCCAGACCGTTTTCAAATCTCTTCTTTCCATCACCGATTTCTATGGATGAAGCGTATCCCAGTTCTTCGAGGATTTTTAGGGTTCTGTATACGGTGGCATATCCTATACCGGGATCGGTTTCGTTGACTTTCTTGTAGAGGTCCTCAACGGACACATGTTCCCCCAAGGTGAAAAATATTTTCATTATTTTTCGCCGTGTCTTGGAGGCCTTCTTCCCCTGTTTTTTCAGTTCTTTTTCTACGTTAGAGAGGAACTCATCCACCCTATTTCACCTTCTTCAACAGGTAGTATTGAAAATGATTTTCATAATGATAGAATTAAACGATGAGTTAGTCAAGAAAAATAATACGATTGAGTCTGGACAAATAGGACAACCGGGACAGTCCGGGGACTTTCACCCCATATGCTTTACTTTTTCTTCTTCTGTTTCTTGGGCGAACTCTTTATTTCAACAGCGGGGAGATACTCGATGATCGCCATTTCAGCTCCGTCACCCGACCGGAACCCCGTTCTGATGATCCTGGTGTAACCTCCGCTGCGACCGGCATATCTCTTTGCGAGTACGGCAAACACCTTTTCCGTATTCCGCTTGTTTACGAGTATCGCAAAGAGCATCCTCCTCGCGTGAGTGGTGTCTTTTTTTCCCAGCGTTATTGCTCTGTCTGCAACTCTGCGCAACTCTTTCGCCTTCGCCACGGTGGTGGTAATGCGTTCGTGATCGATGAGCGAGTTGAGCAGGTTTTTCAGCAGTGCTTTCCTGTGGGATGGGTTTCTTCCCAGTTTTCTATGGTCTTTCGCGTGGCGCATTCCTTCCCCCTTCCTTATTCGTCCTTTTCTTCCTCTATTTTCCTGCTCTCTTCGGGGTTGAAATTTTCAACTTTCATACCGAGGGATAGCCCCATATCATGAAGGACCTGCTTTATCTCGTTCAAGCTCTTTTTCCCGAAATTCTTTGTCTTTAACATCTCCTGCTCTGTTTTCTGAACCAGTTTCCCGATGTATTTGATATTCGCATTTTTCAGACAGTTGTAGGCTCGAACGGATAGCTCAAGCTCATCGATGGTTCTGAAGAGCTTTTCACTGAGTTCGTCATCTTTGGCTTCCTCCTTTGCCTCCTCAAGTACTTCCTCCTCGGGCTCTTCGAAGTTGATGAAGATGACGAGCTGGTCCTGAAGTATCCTTGCGGCATATGCTACTGCATCGGCCGGTAAAAGGGATCCATCGGCCCACACTTCAAGTATGAGTCTGTCGTAGTCTGTTTGCTGGCCGACTCGCGCGTTCGTAACATCAAAATTTACTCTCGTTATCGGTGAAAAAATTGCATCGATGGGAATGGTGCCGATCGGCAAATCCTCATCGATATTTTTTTCTGCCGTTACGTAACCCTTGCCCATCTTGGCAACCATTTCCGCTTTCAGCGAGCCACCATCGAGCACTTCCGCGATATGGTGCTCTTTGTTGATAATCTCAACATGGTGGTCGCAAATGATATCGCCTGCCGTGACCTTCTTGGGGCCTTTTACATCTATACTCACGGTTCTGGGTTCATGCGTACTCATTCGCAGCTGAACGCCTTTGAGATTCAGTATGATATCGGTCACGTCTTCCACTACTCCCTGTACCGAGGAAAACTCGTGTTGAACACCCTCTATGCGCACGGATACGATCGCAGCTCCCTGGAGGGATGAAAGGAGAATCCTTCTCAAAGCATTTCCTATGGTGATCCCGTATCCTCTTTCGAGTGGTTCAGCGACGAACTTCCCGTAAAAGCTGGTTGCCGATTGTGCCTCTATGTTGACTCTTTTCGGTTTGATTAATTCTTTCCAATTTTTCTGGAACATGTGCACCCTCCGATTATTTTGGAGCTTTGCAGCGTTACTTTGAATAAAGCTCAACGATGAGCTGTTCCTGTATGGGTTCGGTTATGTGTTCTCTCGTTGGAAGGGTTTTAACGAGCCCTTTGAATTGATCCCTCTGGAGTTCGAGCCATTCGGGAATCCCTTTCCTCACTACCGAGTCAAGTGCATCATTGATGCTTTGATTTTTTCTGCTCTTCTCCTTCAACGCCACAACATCCCCTGCCTTTACGAGATAGGATGGAATATTGACCTTCCTCCCGTTGACAGTGAAGTGGCCGTGATTAACATATTGACGTGCTTCCCTCCGGGTTACGGCAAAACCGAGTTTGAAGACGACGTTATCGAGACGTTGCTCGAGGAGTATCAATAGATTGTCCCCTGTTTTCCCCTTCATCTGATCAGCCTTGTAGAAATATATCCTGAATTGCTTTTCCATGACGCCATATATCCTTTTGGCCTTCTGTTTCCCCCGGAGCTGGACCCCGTAATCGCTGAATTTGGGTCGTCTTTGTCCCTGCTGCCCGGGTGCGTATGGTCTTCTCTCAAAGGAGCACTTATCGGTGTAGCACCGATCACCTTTGAGAAAGAGTTTCATCCCTTCTCGTCTGCAAAGTTTGCAGACGGGTCCGCTGTATCTACCCAATTCCTCTACCTCCTTTTTATACTCTTCTTCTCTTCGGCGCCCTGCAGCCGTTGTGCGGGATGGGCGACACATCCCGGATGTAGTTGATTTTCAATCCGGCTGCCTGGAGCGTTCTGAGAGCCGCCTCTCTGCCAGAACCTGGCCCTTTGATATAAACGGTGACAGTTCTCACTCCGTTATCCATAGCTTTTCTTGCCACATCTTCCGCTGCCATTTGAGCGGCGAAGGGGGTTGACTTTCTCGACCCCTTAAACCCCATCGACCCGGCGCTTGACCAGGCTATCGTATTGCCATCCATATCCGTGATGGTGATGACCGTGTTATTAAATGTCGCTTTTATATGGGCCAGTGCTGTCGGTATATTCTTCTTTATTCTTTTTTTGCCTCTCGACGGCTTCGCCATTTTGCCTCCATATCATGCTATTGGCTGCTATTTTCTAACTTTTTCCCTCTTCTTGCCTACAACCGATTTTCTCGGCCCTTTCCTTGTCCTTGCGTTCGTGTGGGTCCGCTGCCCCCGAACGGGAAGCCCCTTCCTGTGCCTGAGCCCCCTGTAGGTTCCAAGATCCATCAACCTCTTTATGTTCATCGCGACCTCTTTTCTGAGGTCACCCTCGACCTTGACGGTCCTGTCGATTACCTCCCGTATTTTCGCGATCTGATCTTCTGTCAAATCCTTGACCTTTACAGAAGGGTCTACGCCTGCCTCTGTTATAATTTTTTGTGATGTGGTGTGGCCGATCCCGAAGATGTAGGTGAGGGCAATGTCAATTTTTTTCATCTTCGGAAGGTCAACTCCTGCAATCCGTGCCAATGTATCCTCCTTTTATCCCTGCCTCTGTTTGTGCTTTGGGTTTTCACAAATAACTCTTACAACTCCTTTTCTCTTAATTATCTTGCACTTATCACATATTTTTTTAACTGAAGCTCGAACTTTCATGTTCATCATCCTCTCGTTCTGTAAACGATTCTTCCCCTCGTCAGATCATAGGGGGAAAGCTGTACAGTCACCTTGTCTCCGGGGAGTATTTTGATGAAATTCATCCTCATCTTACCGGAAATATGGGCAAGGATGACCATCTCGTTTTCAAGTTCCACCTTGAACATTGCGTTTGGCAGCAGCTCGATCACTTTTCCTTCCACTTCAATTGGTTCTTCTTTCGCCATAACTCTCCCTAAATTTTACTCAGTATGAGTGGGCCGTTTTCCGTAATGGCAACGGAATGTTCGAAGTGAGCGGAAAGCTTTCTATCTCTCGTGACAACCGTCCAGCCGTCGCCCAGAACTTCGACTTCATACCCTCCTTCGTTGACCATCGGTTCAAGTGCAAGTACCAGGCCCGGTACCAGTTTGATTCCCGTACCCCTATTACCGAAGTTCGGAACCTGCGGCTCCTCGTGCAAATTTCTCCCGATGCCGTGCCCGACAAAATCCCTGACCACAGAAAACCCGTTCTGTTCCACGTAGGCCTGAATGGTGTGTGAGATGTCGTAGAGCCTGTTCCCGCTCTTCGTTTCCAAAATGGCCTCGTAAAGAGACCTTTCCGTCACATCGAGCAACTTTCTTGCTTTCCCGCTCACCTTCCCGACAGGATACGTCATAGCGGCGTCGCCGAAAAAACCGTCCTTGCTGAGTCCGAAATCGATGCTGACGATATCTCCCTCCTTGAGAAACTTATCCTTTCTCGGTATTCCGTGCACAACCTCCTCATTGATGGAAACACAGAGATTTGCCGGATATCCCATATACCCCTTGAACGCAGCCTTTACCTTTCTCTCTCTGGTAAACTTCTCTGAAAAATCTTCCAGATCATACGTTGAGATTCCCGGTGTTATTATCTCCTCAACCCTTTCGAAAAAATCGGCAACGATAGAATTTACCCCTCGGAGGACTTCAATTTCTTCATTGTTTTTCAATATGATCATGTGTCAATCATGCATCCAGTATCGCAACGATTTGTGCGAAAATACTCTCGATATTTCCTGTTGCCGCAACGGTCACAAGATTTCCCTTATTCCCGTAAAACCTTATAAGAGGCTCCGTCATCTCCTTGTATGTTTTCAATCGGTTCACGATTGTCGTCTCCTGATCATCGTCCCTCTGGTAGAGCTCGCCCCCGCACTTGTCGCATCGGCCCTTTGCCTCGGGAGGGTTGAATAGAACGTGATACATCGTTCCGCAGGCTCTACAGGTCCGCCTCCCCGAAAGCCTTTCCACCAGCTCGCTGTCATCGGCATTGAGAGACACAACGTAATCAACTTCTTTCCCGAGCTCCCGGGTAACGTTTTCGAGTGCCTCGGCCTGTGGGATCGTCCGGGGAAATCCGTCGAGTATAAAACCGTTATCACAATCAGACTTACGAAGCCTCTCTTTGACAATGCCGATTACCACCTCGTCGGGGACCAGGGTTCCGCTATCCATGCACTCCTTGGCCTTTTTCCCGAGCTCTGTTCCCTCTGTCACCGCCTCCCGCAGCATATCTCCCGTCGAAATCTGGGGAATAGAAAATCTGTCCATGAGCTTCTTAGCCTGTGTTCCCTTTCCGGCGCCGGGAGGACCGAGCAATATTATCCCTTTCATCTCCCCTACCTCCTTGCCCTCACTTTTCCCTTTTTCAGAAACCCTTCGTAATGCCTCGACAACAAATGCGTCTCTATCTGCTGAACCGTATCCATGGCTACACCCACAACGATCAACAGCGCCGTGCCGCCGAAATAGAATGGTACGTTGAACCTGTTGATGAGGATAGAAGGAAGAACGCAAATCGCGGCAACGTAGAGAGCCCCCCCGAGGGTAATTCTCGTGAGAACCAAGTCGATGTATTCCGCCGTCCTTTTACCCGGTCTGATTCCGGGGATGTAACCGCCATACTTTTTCACGTTGTCAGCAACGTCTACGGGGTTGAATGTCACAGCGGTATAAAAATAACAAAAGAAGATAATGAAAACTATGTAGAGAAGCTCATAGATGACCCTTCCGGGGGTGAGCAGCGTCGATATGTTCTGTGTCATGGGATGGGGAATAAAGTTTGCGAGTGTGGCCGGAAAAAGCAATATGGATGAAGCGAATATGGGCGGAATGACACCCGCAGTGTTGACTTTAAGCGGAAGGTGGGTGCTCTGCCCTCCATACACTCTCCTTCCCACCACCCTCCTTGCGTACTGTATCGGAATGCGCCGGTGAGCTCTCTCGAAATAAACGATGATTGCTACGACCAGCACCATGAGCGCGATGAGGAATATGAGGACAAAGAGACTCAGCTCTCCGGCTTTCACAAGACGCGCCGTTCTTATGATCGCACTCGGCATCCGTGCGACGATACCCGCAAATATAATCAGGGAGATTCCGTTTCCGATCCCTCGTTCCGTGATCTGTTCCCCTATCCACATTATGAAAAGCGTTCCCGAGGTAAGCGTCAATACCGTCAGCAGCCTGAAATTCCAGCCGGGATGGTACACTACGGATGCGCCCGAGGCGACCTTCATCGCCTCGATCCCGATCGCAATACCAAGGGACTGGATAACACTGAGAAGCACCGTTCCGTAACGCGAATATTGATTGATCTTCTTTCTGCCCAGCTCTCCCTCCTTTGAGAGCCTCTCGAGGTAGGGGACAACTACCGTCAGTAACTGCAAAATGATGCTCGCGCTTATGTAGGGCATTATGCCAAGTGAAAACACAGAGAGTCTCTGAAGGGCTCCGCCGGAAAACATATCGATCATTCCAAAAAGCGTTCCGCTTTGCTGCGCGAAAAAAGCTGAAAGTGCTGGCGTATCAATCCCGGGTGTTGGAACGTGCGCACCCAGCCGGTAAACGACCAGGAAGCCGGCTGTGACGAGAATTCTCTTTCTCAACTCGGGAATTCGGGTTATATTTTGGAGACTTCCGATCAAATTAGCTTACCTCTACCGATCCGCCCGCCGCTTTGACCTTCTCCACAGCAGAAGCAGATGCCTTATTTACCTTAACAATGAGTTTTTTCTTTACATCCCCTTTTCCCAAAAGTTTGACTCCGGATTTGAGGTTTTTAACGAGGCCACTTTGAACAAGGAAAGGTATGTCCACAACTGCGCCATCATCGAAGATATTGAGGTTTCCAACATTTACGATAGCGTACTCCTTCCTGAAAATGTTACGAAAACCTCTTTTGGGTACTCTTCTCTGGAGAGGCATCTGGCCACCTTCAAAACCGGGACGGGTTTTTCCTCCCGACCTTTGATTCTGTCCTTTATGCCCTCGCCCCGATGTTTTTCCCAGCCCGGAGCTCCTTCCCCTTCCCACTCTTTTCTTCTCTTTTTTTGACCCGGACGCCGGCTTCAAGTCACCTAATCTCATCTGATCTCTCCGTGATCAATCTATTGTTTCCTCCACGTGGAGCATAAACTTGACTTTCTCGACCATCCCCCTGATCTCGGGGGTATCCTTCTTTATAACAGAGCTGTTTAGCTTCCTCAGCCCCAGTCCTCGAACGACGCTTCTTTGTTTTTCCGGCTTACCGATGAGGCTTTTCTTTAAGGTTATTTTCAATTCCTTGACCATGATGCCCCCTCACTCCTCCCCTTTTTTCCTAAAAGCTGCAACAGAAGAGGGGTCCTTTATTTTCAAGAGGCCGTCGATGCAGGCTCGGACAAGGTTGTGAGGATTATTGCTTCCGATTGATTTCGTGAGGATATCCTTGACTCCTGCGGCCTCGACAACTGCCCGTATAGCTCCCCCGGCAATAACTCCCGTTCCCGGAGAAGCCGGTTTCAACACAACTTTGCTCGCACCAAATTTGCCAAGAGAGTCATAGGGGATAGTCCCGTCGATGAGCGGTATCTTCACGAGATTTTTCTTCGACTTTTCTACCGCCTTCCGTATCGCCTCAGGAACCTCGTTTGCCTTGCCGAGACCATATCCGACTATTCCCCCGCCATCACCAACTACAGTGAGAGCGCTGAAGCTGAACCTTTTACCGCCCTTGACAACTTTGGAAACTCTGCTTATGTGAATCACTTTTTCTTTCAAATCGAGTCCCTCGGGGTTGATTCTCTTGCTCAAATCGGAAGCCTCCTTTTCATTGTTTGCCTTAGAATTCGAGCCCTGCCTCCCGCGCTCCCTCTGCAAGGGCTTTGACCCTGCCGTGATACAGAAACCCATTTCTATCAAAAACGATCTTCTTCACTCCCTTTTCCTTTGCCTTATCGGCTATGATCTTCCCTACTACCTTCGCTGCCTCGGTTTTTTTAAGACCCTTGACCTGGTCCCTAACATCCTTGTTGAGTGTTGAAACAGTGAGGATCGTGAAACCGATCGAATCGTCTACGAGCTGTGCGTAAATATGTTTCGCACTGCGAAATACGGATAATCTCGGGCGTTCGGCAACACCGAAAATTTTCTTTCTTATTCTTTTCTTCCTTCGTATTCTTAAAACATTTTTTTTATCTTTTACTGCCATAAGCCAAACTCCTGACTTTTGTTTTGGTCTGAAATCACTTTCCGACAGCCTTGCCTGCCTTCTTGATCAACCGCTCGCCTCTGTACCGGATTCCCTTGTGCTTGTATACATCGGGCTTTCTAAAAGCTCTGATCTTTGCTGCCACGAGGCCTACCTTCTCTTTGTCGTAACCCGACACTTTGATCACCGTGTTTCTCTCTTCCACGGTAACGTTAATACCCTCCTCCAGCGGAAATATTACGGGGTGGGAATATCCGAGGGTCAAGTGAAGCTCCTTCCCCTTCAACTCGGCCTTGTACCCGACGCCCTGTATTTCCAGAACCTTTTCGAACCCACGTGAAACTCCTTCCACCATGTTACTGACAAGGGTCCTGAAAAGACCGTGGAAGGACCTCGCCTTTTTCGTCTCGGAGGTCCTCGTAACATGAATCCTGCCGTTTTCTACCTTCAACTCTATCTCTCTCGGAATCTTCCGGGAAAGCGACCCGAGCTTCCCGGAAACATTCAGTAAATTGCCGGAAAGCTCTATCTTGACGCCCTCTGGAACATCAATGGGCATCTTTCCAATCCTGGACATTTCTCCTCTCCCTTTACCAGATTTCGCAGAGAACCTCTCCGCCAACTCCCAATTTTCTGGCTTTTTCTCCTGTCATCAAACCCCTTGATGTGGAGAGTATGCAGATGCCGTACCCCCTTTTTACGACGGGTATTTTATCTTTTCCCACATATACCCTTCTTCCCGGTTTGCTGATCCTCTTCGTACCGATAATGGCGTATCCGTAAATGGGGCTCTGCCTGAGACTGATTCTCAGCTTTCCCTGCTTCCCGTCCTCGACATATTTAAAGTTACCGATGAGCCCCTCCTCTTCCAAAATAGCTGCTATCGACACGAGCATGTTGGATGACGGTATCTCCAGCGATTTTTTCCCCGCCATCTGCGCGTTTCTCATTCTCGTAAGCATATTCGCAACGTGATCGTTGATCGGCATGGTCTTCTCCCCCTTACCAGCTCGCTTTTCTCACGCCGGGGAGCTCACCCCTCAGCGCGAGTTCCCTCAGGCATATCCTGCACAGGTCAAATTTCCGGTAATACCCCCTCGAGCGGCCGCATCTCCTGCACCGATTCCTTTTTCTCACCCTGAATTTTGGTTCCCTTTTCATCTTTTCAAGCTGTGCTTTTCTCGCCAACGCTCTTCCTCCTTTAGTTGCGGAACGGCATCCCGAGCAGCTTGAGCAGCGCGTGGGCTTCTTCGTCCGTTTTCGCCGTCGTTACAAAAGTTACGTTCATCCCCTTAATTTTCTCGATCTTATCGTAATTAATCTCAGGGAAGATTATCTGCTCCCTGATACCCAGGGTGTAATTTCCCCTCCCGTCAAAACCCCTTTGCAACGCTCCTTTGAAATCCCGCACACGGGGGAGGGCTACGTTGAAGAGCTTATCGATGAAAAAGTACATTCTGGTTCCCCTCAGGGTCACCTTGGTTCCCACAGGCATGCCTTTCCTCAGTTTAAAATTTGAAATTGAAAGGCGAGCCTTCGTAACAATTGGCCTCTGCCCGGTAATGACCGCGATCTCGTCCATGGATGAGTCAAGTAGCTTGATGTTCTGAATTGCCTCTCCGACGCCCATATTTACGATTATCTTCACCAACCGGGGAACTTCCATCTCGTTTTTGTATTGAAACTGGTCCATCATCTTCTTTTTGATTTCGTTGTTATAATGCTCTAATAGTCTCGGTTTCATCGCAATCCCTCTTCCCTATTTCTTCTTCGCCTCGATTACCTCTTCGCAGTTCTTGCAGTAGCGGAATTTTTCCCCTCCATCGGTAGCCTTGTATCCCACCCTCACCGGTTTATTACACTTGTCACACATGATCATCACGTTCGTGATGAATATGGGTAACTCCTTCTCGATTATGCCTCCCTGGGGATTGACGTTACTGGGGCGTACGTGTCTTTTTACAATATTTACCTTTTCGACGATAACCTTTTTCTTATCTGGCAGAACCCTGATAACCTTACCGACTTTTCCCCGGTCCTTTCCCCTGATAACCCGGACGATGTCATTTCGCCTTATGCGGAACTTAACGTGAGCCATTACGATTTCTCCTTAGAGCACTTCCGGTGCCAGAGATATTATCTTCATGAAGTTTTTCGCCCTGAGCTCTCTGGCCACGGGGCCAAAAATCCTCGTGCCTACGGGTTCACCCTGATGGTTTATGAGCACTGCGGAGTTGGAGTCAAACTTTATATAGGTGCCATCGAGCCTTCGGATCTCCTTCGTGGCCCTCACCACTACTGCCCTCATAACATCTCCCTTCTTCACCTTGCTGTTTGGGAGCGCCTCTTTTACACTAACGACAATAACATCGCCAAGCGATGCGTATCTCCGCCGCGACCCGCCGAGCACCTTGATACAGTAAAGTTTCTTTGCGCCGGAGTTGTCCGCAGCATCAAGTACCGTTTGCATCTGAATCATGGCGAAACTCCCTCAAAACCTTATTTGATCTCGGGCCGTTCGATCAATTTAATCACCTGCCATCTCTTCTCTTTCGAAACTGGCCGAGACTCCCGTATCTCCACAGTGTCCCCTATCTTATATTCTCCCCGTTCATCGTGAGCTTTATGTTTCGACCTTTTCCGTATGTACTTCTTATAAAGGGGGTGCATCACTATCCTCGTAACCTGTACGACGACGGTTTTATCCATCTTGTCGCTCACCACCACGCCAATTCGGGACTTTCTCAATCCCCTTTTCGTTTCAGCCATTTACCCCTTCACCTCGTCGCGTTTATTGATTTCTTCCAACCGTTTTTCACGAATTATGGTTTTCATTCTCGCAAGGACCCTTTTTTTGCTCCTGATAAGCATCTTGTTTTCCAACTGCGTTGTGTACCGCTTTATCTTGAGGCGGAATATCTCATCCTCCATCTCTGCCTCTTTTTGTATCAGCTCGGCGATCGTCAAGTCTCTGAGTTCTCTCGATTTCATCTTACAATTCCCTTGTTACGAACTTCGTTTTTACCGGGAGCTTATGGGAGGCCCGGCGAAACGCCTCCTTTGCCACCTCCTGAGAGACACCCTCTATCTCATACAATATTCTTCCCGGTTTCACCACTGCCACCCAGAACTCGGGAGAACCTTTCCCTTTCCCCATCCTCGTTTCCGCAGGTTTCTTCGTTATAGGCTTGTCAGGGAAAATCCGGATGAAGAGTTTCCCCCCTTTTTTCACGTGGCGGGTGATGGCAATCCTGGCGGATTCAATTTGCCGTGAAGTTATCCAACCGCTCTGCATGGCCTTTATACCAAATTCTCCGAAAGCCACGTAATTGCCACTCTGGGCCTTCCCTTTCATTCTGCCCTTTTGCCTTTTTCTGTATTTGACCCTCTTGGGAGCCCGCATTTATCTTTCCTCCGCCTCAGGTTTCGCTCTCTTCATCTTTGTCGAAGATTTCTCCCTTGTATATCCACACCTTGACCCCGATGACCCCATAGGTAGTCTTGGATTCGGCAAACCCATAATCGATATCGGCCCTTATCGTGTGCAGGGGAACCCTTCCCTCCCTATACCATTCGGACCTTGCTATTTCGGTACCGGCAAGTCTCCCTGCGACGCCGATCTTTATACCCTTCGCGCCGTACTTCATCGTGTTCATAACGGCTTTTTTCATGGTCCTTCTGTAGGCAACCCGTCGGAGTATCTGCGTAGCGACATTTTCTGCAACGAGAATTGCGCTGAGTTCGGGCCTTCTCACTTCGTGAATCGTCACCGATATCTCTTTCTCGGTCAAATTTTGCAAATCTTTTTTGAGCGCTTCGATTTCGACGCCTTTTTTCCCGATAACGAGAGCGGGGCGGGATGTTCTGACCTGGACGATAACTTTTTTCGCTTTCCGCTCTACCTCAACGTCTGCGATTCCTGCATGAAACATCTTGTTCTTGACAAACTCTTTTATCTTTAGGTCTTCCTGAAGCAACTTTGCGTAATCCCTATCTGCGTACCATCTCGACTTCCAGTCCTTCGTGATCCCTACCCTGAATCCATAAGGGTGCACTTTCTGTCCCAAAACGCCCTCCTTTTACTTTTCATCGAGAATTATCGTTATGTGACTGGTCCTCTTCCGGTACATATGAGCCCTCCCCATTGGAGCGGCCCTGAACCTTTTCATCATCGGCCCCTGGTCGACGAAGGCTCTCTTGACATAGAGATTATCCAGGTCAATTTGGCCGGTTTCCGTTGCGTTTGCAATCGCCGAGTCGAGGACTTTTTTAACGATCCGCGCAGACCCTTTTTTGCTGAACTTCAGCAACGTTATTGCGTTATTAATATCCTTGCCCCTGATCATATCCACAACCAGCATCGCCTTCCGTGGTGACACCTTCACATATCGTAAACACGCTCTCGTTTCCATAATCCGTCTCCGGTGAGTTACTTTACTCTTCTTGCCTTGCGGTCACCTGCGTGACTGTAAAAAGTCCTCGTGGGGGCAAACTCTCCCAGCTTATGACCTACCATGTTTTCGGTTATGTACACGGGGAAAAACTTCTTTCCGTTGTGTACTGCGAAGGTCAATCCAACCATTTCCGGCACGATGGTCGATCTTCTCGACCAGGTTTTTATTACCCGCTTATCATTTGCCTCTATTGCCCTGTTTATCTTCTTCATCAAATGTCCATCAATAAATGGTCCCTTTTTTACCGACCGGGGCATGGAATTCCTCCCTTACTTTCTCTTTTTCACGATGAATTTATCTGACGTCTTTTTCTGCCTCGTTTTGTAACCTTTTGTCGGCATCCCCCAGGGTGAAACCGGGTGCCTGCCTCCTTTTGCTTTTCCCTCTCCCCCTCCGTGAGGGTGGTCAACGGGATTCATCGCCGTACCGCGGACGCTTGGCCTCCTTCCGATCCATCTTCTTCTTCCCGCTTTCCCCATGGATATGTTTTCATGGTCCAGATTGCCGACCTGGCCAATCGTGGCTTTGCAGTTTAAATTTATCAACCTCACCTCACCTGAAGGGAGCTTGATGTGCGCGTACTTTCCTTCCTTTGCCAGAATCTGACAAACCGACCCGGCACCTCTCGCGATCTGCCCTCCCTTTCCGATTTTCAATTCAACGTTATGTATGAGCGTTCCCACCGGTATATTTTTCAAAGTAAGGCAGTTTGCCGGCTTGATGTCCGCACTTTGCGATGCAATGACCGTGTCACCCACCGATAAACCGAGAGGGGCGATTATATACCTTTTCTCTCCGTCGGCGTAATAGAGAAGTGCAATTCGCGCAGAGCGGTTCGGATCGTACTCGATGGTTGCTACACGGGCCGGGATATCGGTCTTATCCCTTTTGAAGTCGATTATCCTCAGCTTTCGCTTGTGCCCCCCTCCCCTGCACCAGGAAGTCGTGCGGCCCTGGTTGTTTCTGCCGCCTGTTTTTCTCAGCGGTCTGGTGAGAGACTTTTCGGGTTTTTTCTTGGTGATATCCTCAGAAGTCAATACCGACTTCGATCTCACGCCCGGTGATGTGGGCTTAAAGTGCTTGATACCCATAACGATTCTCCGCCTGCGAATTTACACGCCTTCAAAAAACTCTATTTTTTCCCCCTGTCTCAGTTTTACGATCGCTTTTTTCCATGAGGGAACTCTTCCCGCTGAGCGGCCGAGCCTTTTTTCTTTGCCGGGCACGACTATTGTCTTCACACCTTCGACCTTGACCTTGAAGAGCTCCTCCACTGCTTTTTTTATCTGTGCCTTGTTGGCTTTCTTGTCAACTTCGAAAACAACGTAGTTCCCCACATCCTTCATGTACGATGACTTTTCCGTGATCACAGGCCTCTTTATAATGTGGTATCTCTTCATCTTCCAAGTCCCTCTTCGATTTTCTCCAACGCACTTTTCGTGATGACGAGTTTTTCGTAACAGAGGATATCGTAAACATTCAGTGCATCCCCCGGGAGCACTTTGAAATCTCTGAGATTCCGTGCCCCGAGCCTGAGGTTTTCCGACGGTTCCACATCGACGATAAGCGCACTATTCAGATCAAACAAGCGGGCAAACTTCAGGAACTCTTTCGTCTTCGGCAATTCAAGCTCGATCCTGTCGAGGGCGATTATATTGTTCTCTAGCATTTTTTGGCTGAGAGCCGAACGGAGTGCGGACTTCATCACTTTCTTGTTAACTTTCTGGCTGTAATCGCGTGGCTTCGGGCCAAAAATGATCCCCCCTCCTCTCCAGAGAGGAGACCTTATCGTTCCTGCCCGGGCTCTGCCGCTCCCCTTCTGCCTCCACGGTTTTCTCCCCCCGCCTGCTACCTCACTCCGTTTCTTCGTCGAGGCCGTGCCGCTCCTGCGGTATGCCATCTGCGCGACAACCACCGTGTGAAGCAGATGGGTCTTAACTTCGGCACCGAAGATTGATTCGCTCAGTTCCCTTTCCTCTACGACTTTTCTATCGGCATCTACGATTTCAATTCTCGCCATTATCCCCTATCTCCGCCGGCGTTAAGTATTTTTCCTCTTTTTAAGGGCTTTTCTCACTATTACCATCCCATTTCTCGAGCCGGGAACAGCGCCTTTGATAAGTATCAGGTTTTTCTCAGGGAAAATTTTGATGACCCTCAGATTCATAACTGTCACCCTCTCATTTCCATACTGTCCGGGCATCTTTTGGTTTTTCCAGACTCTCGAGGGTGTTGCACACTGTCCGATCGCGCCGGGGGCCCGGTGAAACATAGAGCCGTGCGACCCCGGCCCGCCTCCGAAACCGTGCCTCTTCACGACACCTTGAAACCCTCTCCCCTTGCTGTAACCTGTGACATCGACGTATTCACCTTCGTCGAAAATATCGGCCTTTATCTCCTGGCCCAGTTCAAAATTTTCAGCGTCGTCCACCTTGAGTTCCCGGGAAAAGTAAAAAGCGCCCTTCCCTGCTTTTTTAAAATGACCCATGAGAGGTCTGTTCACCCTGTGACTCTTTTTCGGTTTGAATCCCACCTGAATCGCGCTGTACCCATCATGTTTAACGGTTTTCTTCTGGATGACGACACAGGGCCCGGCCTCTATGACCGTTACGGGAATGGCATGTCCATCATCGTTGAAAATTTGTGTCATGCCTACTTTTCTTCCAACTATTCCCTTTTTCATTTCAGCACCTTTATCTATTTATCTTAAAGTTTTATCTCAACTTCCACACCTGCCGGAAGATCGAGTTTCATCAGTGCATCGAGGGTTGTCGGATTCGGTTCTAAAATATCGATCAGCCTCTTGTGCGTTCGGATTTCGAACTGTTCTCTTGATTTTTTATCTATATGAGGCGACCTGTTCACCGTGAACCTTTCGATTTTAGTTGGCAGGGGAATCGGTCCATACGATTTCGCACCGGTCTCCTTCGCCTTATTCACGATATCGAGCGCCGATTTATCTATCAGCCGGTGGTCAAACGCCTTCAGCTTAATCCTGATCCTCTGTGCTTCCATCCCGTTTCCCCCTTATCCTTTTCCTACTGTATTATTTCCGACACGACGCCGGCGCCGACGGTCC